>NZ_CP015029.1:1220745-1525931 GCF_011455495.1 Frederiksenia canicola
GCGCAATTAGGTCAGGCGGGCAAGTCTGTTGCAGTGTTGGATAACGGTAAGAAAATTGGGCGCAAAATTTTGATGTCTGGCGGTGGTTTTTGCAATTTCACCAATCTGGATGTTACTCCCAAGCATTATCTGAGCCAAAATCCGCATTTTGTGAAATCTGCCCTTTCTCGCTACACCAACTGGGATTTCATTTCACTGGTGGCAAGCTATGGGATCGCTTATCACGAGAAGGAATTGGGGCAACTTTTTTGCGATGAAAGTTCGCAGCAGATTGTCGATCTACTTCAAGCCGAATGTGCAAAAGGCAAAGTGGATATCGTGCTGCGACAAGCGGTCGTTTCTATTGAAAAATTTGTAAAAAACTTTGAAATTCAGACCGCTAGTGAAACCTATCAAACGGAAAATTTAGTGATTGCAACGGGGGGATTGTCGATGTCAGGGCTAGGGGCATCGCCTTTTGGCTACAAAGTGGCGGAGCAATTTAGCATTCCCGTTGTGCCAGTGCGTGCCAGTCTTGTGCCTTTTACTTGGAAAGAGAGCGATAAGCCTTTTGCGAGTTTATCGGGCATAGCCCTGCCTGTGAGTGTGAGTAATCGTAATCAAACCTTCACAAATCAAATGTTGTTTACCCATCGAGGCTTGTCAGGGCCTGCTATTTTGCAGATTTCTAATTATTGGGAGATGGGCGAAAGTGTGGAAATCGACTTATTGCCAAGTGAAAATATTGTTGAAATTGTGCAAGAACTTCGTCAATCTTCGCCAAAATTACAGCTAAAAACAGTCTTAAATCGTCATTTTCCTAAAAAATTAGTCGAGCTGTGGTTCGAGCAACATCTTTTGCAAGATAAAGTGATTGCTCAACTGACTAAAGCTGATCTGCAACAGCTCGAACAGTTTATTCATCATTGGCATTTTCTACCAAACGGCACAGAAGGCTACCGCACCGCCGAAGTAACAATGGGCGGAGTAGATACCGATTACATTTCATCAAAAACAATGGAAGCAAAACAGGTTGAAGGGCTCTATTTTATCGGTGAAGTATTAGATGTGACAGGCTGGCTTGGTGGCTATAATTTCCAATGGGCATGGTCGTCTGCAGCGGCTTGTGCCAAGGGGATTCTGGCGAAGTAAGCATCACAAGCGGTCGGTTCCACGGAATGTTTTGCAAATCGCAAAAGATCAGACGAAAGTGACCGCTTGTTGGGTGATAATTACTTTAAATTTGTTAGTAAATTGTTTGGTTAAATTTAATTTGTTGATAATGGTTCTCAAAAAGTTGATGTAGATCATAAATTGAGCTGAATTTGTTCGGTTTTTGCAGTAATTTCACTCCAAATAGATAATAATTTCATTAGTTAAATTATTTTTTAAAGGAAAACATTATGGCTCACAATGCAAAAAACGATGCGGTTTATGATGCTCAAGCAGAAGTCAATCAACTGGTTGAAAATGGCTTGAAAGCCTTGGAACAGTTCCGTTTACTTGACCAAGAACAAGTCGATTTTATCGTGGCAAAAGCCTCCGTTGCTGCACTCGATCAGCACGGTGCTTTAGCACTCCACGCTGTTGAAGAAACGGGGCGGGGGGTGTTTGAAGATAAAGCCACCAAAAACCTGTTTGCCTGCGAATATGTGGTGAATAATATGCGGCATTTGAAAACGGTTGGCGTGATCAGCGAAGATGACGTGACAGGCATTACCGAAATTGCCGACCCTGTGGGTGTGGTGTGCGGCATTACTCCAACTACCAACCCGACGTCCACCACTATTTTCAAAGCGTTAATCGCTCTCAAAACGCGTAACCCAATCGTTTTTGCATTCCATCCTTCTGCCCAACAATGTTCTGCTCACGCGGCTCGTATTGTACGTGATGCGGCTGTTTCTGCAGGCGCTCCAGAGCATTGTGTCCAATGGATTGAAACGCCGTCAATGGAAGGCACATCTTTACTCATGAAACACCCTGGCATTGCAACCATTCTTGCAACTGGCGGAAACGCAATGGTGGAGGCCGCCTACTCCTGCGGTAAACCAGCCTTGGGCGTAGGGGCGGGCAATGTCCCTGCTTATGTCGAAAAATCAGCAGATCTCAAACAAGCGGTGTACGACATTGTGATGTCTAAATCCTTTGATAACGGGATGATCTGTGCTTCTGAGCAAGCGGCGATTGTGGATAAAGAGATCTATGCTGATTTCATCAAAGAAATGCAGTCTTACGGGGTCTATCTTGTCAATAAAAAAGAGAAAGCGATGCTTGAAAAATATATTTTCGGGGTCGATAAAGCCGACAAAATGAGCTGCTCTGGGGCGAAATTAAATTCCGCCGTGGTTGGAAAACCGGCGGCTTGGATTGCAGAACAAGCGGGCTTTTCTGTGCCGAAAAATACCAATATCTTACTGGCGGAATGTAAAGAAGTGGGCGAAAAAGAACCGCTTACTCGTGAAAAGCTCTCCCCCGTGTTGGCGTTACTCACTTCCCATAGCCAAGAAGAAGGCATTTCGTTGGCGGAGCAAATGGTTAATTTCCACGGTTTAGGGCACTCGGCAGCGATTCATACCAAAGATGCACAGCTAGCGAAAACTTTTGGTGAGCGAGTGAAGGCGATCCGTGTGATTTGGAATTCGCCATCCACTTTCGGCGGCATCGGCGATGTGTATAACTCGTTCTTACCATCACTTACGCTTGGTTGCGGTTCTTACGGCAAAAATTCCGTTGGTAACAACGTGAGTGCGGTCAATCTCTTGAATATCAAACGTGTGGGCAGAAGGAGAAACAATATGCAGTGGTTTAAAGTACCATCCAAAATCTACTTTGAACGAGATTCCATTCAGTACATCAAGTCAATGAAAGATGTTGAACGTGTGATGATTGTGACTGACCGTGCCATGGTTGATCTGGGGTTTGTTGAGAAAATCGCTGAGCAGTTACGCTTACGCAAAAATAAAGTCACCTACCAACTGTTCGCTGATGTGGAGCCTGATCCATCTATTGAAACCGTGCGTCGTGGTACCGAATTGATGCGCAGCTTCCAACCAGACACTATTATCGCACTTGGTGGCGGCTCGCCGATGGATGCAGCAAAAGTGATGTGGTTATTCTATGAACAGCCTGAAGTCGATTTCCGCGATCTCGTACAGAAATTTATGGATATTCGCAAACGGGCGTTCAAATTCCCGCAGTTAGGTCGCAAAGCGAAGTTTGTCTGTATTCCAACCACATCGGGAACGGGTTCAGAAGTGACGCCATTTGCGGTAATTACCGAAGGCAATAAGAAATACCCAATCGCCGACTACTCGCTCACGCCAACTATTGCGATTGTCGATCCTGCGTTAGTGATGACCGTGCCTGCACATATTGCTGCCGATACGGGTTTGGATGTGCTAACTCATGCAACAGAAGCGTATGTGTCAACAGTGGCAAATGACTACACCGACGGCTTAGCGTTGCAGGCGATCAAATTAGTATTCCAATTCCTTGAAAAATCGGTGAAAGAAGCTGATCCTGAGGCTCGTGAGCGGATGCATAACGCCTCAACCATTGCGGGAATGGCATTTGCGAATGCATTCTTGGGGATCAATCACTCAATGGCTCACAAAATCGGTGGACGTTTCCACACTGTTCACGGTAGAACTAACGCAATTTTAATGCCGCACGTGATTCGTTATAACGGCACTCGTCCAACCAAAGTGGCAACATGGCCGAAGTATAATCACTATAAAGCGGACGAAAAATATCAAGACATTGCTAGAATGCTCGGTTTACCAGCGGCAACGCCAGCGGAAGGAGTGGAATCTTATGCCAAAGCCGTAGCTGAACTTGCCAAGGCTTGCGGCATTAAGATGTCTTTACGTGAACAAGGCGTGGACGAGCAAGCATTTTTAGCCGCCCGCAAAGAGCTTGCCTTGCTCGCCTTTGAAGATCAATGCACCCCTGCCAACCCACGTTTAGCGATGGTGGAAGACATGGAGGCAATTCTCACTAAGGCGTATTACGGCGAATAGTGTCGTTCTCATCAATAAAACACAAAGCGATTTATTTTCAAATAAATCGCTTTTTCGTTTTGCAACATTTTTATAGAATCTGACCGCTTGTAAGCGGTCTGTTCTGTTTTTAGCATGACTTAAATAGTGTTTGGTGTTTTTCGGTCAATAAGGCGACTTCAGGCTCAAAGGCAATAGTTTGTTTTGCACGTTCAAGGGATTGGCTTGCCATTGTCAACGCCGCCTCCGCAATCTCTTTTTCAGGCACATTTCGCCAAATGCCGGCCAGTACTTTTTGCATCACAAGATTGACCTCCAAAATGCCTGCACCGTCACGAGAAATCGGGGCAAAGCCATCCCGAATTAGCTCTTTGCAGTCTAATGGACGAATTGAAAGGCGATCGTATTCAGCTTTTTCCTGTTCAGTTTCGGTATCATTGAGTAGTAAAGACATCATTATTGCCATCACATTGATTGCGGTACCTGGGTCATTCACCGCAGGGGATAATGCGCGTTGTGCGGCTTCACTTAGTACAATAAATGCCCAAGCAGGATCTTGTGCAAAGGTTCTTTCTTGTGAGAATACGAAGCAGTTTTGTATTTGCTTGTGTTCTTCAATTCCACCTTCAACAAAACACAGAGTAGTATCTGGTGTGATCAGCTCACCTGGGCGAAGATCAATATGGATCTGGCTTTCAGATTTCTCCGCAAGACGTTGCAGTGTCTGCATATCAATGTGAGTAAGATAGCCTGAATGTTCTGCTTTCACTGGCTCCATATTGAGCGTTGGTTGAAAAGAGAGTGCAGCCCCCATTGTTGGTGATTTGCGGTATTGTGTAAGCGATTGTTCCGCAGCATGATGGATTTTCGTGAGTGTATTTCCTAAACGTCCTAGTTGGGATAGGGTATAAACCCAACGGATTAAGGTTACGATCAAATAGACGAGAACGGCTACAGTGCTAATGAAAAGCACAAAGCGTCCGTTTTGTTCATAAAAACCCATGCCTAATGCGGTTTTAGCAATGATTGCATAGATAAATGCACAGATAAAACTGCTGATTGCGGTACGGGTACTTCTGTCATCCATGACTAAATCAATCGCTCTTGGTGTTGCACTATTGGCAGCTGCAGCAAATGCTGACACCATAATCGAGAGAGAGAAAGTACTCACGGCGAGCATACTAGAAGCAACAACGTTAAGTAGGCTATCAAGGGTTTCTTGTGTAATGTCAGGAAGAATATCTGCTTTTAATGTTCTCGCCCCTAAGCGGAGTGAGAACACGAAAATGACGGTAACGATCGTCCAATAGGTTGATGTTACCCATAATTGATTGCTGGGTTTTTTGAAGGCAAGTAGCCATTTGTAAAACATATTTCCACTCCTTGTTTTGGGAATGAAAGTTTACTGCAAGGATAATTCGGAGTCACTTGATATTTATCAAGTTAGCATATTGACGAATGAAAAAGAGTTGCTAGAATCCGCAGCGCTTTTTTCATTTATTTCACAGAAAAAAGAAAATGTTCGGATGAAGATAGCTGGAGAGTGGGGAGTACCCCACACCGACGAGGTAAACTCTTTCAGGTGCAACAGCGAGGACAGCTATTGGACGAACCCTTGGAGAGAGTCAATTACGTATTGGCCGCCGAAGGCGAAAATGGCAAATGCCGTGAAACGCTCAGGCAAAAGGACAGGGGAGAAAAGGTTTCAACAAGCGGTCATATTCGCTTTAGATCTTGCAAATGGCACAGATCCTAGCCCCTTTGAAAAAGGGGCTAGGGGGATTTCTTTTCTTTCCTTGTAAGCATTTTTTACGAGGAATATCAAATGTCGATCGACACTTTTCTAAATAGTATTAAGCATTTTATTTGGGGACCGCCGTTACTGATACTAATCTCTGGCGTCGGGATCTATTTCACTTTTCGGCTAAAACTGATTCAACTTTTTAACCTGCCGAGAGCCTTTGTTTATATGTTTAGCCGTGAAAAAGGCGGGGAACAAGCGGGTGATATTTCCGCATTTGCCGCACTTTCCACGGCATTAGCGGCAACCATTGGTACGGGTAATATCGTGGGGGTGGCAACAGCTATTCAAGCAGGTGGGCCAGGGGCATTGTTCTGGATGTGGCTAATCGCCCTATTCGGTATGGCAACTAAATATGCGGAATGTTTGTTAGCGATTAAATTTCGTACCAAAGATCGCGATGGCTTTATTGCAGGCGGTCCAATGTATTACATTGAATTGGGTATGGGGAAAAAATGGAAATGGCTCGCGAAGTTGTTTGCCCTTTTTGGCGTGATGGTGGCATTGTTTGGTATCGGGACTTTCCCGCAAATCAATGGGATTACCACGGCCTTACATGATACCTTTAACTTGCCGATCAGTCTCACAGCCATTGTATTAACAGGGCTGGTGGCGGCGATTATTTTAGGCGGTGTGCAGCGTATTTCAAAAATGGCTAGCGTAATTGTGCCGTTTATGGCGATTGCTTATGTGGCGGCATCGGTGTTGATTTTGGTGCTAAATGCCGAGAAATTACCAACAACCATTGCGTTTATTGTGGAAGCCGCATTTCATCCACAAGCAGCACTTGGTGGGGTTGTGGGCTTTACCGTGATGCAAGCCATTCAATCAGGTGTGGCTCGGGGGATTTTCTCTAATGAAGCTGGGTTAGGTTCAGCTCCGATTGCAGCAGCGGCCGCTCATACCAAAGAGCCAGTACGACAAGGCTTGATTTCAATGACAGGCACCTTTTTAGATACGATTATCGTCTGCACAATGACAGGTTTGGTGATTGTGCTGACCGGTACTTGGCAAGGTACAGTTCAAGGGGCTGCACTCACAAACTTGGCATTTTCACAAGGCTTGGCGAGTGAATTTGGCGCGGTGATCGTGACCGTTGGGCTGATTTTTTTTGCCTTTACCACCATATTGGGCTGGTGCTATTACGGCGAGCGTTGCTTTGTTTATCTCACAGGCGGACGCACTCGAGGTATCAAATTCTATCGCCTTGCTTTCATCGCCCTAATTGCGATTGCTCCGTTTATTCAGCTCAATACCATTTGGACGATTGCCGACATCGTAAACGGCTTAATGGCGTTCCCCAACTTGATTGCGTTGGTCAGCCTTCGCCATGTTGTAATTGAAGAAACGCGTCTCTATTTTGAACGCCTAAAACTGGGGCAAGTCAAGTAGCCACAAGCGGTCAGATTCACAAGAAAATTTGCAAATTTTTCTGCGGAACTGACCGCTTGTATTAACTACTTTTACGAACGAGAAGAGTCAGCACTTCGTAATGAGCCGTGTGAGGGAACATATCAAACAGCTGGACTTTAACCAATTCATAATGGGTTAATGATGCAAAATCGGCAGCCATTGTGCTTGCATTACAGCTTGAATAGAGCAAATAAGGTGAGCCGAGTTGGTTAATGAATTCGGCTAATGGCTTACCTATTCCACGTCGAGGTGGATTGACGATCACGGCATCAGGTCGCAGTCCCGCTTCATTCAAGGCAAATTGAGCGGAGTCTAATGATGCAAAGCGAATGTGATTCAGCCCAAGTCGCTTGGCAGACGTTATTGCACTTGCAATCGCAGAGGGCGAAATTTCAATGCCTGTTAAGGTGGCATTCGGATTTTGTTGCTGTAATGGGCGAATACAGTGCAATCCAAAACCTCCAACACCACAAAAGAGATCCCAAAGATGCGAAATCGGTAAATCTTGCAACCATTGTTGTGCCGTTGCGTAAAGTTGGCTTGCCACATGTGGGTTCGTTTGGAAAAAACCTTGCGGGCGAATAAATAGCGGTATGCCATTGAAATATTCTTCTAGCACCTGTTGTGGCGTGAGAAAAATTTCTTGCTCGCCTTCAAGCACGGCAGAATGGTGTGGTTGAATATTGAGTGTGACCACCGAATTAGCGGGAAGCTGAGCGAGTAAGCCCGCCAGTTCTCGCTCAACAAGCGGTCTTTTCAGCTCACTTTTTAGTACAAAACGAATCATCACTGAGTGGTTATATTGGCTTTGGGTAATCAAAATATATTTCAGTTCTCCCCGTTTTTTTGCCACATTGTAAGGTACAAGCCCAGCTCGCCCGATAAACTGTTTGAGAAGTGGAAAGAGTGCTGAGATGGAGTTAGGGTAGAGCGGGCAATCGGTTAAGTCCACCGCACTTTGTGGGTTATTGGGATCGTTCAAAATGCCCAAAATCGGCCGTTCTACGCTGCCAGACACCACCATTTTCGCTTTATTTCGAAAATGGGTAATGGGAGAAGTGACTTCGGGGAAAAATGCCGTCTTTTGCAAAATATAAGGCGAAACTAACCGCTTGAGATCCGCTGATTTATCAGATAGTTGCTCAAGGTATGGCTTATCTAGCCATTGGCAGGAAGTACAACGCTTTTTCTCAAAATGTTGGCAATTCAGTAGGTTAGGCATTGTTTGCCTTCCATTCAAGCCATTGAGTTTGCAATTTTGCGAGTGATTGATGAGCTTGTTGCCAACGTACACTTTGTTCTAATTCACGCCAACTGACCGATTTGCGTTTCATTAAGCTGTAGTGACGATCTTGTTGAGCTTGCGTTGGTTGGTATTTCAAGTTGTCGAGTACTTGTACAACACCAGCAGGCTCATTGCAAAGTAAGAGCAGATCACAGCCCGCATTGAGTGCTTTTTCGCTGCGTTCTACATAGTCTCCCATAAAACCAGCCCCTTTCATCCCTAAGTCATCGGAGAAGATAACCCCATTGAAGTTCAATTGTTGGCGTAAAACGTCTTTCAACCAATAGGCTGAACCACTTGCTGGCTGGCTATCGCATTGGGTGTAAATCACATGAGCAGGCATGATTGCAGATAATTTACCTTTTGTAATTAATTGCTTAAAAGGCTGGATATCGTGGTTAAAAATAGTCTCTTTTGAACGGTCATCGAAAGGTGTTTCCAAATGTGAGTCTGCCACGACATGACCATGCCCAGGGAAATGTTTACCTGTTGTTGCCATACCTATTTCACGCATTCCGTCAATAAACGCTTCAGCAAGGGGCAAGATGTGAGTTGGATTTTGTCCAAAGGAACGATCACCAATTGCTTTGCATTGGTGCCCTAAGTCTAAAACAGGCGCAAAACTTAAATCAATATCTAAAGCAAACATTTCCGCTGCCATTAGCCAGCCCGCTTCTTTGGCAAACTGGATTTGTTGTTCGGCAGGAAGCAAAGTTTGAAAGGATTGCATTGCTGGCAACGTTGTAAAGCCTTCACGAAAACGTTGTACACGCCCGCCTTCTTGATCAACGGTGATCAGCAGTGGTTTTTTGATACGCTGGCGAACAGACTGAATTAATGCCCGAATTTGTTCACGGTCGTGAAAGTTACGAGTAAACAGGATTAAACCTGAAACAAGCGGATGTTCAAGTAATTCTTGCTCTTCAACGGTTAGTTCTTTGCCTACTAAATCAATCAGTAACATAATGCCCTCTAAATAAAAATGCTCCCAAAGATGAGAGCATTTTACAATTATTTCTGACGTTTTGCTTGATTACGTCGCATTCTGATGTTTATCAGCTCAACCACAACAGAGAAGCCCATTGCAGTATAAATTGAGGATTTAGGAATATGAATATTGAACCCTTCTCCTACTAAAGCAACACCGATTAAGATTAAGAACGCTAACGCTAGGTTTTTAATCGTTGGATGATGATCTACAAAGTCACCAATCGGTTTCGCTGCTAACATCATGACACCAACTGCAATCATAATTGCGATAACCATCACAGGAATATCGTCAGCCATACCTACTGCGGTAATAACAGAGTCGAGTGAGAACACAATATCTAAAATAGCAATTTGGACTAAGATCATTAAATAGCTTGCTTTTTTAGCAGAGGCATTGTTTTCATCATGGGCGTCACCACGAATAGCATGCTGTAATTCCATCGCACTTTTTACAATAAGGAAAAGTCCACCAAGAATGAGAATTAAATCTCTGCCTGAAATATCTTTCCCCATGATGCTAAAGAGTGGATCAACCAAACGCATCATCCAAGCTAATGAAAGTAAAAGTAATACACGGGTCGCCATAGCTAAGCCTAAACCGATAAGTCGAGCTGATTGGCGCTGTTTTTCTGGTAAGCGAGAAACTAGGATACTAATGAAAATGATGTTATCAATACCTAGTACAATTTCTAATGCGGTTAAAGTAAATAGAGCAACCCAAGCTTCTGGGTTGGCAACCCACTCAAACATAATAAATCCTTAATGAATAAAAAAGAGAATTGGCGATCTAATCGCCAATTTTTTGTTTAAAGTCGCACATCATATAGAGAGCCGCACAGAAATTAAAGAGTTGAGCGTAAAAAATTTTGTAAAATTTCTGAAGTAAAATTTTTGCGTAAATAAAAACCAAGGGGAAGCGATTGGGTTTTTTCCCCTTGCTGGTTAATCGCATTTGCTAGAGCCTTGCTATTTCTCGCCTTAGGGCGAAGTTGTAAGACTTCGCCTAAGGTTGCATTAATCTCATTTAATCGTCCTAACACAATCAACTCCATCAACTCTTCCCAGTCTCGCTGTAATTGCTGATCTTGATGTGGTGTTGGAGACCATAGAATAGGCATACCTATTCTTCGTTGTGCTAACGGAATTTTTCGTTCTCCTTCAACGGGAACCCAGAGCACTTTTTGCAATTTATGACGAACATGGGAAGTTTGCCATGTAATGCCATGATTCTGTGTTAAAGGTGCTAAGCTAACAAAGGTTGTTTCTAGCGGTAGACCTTTTTCATTGACTGGAATTGTTTTTAATTCAATGCCTAAGTGGGCAAAATCTTGCTCTGGTTTGCTGCCTGCTTTTGCACCTAATGCGGTTTCTATCAAAATACCCACCCAGCCTTTATCACGTCGAAGATCTTGTGGAACAACCATTCTGAGCTGTTCAGCAATTTCACCTAAACGGAATCCCGCAAGCCATTGCGCTTTTTGTAGTAATTCAGTTTCAGTTAGAGAATGCGTAGCTAGCTGCATATTTTTGCAAAAATTTAGGAGAATCTGACCGCTTATTCTAGCGAACTAATCTTCTTCCGCCAAATTTAACATTTCCTGTGCATTTGCTAAAACCGCTTCTGTAATTTTACTTCCTCCAAGCAATCTGGCTAAGGCATGAACTCTTTCTGAAGGAGCAAGTAAGCTCATTTGTGTTTCTGTTTCGTTATTTTCAACGAATTTTTGCACATTGTAATGATAATTCCCATGGCTTGCGACTTGTGGTAAATGCGTTACACACAGCACTTGGCATTTTTTCCCAAGCTGACGCAGTAATCGTCCAACAACGGTGGCGGTAGGACCACTAATGCCCACATCCACTTCATCGAAAATAATCGTTGGTGTAGAGAGTTTATTGGCGGTTAAGACCTGTACTGCTAATGAAATCCGTGACAACTCACCACCAGATGCAATTTTTGCTAACGGTTGGGCCTGTTGTCCTAAATTGCTGCGTAAATTAAATTCGACAACGTCTGCCCCATTTGATGATAATTTATCAAGATTATGCTGAATTTCGATGAAAAATTCGCCATTCTCCATGGCGAGTTGCTTGATCTGTTGGGTAACTTGTTCTGATAGTTTTTGAGCAGCATCACAACGTTTTTGATAAATCTGTTCAGCAATTTCAAAACATTGTTGATGAGCCATTTGTTCATCAGCCATCAATTGGGCTTCGTTTTGTTCAAAATCCAGTAATTTTTCGAGCTCTTGTTGCAAATTTTGGTGCTGTTTCCATAGATGTTCAGTAGGAACTTGATGTTTACGTGCAAGTTGTATGGCTTTACTGATACGGTTATCTAATTGATTCAGTAACTCAGGATCTTGTTCAATATTATTGGCTAAATGGCTAACTTCGGAGCTGGCTTCTTGTACTTGGATTAACGCTTCATGGAGCATATCAAGTGCAGAGCCATAACGGCTATCCAGTTCAACCAGTTTTTCTAACTCTCGAATAGTTTGATAGAGCGTGGTATCTATATTTAATTCATTATCGGATAACTTGGCCAAGACAGATTGAGACAGTGCGGTTAATTGTTCAGAATTGGCTAAACGAGCCTGATCTTCTTCCATTTGCTCAAATTCACCTTCTTTAATTGCGAACTCATCCAACTCTTCCACTTGATATTGCAATAGCTGTTTACGAGCTTCATTTTCTTGGCATTGTTGATGAAAGTTGTTGACTTGCTTATGCAGTTTTCGCCAAATTTGATAATGTTCAGCCATCGTTGCAAGCAACGTATGAAGATCCGCATAGTTGTCGACTAATTCAAGTTGATATTCGCTTTTTAATAAGAGTTGTGGAGCGTGTTGTCCATTTAAGTGAATTAAATATTGCCCTAGTTCACGTAACTGTGAGACAGGCAAAGGACGATTATTGACAAAGGCTTTAGAGCGTCCATCAATGTTGATGATCCGACGTAAAATGCACTCATTTGGATTGTCCTCATCTAAAAGTTCATGGTCTTTTAACCACAAAAATGCAGGACTATTTGGTTGCATTGAAAAAGTGGCAGTGATGTCTGTTTTCTCTGCACCTTGGCGAATCATGCTGCTTTCAGAACGATAACCGAGGCATAATCCTAACGCATCAATTCCAATCGATTTTCCCGCTCCTGTTTCGCCTGTAATCACAGACATCCCTTCGTTCAGTTCTAATACTAAATGGCGGACAATGGCAAAATTATTTATGGTAAGTTGAGTAAGCATGATCTCTGGATAAATAAACACTGTTTATCTATATATTAATACTGTTTTTTTGAACAGTAAAGGTGGGTTTGCAAAAAAATATGTAAATGTGACCGCTTGAGAGTAGATGTCGATTTAATTTTTGGCAGAAGTATGAAAAAAGTGATACGATACAGGCATTTTCATTTCAAAATAGAATTGCCTAATGAAAGAAATTCTGCGAATTGCGACCCGTCAAAGCCCATTGGCGTTGTGGCAAGCCAACTTTGTGAAAGACGCTTTAGAACAGCGTTTCCCGCATTTATCAGTCGAATTAGTGACGATGGTGACTAAAGGCGATATCATTTTAGACACTCCATTAGCCAAAATTGGCGGAAAAGGCTTATTTGTCAAAGAATTAGAGCTAGCGTTATTGGAAAATCGAGCTGATCTTGCCGTACATTCAATGAAAGATGTGCCAATGGCTTTTCCGGATGGTCTTGGCTTAGCTGTTATTTGTGAACGGGAAGAGCCACGAGATGCGTTTGTCTCAAATCAGTACGCCAGTCTAGATGAGTTGCCTGAAGGTGCTGTTGTAGGTACTTCAAGTCTTCGCCGTCAGTGTCAATTAGTTGCAAATTACCCACATTTGCAGGTCGAGTCTTTGCGTGGCAATGTCGGAACACGTTTAAGTAAATTGGATAATGGCGAATATGATGCCATTATTTTAGCGGCCGCGGGGCTGATCCGATTAGGTATGCCAGAACGAATTCGGAGTTTCATTTCAACAGAAAAATCGTTGCCAGCTGCGGGGCAAGGTGCAGTTGGAATTGAAACCCGTCTAAATGATCAACGTGTATTGCAGTATGTGAAATCTCTTGCTCATCAGCCCACAACCTATTGTGTACAGGCAGAGCGAGCAATGAATGCTCATTTACAAGGTGGTTGCCAAGTACCAATTGGTGGTTTTGCTGAATTAAACGGTGATCAAATTTATTTGCGTGCACTAGTGGGGGCAGTAGATGGCTCGGAAATTATTCGAGCAGAAGGCTCAGCAAACGTTGAGTATGCTGAACAGTTAGGCGTACAAATTGCAGAGCAGTTGTTAGCAAAAGGTGCAGATAGGATTCTTGCAGAAGTTTATTCGAACGAATGAATGTATTGATCACTCGCCCTGATGAACGAGGGCAGCAGCTTGTTGAATTGTTAGCGAAAGAACAAATTTTTGCTATCCATCAGCCGCTTTTTTCGGTTGTGGCAGGAAGAGAACTCCCTTTGTTGCCTTCTACGGTTTCGGGGCTAAAAGCGGGCGATTTTCTGTTTGCAGTATCAAAAAATGCGGTAGATTTTGCTCATCAAACCTTAACAGAAATTGGTTTTGGTTGGCGAAGTGACTTGCAGTATATTGCTGTTGGTCAAGCAACCGCAAGCTATCTTGCAAGCCACGCCATGCAAGCGGTATGTTACCCCTTAAAATTTGCAAATAGTGAAGGCTTGTTAGAATTGCCTGAAATGCAACAAAATCTGCAAGGCAAAACCATACTGATTTTACGCGCAGAATCTGGGCGTGAATATTTTGCTGAACAAGCTAAACAGCGAGGAGCTGAAGTGAAAGTGCTGGAGTGCTATCAACGCATTCCGTTTACTCAAGATATGAGTGATAAAATCAGCTTAGCAAAACGAGCAGGGATTGACACTATTGTCGCAACAAGTAGCGATATTGTTTCAATGTTAGTTGCTCAAACGCGTGAAGAAGATCGAGAATGGTTGTTTCAATGCCGTTTAGTGGTGGTGAGCCCACGAATTGCCAAAGATGCCCAACAGCTTGGTTGGCAAACAAAAGCTATTGATATTTCGGAGAAAGCAGATAATCATAGTCTGCTGAATACGTTGTTAAAATCTTAACTTGAATATAGGTGGGAGTTATGACGAAACAGAATAAAAAACAGATTTCTCAGGTTGATGAGGTTACTGAACAAGTAACAGAAAAGGTTGAAGACATCATCTCTGAACCAGATGACGTGCAACAAGCGGTCAGATCATCAGAACATTTTGCAAAAGATACTGAGACGATGGCAGACACCCAAAATGAACCGAAACGGAAGGAAGAACAAGTGGAAGACAAAATGGAACAAACTGAAATTCAGCCGACATCGCTGGAAACTGAAAAAAAACAAAAATCTGGTGGTAGCGGAATGGCGGTACTTGCCTTACTTGTTGCACTTGGTGTTGGCGGAGCAGGCTATTTCTTCGGGCAACAAAAATTTGCAAGCGTAGAAGAACAACTCACAAAAGCACAGCAACAAATTCAGCAACTATCTCAACAAGCGAACGTTCCTGTGCAAACGGCAATTGAAATACCTAATTTTGATGCAGAAAAAGCCCAAATTGCTAAGCTAGTTGGTGAACATCAGCAAACTCTGGAATTAATTCGTTATTTAGAACGTGAACAAGCGAATGATGCGAAACAAATTAATGGATTACAAACGCAATTACAAAAGCTAGGTTCAGCACCACAAGCAGAACCTACTACGTTTCTGCTTTCCGATGCGGATTTTCTATTAACCAATGCATTGCGTAAAGTGGTAATTGACAATGATATTGAAACCGCTAAAAGCCTGTTAGTTGAAGCTGATAGTGTATTAAGTCAAGTGAATGAACCAAATATCGCTGCAATACGTGAAGCAATAAAAGCAGATTTAAATACATTGGCGACTTTAAATAAGGTTGATCAAAACAATATTATGCAACGTCTCGCACAGTTGGCTAACTTAGTTGATGACATGCCAATGTTAGATCATGAACAGCAACTTGCCGTTCAGGAAAGTAATGAGGTGAGTGATTCACTCGCCGACTGGCAAAAAAATATTGAGAAAAGTGCAGATTCGTTTTTAAGCCATTTCATTCGTGTGAGTGATAAAAAGCAAGCTCAAGATAAAGCCTTTATTGCACCAAATCAGGAAATCTATTTACGTGAAAATATTCGATTACGTTTGCAAATCGCGATCCTTACCGTGCCTCGTCAGCAAAATGAATTGTATAAGCAGTCACTCGAGGCTGTCAGCTCTTGGGTAAGAAGCTATTTTGATGTGCAAAATGAGAATGTGAAAATGTTCTTAAATGAAGTGGACGAGTTAATTGAGCAATCCATTTACATTGATGCACCGAATAATTTGCAAAGTCCTACATTATTAAAGCAAAAGCTAAACCGTGCTGAACCAGCGGTCAAAAAAATTGAATTAGAAGTGGATAAAGCGGTGGAGCGATTAAAAATAGAGCAGCCCGCAGAACAAACAGTTCAGCCACAAGCTGAACCACAACAGTAGGGGGAATTAGTATGTTACGTGTTCTCTTTTTAATGTTGTTAGTCCTAGCAGGGTTGATTTTAGGCCCTTATATCGCAGGCAACCAAGGTTATGTTCGGATTGAAACAGCAAGTCGGGTCTATGAAATGAGTATTGTGATGCTCGTCGTGCTCTTTGCGGTATCAATGGCGATAGTTTATGGCTTAGAGTGGATAGTGGCCCGTTTTTGCCGTTTGAGCCGTGATTCTTATCAATGGTTTGGGAATCGTAAACGCAGAGCCGCGCAAAAGCAAACGCTTGAAGGCTTGATGAAAATGACTGAAGGGGATTATTCAAAAGCAGAAAAATTAATCAGTAAAAATGCCAGACATTCCGATGAGCCTGTGCTTAACTTTATTAAAGCCGCAGAAGCAGCACAGCAACGTGGAGATGATCTCGCCGCAAATAAACATTTGATTGAAGCGGCAAAATTAGCGGGTCCAAATAATGTTGCCGTTGAGTTAGCTCGAACTCGCTTGTTGTTGCAACAAGGCAAACTACCAGCTGCACGTAGTGCGGTAGATAGCTTACTGGTATTAGCACCGCATAATATTGATGCACTACGTCTCGCCATCGACATTTATCAAAAATCTAAAGCATATAAAGCCTTAGATAATGTTTTAGAAGAGATTGGTAAGCGGAGTTTCTTATCTGCAGAAGAATATGAGCGTTTAGAACAGCAAGTTGATGACGGCTTATTAGATGAAGTAATGGCAGATGAAGGACAAGAAGGACTACTAAATTGGTGGGAAAATCAATCAAGTCGTCGCCGTCGCTCAGTATACGTTCGAACCGCATTGGTTAAACGTTTACTTGATAGCGAGGACCATCAATCTGCAACAGACATTGCTTTGGAAACGGTTAAAAAATTCCAAGACGAGCAATTGCAAGGTCTATTTAATGAATTAACTCGTCTACAAACGGATGAAAACAGCAAGCTATTGAAAGTGCTTGCGAAACGTTATACTCAAGCCGAAACACACTATAGTGATGATTACGCTCGAGCTTTGGGTTACATTTATGCAAGAGAAGGGGTGTTTGATAAAGCAAAACCTTACTTTGTACAGTTGCTTGAACACCAAGAATGTACTCCAAATGATCGGATAATGGCACTTTATGTTGCCGAACAGTTAAATGATTCAGCACTCATTGGAACCATTCGCACTCAGAATTTAAAAGAAGTAAAAATGGAAGCTAAAGAACCTTCTGTTCTGTTATTACCAAATTCTTAGTACGAAGAGATAATTGTCGTTTTCTATGAAAAAATCCCACGCTAACAATTGTTAGGTGGGATTTTTGATCGATTTGCAAAAAAACTGTCGGAACTGACCGCTTGTAAGTCATAAAAAAACCAAGTGTTTGCTTGGTTTTTTTATTTCTATTTAATATTTTTGTTTTAAATTATTGAGTGCAATTAAACCTTTATCACAACTTTTTTGCTGCATTTCACTGTCCATTTTTAAGATTTTTTGTTTAGAAGAAGACAGTTTGTCTTTCATCTTTTTTACTTGGATGTGTGTGCCGGGTTGTTTTTCTGCTTCAGAAATTAGCTTATCGCCTTCTTTAAATAATTGCAGACATGGTTGTGCCAACTTATTCGGAGTTTGTGGTTTCGCAATGTTTAGTGAGGAGGTTTTTAGGTCTGCTGCGAAGCTATTTCCATTTACGAACATGCAGCTAATAACAAAAAAAGAAGAGATAGTGTACTTAAACATAACAAGTTCTTTAAAAGGTTTTACAAATTGGTGTGTATGGTATAACAAATCGATTTATTCTGGCAATCAGATATTTTTAAATTCATTCTATTTGCTATGTCGTTACTAGAGTCAGGTTGCCAGTAGAATTCAACATAATGTATTCTTTTACATTTGTATAACATTACAGTGTTGATTTAAGTCAAAATTAATTAAATAAAAGTTAACAAGTCTTAAATTTTCGCGGCAATTTGTGATCAATGTAACGGTTTTGCTATTTTTAATTTTGCTATTTACAGGTAAAATAGTTGCTGAGATCTTGGTAAAAAAAGTTCTGTAAAGAATATTAAACAGGGTCAATTTTTGTTGGGTGATTACGGTTTTGTAATCAATAATTCGAACTTGTAATATTAAAAGAGGTTTGAGATGTTAGACGTTGTTGAACTCTCACGATTGCAGTTTGCATTAACTGCTCTCTACCACTTCTTGTTCGTGCCGTTGACATTAGGTCTTTCTTTCGTTCTTGTAGTGATGGAAACACTTTATGTAACGACGGGTAAAGAGGTGTATAAGGATATGACGAAGTTCTGGGGTAAGTTATTCGGTATTAACTTCGCTCTAGGGGTAACGACAGGGATTACAATGGAATTCCAATTCGGTACTAACTGGTCATATTATTCTCACTATGTTGGTGATATCTTTGGTGCTCCATTAGCAATTGAAGGGTTGATGGCGTTCTTCTTAGAATCTACTTTCATTGGTCTTTTCTTCTTTGGTTGGAACCGTTTGTCAAAAGCAAAACACTTATTAGCAACTTATGCAGTTGCTTTCGGTTCTAACTTCTCTGCGTTGTGGATCTTAGTTGCAAATGGCTGGATGCAAAACCCTGTTGGTTCTGAATTCAACTTTGAAACCATGCGTATGGAAATGTCTAGCTTCTCTGAGCTTGTTCTAAATCCTGTTACACAAGCTAAATTCTTACATACTGTTTCTGCTGGTTATACTTGTGGTGCGGTATTTGTGTTAGGGATCAGTGCGTACTATATCTTAAAAGGCCGTGATTTAGGATTCGCTCGTCGTTCATTCTCTGTGGGGGCAAGTTTCGGTTTATTGGCAATTATTGCAGTCATTATTATGGGCGATGAGTCTGGCTATTCGGTTGGTAGAGCTCAGCCGGTAAAATTAGCTGCGATGGAAGGTGAATTTGAAACTCACCCTGCTCCAGCGGCATGGAATGTAATTGTGCTTCCAAATACGGCAGAAATGAAAAACGAATTTGCCATTTCTATTCCTTATGCGGCAGGTATTATTGCAACTCGTTCGCTTGATACAGAAATCAAAGGTTTGAAAGACTTACGTGTTGAAAATGAACAGCGAGTGCGTAACGGTATCGTTGCTTACGGTTTGTTAGAGAAGCTTCGCACAGGAAATTATACTGCGGAAGATAAAGAGGCGTTCAAAGCCGTTCAGCATGATCTTGGTTTTGGTTTATTATTAAAGCCTTATACGGATAAAGTCGTTGATGCAACTGAAGAACAAATTAAGAAAGCAGCTGCGGATACCATTCCAAACGTAGGACCAACTTTCTGGGCATTCCGTATCATGATGGCTGCTGGTGGTTTAATGCTTCTTCTTATTGGTGCCGCGTTTATTCAGAATATGCGTGGTACAGTGGGATCAAGACCATTATTACTTAAAGCCTTATTATGGGGAATTCCACTTCCTTGGATTGCCATTGAAAGTGGCTGGTTCTTAGCGGAATATGGTCGTCAACCATGGGCTGTTTATAATGTGCTACCAACAGGTGTGAGTAACTCAGCATTAACTACAGCTGATTTATGGATTGCAATCGGCCTATTATGTGGCTTGTACACATTGTTCTTGGTTATTGAAATGTATTTAATGTTCAAATATGGTCGTTTAGGTCCAAGTTCATTAAAAACAGGTCGTTACCACTTTGAGCAATCTGCGAAATAAGTAGGGGTAAACTATGTTAGATTATGAAGTTTTACGCTTTATTTGGTGGATCTTAATCGGCGTTTTATTAATTGGTTTTGCTGTAACTGATGGTTTTGATATGGGCGTATTAATCCTATTACCAGTAGTTGGCAAGAGTAATGTTGAGCGTCGTGTCATGATTAACTCAATCGCACCCCACTGGGATGGTAACCAAGTTTGGTTATTAACTGCGGGTGGTGCAATCTTTGCTGCGTGGCCAACAGTTTACGCAACATCATTCTCAGGCTTTTTCTTAGCCATGATTTTAGTTTTAGCCGCGTTATTCTTCCGCCCAGTAGGCTTTGAATATCGTGCAAAAATTGATGATCAAAAATGGCGTAATGCTTGGGACTGGGGCTTATTTATTGGTGGCTTCGTTCCGTCATTAATTTTTGGCGTGGCATTTGGTAATTTATTACAAGGTGTACCATTCCATTTCAATGAGATTAACCAGGTGACTTATGAAGGTTCGACACTTTGGAAATTGTTAGGCTTATTAAATCCATTTGCATTGCTTTGCGGTGTAGTGAGTTTAATGATGCTCACAACTCAGGGTGCAGCCTGGTTACAAATGAAAACTACGGGTGAATTACGCAATCGTGTAAGAAACATTGCTCAAGTGACTGCTTTAGTATCATTAGGTGCCTTCTTACTAGCTGGCGTATGGTTATACTTCAAAGATGGTTTCGTTGTGACTAGCATGATTGATCACAATGCGGCATCAACTATTTCAAATAAAACGGTGGTATTAGAACAAGGTGCGTGGTTCAAAAACTACTTCGAAATGCCGATCTTGTTTGTGGTTCCTGCATTAGCAGTGTTAGGGGCATTATTAACTGTGGTTGCATCAAAAGCAAACAATAGTGGCTTAGCGTTCTTTGCGTCATCAATAATGCAAGCAGGGATCATCTTAACTGCTGGTGTGTCAATGTTCCCATTTGTGATGCCGTCAATTACTCATCCAGAAATGAGTTTAACCATGTGGGATGCAACAGCGAGTCATAACACTCTTGGCGTTATGTTTATCGTTGCTTGTATTTTTGTACCGCTTGTTCTTGCATATACTGTTTGGAGTTATATTAAGATGTATGGTCGTCTTGACTCTAAATATATTGAGAACAACAGTGCGAGCTTATATTAAGGAGAACAACTATGTTTTATGTAACTTGGGTATTAGGTGTTCTACTTGCCATTCTGTTTGCAACGGTAATCACTATTAGTATTGAAAAAACAGGCAAATTTGACGAGTAAGCATGATTAACTCACTCTATAATGTAACAAGAAAGGGCTGGCTTAAAGCCCTTTCTTTTATCCTAGCAACTGCAATGTTTGCGGCGATTTTGATGAATTCATTTATGTTCGCACAACATTTCGGTGGAAGTATTCCCTATTTGGCGATTCTCGTCTTTTATGGAATGGCCATTTTATGGATTCATGGTATTGGATTTGAAATTAAATCAACACCTTTTAAATTGATTTTCTTACCAATAACAGGCTATCTCATTACTACCCCCGCTTTTCTTTACATTGTTTTAAATTAAACAATAAATTACTCTTCAAGCCCTAACTATTTTTACACACCAAAGTGGGAAAGGGCTTGCACAAAGAATTTTCTCTCTCTACAATAAGAAGTCGAGATCGCCTAGTTTTTAGGCGTTTTTTTATGGCTGGAAAATGGAGGTGAGAATGAACTTTCCAATTCGAGTATATTACGAAAATACAGATGCAGGTGGGGTAGTTTACCACGCGCAATACCTAAATTTTTTCGAGCGAGCAAGAACAGAATGCTTACGAACGCTCTCATTTTCTCAGCAAACATTATTGGAACAGAATTTCGCATTTGTGGTCAAAAAGCTGGAAATTGACTATAAACAGCCTGCCCGTTTGGACGATCTACTCTCAGTTGAAACCATTGTCCACGAAATTAAGAAAGCGTCCATTGTTTTTGAGCAGCATTTATGGCGAGAAAATATTTGTCTCTGTTCAGCGAAAGTGGTCGTAGCAAGTGTGGATTTAGCTAAAATGAAACCAATAGCCATTCCACCAGGGATTTATCAGGCTCTGCAAGCGGTCTGATCGTCTAAAATTTTTACAATATTGGAGTTTGTTAATGCCAACCGAATCAACAGGATTTAATTTAGTTTCGCTCTTTTTAGAAGCAAGCATCGTGGTGAAAATCGTGATGCTTATTTTAATTATTTTTTCCGTATTATCTTGGGCGGTGATCATTCAACGTAGTCGTGTGATTGCTCAAGCAAAAAAAGAGTCTTTGGCATTTGAAGATCGTTTTTGGTCAGGTGAAGATTTACACCGTTTACATGAAGGTTTAGAGAATCGTCGTGATGGATTAAGCGGTGCAGAGCAGATCTTCTATGTTGGTTTTAAAGAGTATAACCGTCTTCAGCAAGTTAACTCTGATGCACCAGAATTTATTATTCAAGGTTCAAGCCGAGCAATGAATCTCGCATTGAACCGAGAGTTGGAAAGTATTGGAAATTATATTCCGTTTTTAGGTACAGTTGGTTCAATTAGCCCTTATATTGGTTTATTTGGAACAGTATGGGGAATCATGCACTCCTTTATGGGATTAAGTGCAGTAAAACAAGCAACACTACAATCAGTTGCACCAGGTATTGCTGAAGCATTGATTGCGACTGCAATTGGTCTATTTGCTGCAATTCCTGCGGTAATGGCATATAACCGTTTAAATTTGCAAGTCGCTAAATTGGAACAAAACTATGTGAACTTCATTGATGAGTTCACTTCTATTTTACATCGCCAAGCTTTTGCAAAAAGATAGCATCATTTGCAAAACTTTTAGAGAATCTGACCGCTTGTCGTGTCAGAACAGGAAATTGAATATAAGAGGAAAATATGTCTTACCGTCGTCGTAAACGTAATGACATTAAATCTGAAATTAATATCGTGCCATTTTTAGATGTGCTATTGGTGCTTTTATTGATTTTCATGGCTACTGCACCAATCATCAGCCAAAGTGTAGAAGTCGATTTGCCAGAAGAACGTCATAGTCAATCAGTATCAAATGAAGATAAAACGCCCGTTATTTTAGAAATTTCAGGGGTAGATCAGTTCAAACTAAAAATTGACGGAAATTATGTGCAAGTAAATAATGTTGAAAATCTAACGGAACAAGATGTTGTTGCTCACGCAGCTAATGCTTTTCAGCAAGATAATAATACACTCTTTTTAGTTGCTGGTGGCAAAGATGTACCTTATGAAGAAGTGATGAAAGGTATTTCATTACTTAAGGATGCAGGCATTAAATCGGTTGGTTTAATGACGCAAGGCAAATAGCAAGGACAGCCTGTGAAAGTGAATAATGATAGACTAGAACTTGCCATCATTGTTTCGATCATTTTGCATTTATTGTTGATCGGGCTGTTAGTTTTAGGCTCTCTCTTTACAAATATGATTCAGCCAGCCGCAGGTGGAAGTGGCGGTGATGCGGATACTCTTGATGCAGTGATGGTTGATACAGGACAGGTCGCCGCAGAGTATGGGCAAATTGTTGCTCAAAAACAGAGCGAAAAAATAGCTAAAACTGAACCCAAAGAACAAGTGGTCAAAGACGACTTGCCTAAAAATGCAGCAGAAGATGTTGAAAAAGAAAAAGCTTTAGTAATTGCTCAACAGCAAAAATTAGAAGAACAGAAACGGAAACAAGAAGAGCAACAACGTCAGCAAGAAGAATTAAAACGCCAGCAAGAAATTGCTAAACAAGAACTATTGAAAAAACAGGAAGAAGAAACTCGCAAGAAAGCAGCAGAAGCCGCTAGATTAAAAGCAGAAGCCGAAGCAAAACGTTTAGAAGCTGCAGCAAAGCAAGCTGAAGAAGAGCGTAAAGCAAAAGAGGCAGAAAAACAGAAGCAGCTTGAAGAACAAAAAAGATTAGCGGCGGAGGCCAAAGTAAAAGCAGAGAAGGAAGCGAAAGAAAAAGCCGAACAGGAAGCAAAAGCTCAGGCTCAAAGAGAGGCAAAAGAGAAAGCGGAAAAAGAGGCAAAGTTAAAAGCAGAGAAAGAAGCTAAAGCAAAAGCGGAAAAAGAAGCGAAATTAAAAGCAGAAAAAGAAGCAAAAGCGAAAGCCGCTGCTGAGGCAAAAGCAGTAGCTGATGCTAAAGCAAAAGCCGATCAACAAGCTAAAAATAATAAAGCGCTCGATGATTTTCTGAGTGGCGGAGATGTTGGCGGTGGTTCAAGTAAAGGTGGTAATCAAAATGCTACGGGTTCACAAGGTAACGGCAATGCTAAAAGTGTGGGCGATGGCTTTGGAACAGAAGACCGAGGTTATGAAAACCTTATTAAAAAGAAACTTTCCCGCTATTATCGTGTCGAAGAGAGCTTTAGAGGGCGTGAGTGTCGGATTAAGCTGTTTTTAGAGCGAGATGGGCGAATTAGTAATTATCAGGTAATTTCGGGCCCTGATGATATTTGTCGGGCGGCAGTATCTGCCATTGTATCTGCAAAAACAGTTCCACCAGCTCCGAGTGATCAACTTTATAACAAGTATAAATCGCCAATAATGCGATTTAGCTTAAAAATTCAATAATATAAGGATTTATCCAATGAATTTTATAAAACGTTTTAGTAATCTGCTAACAATAGTGACGCTATTCTTTACTACCCATGCTATGGCAGATTCTGATGTCGTGATTTCTGTTGATGAAGGCGTTAGTTCAGCTCAGCCAATTGCGGTCGTGCCTTTTAAAGGTAACGGGAGTGTGCCAGCAGATGTTGCTCAGATTATCTCTGATGATTTACGTAATAGCGGTAAATTTAACCCAATTCCTGTTGTTCGGATGAAAGAGCAGCCAGGTTCAGCAGCAGAGGTTAACTCACAAAACTGGACAGACTTAGGTGTTGATACGATTGTGGTTGGACAAGTAACTGCGACAGGTAATGGTTATAATGTAGCATATCAATTAGTTGATACGTTAAGTACGCCTGCAGCGGTATTAACACAAGGTTCTTTTAATGTTCCAGCTGCTCAAATTCGTTTGGGGGCTCATACTGTGAGTGATCAAGTTTTTGAAAAAATCACGCAAATTCGCGGTGCTTTTAGAACTAAAATTGCTTATGTTGTACAACGTGGATCGGCTTCTTATGAATTACGTGTTGCGGATTATGATGGCTTTAATGCATTTACCGTAGTGAGAAGTAAAGAGCCATTGATGTCGCCAGAGTGGTCGCCAGATGGCTCAAAATTAGCGTATGTCACATTTGAAAATAAAAAGTCTCAAGTGGTTGTACATGATCTCCGTTCGGGAGCTCGGAAAATTATTGGTGCATTGAAAGGGCATAACGGTGCACCGTCTTTTTCACCAGATGGATCTCGAGTCGCATTTGCATCTAATCAAGATGGTGTATTAAACATTTATGTAACTGGGGCATCGGGTGGTACACCTCGTCAATTAACCAGTGGTGCAGGTAATAATACTGAACCAAGCTGGTCACCAGATGGCGGTTATATTTTATTTACTTCGGATAGAGCTGGCTCACCACAAGTTTATCAAATGAGTGCAAATGGTGGTGGTGCAAGTCTCATCGGTGGTAATGGAAGCGGAAAAATTTCCGCAGATGGTAAGAATTTAATTATGGTTTCAGGAGATAAAATTGTAAAACGTGATTTGGCTTCAGGCAGTACAGAAGTATTAAGTTCTACGTTTTTAGACGAAAGTCCAAGTATCTCACCAAATGGAACTATGGTTATTTACAGCTCTACCAAAGGTGTGAGCAAAGTGTTACAATTGGTGTCCGCAGATGGCCGTTTCAAAGCTAACTTGCCGGGAGCAGGTGGACAATATAAATTCCCTGCTTGGTCACCGTACTTGACTAAACAATAATTCTTTTTAGGAGAAAAAAATGAAAAAACTAGCTAAAGTTTTAATGATCGCGGCACCAGCATTCGTTTTAGCAGCTTGCAGCAGCTCAAACGATAAAGCAAACGCAGCAATGAATGATGGACAAATGTTTGGCGGTATGTCTGTTCAAGATTTACAAACTCGCTACAACACTGTGTACTTCGGTTTTGACAGCTATTCTGTTGATGGCGAATACCAAACTTTATTAGATGCACACGCTGCATACTTAACTTCTGTAAATGGCAAAGTGACTGTTTCTGGTCACGCTGATGAACGTGGTACACCAGAGTACAACATCGCATTAGGTCAACGTCGTGCAGATGCAGTAAAAGGTTACTTAGCTGCTAAAGGTGCAAACAATGTTTCAACTGTTTCTTACGGTGAAGAGAAACCAGCTGTTTTAGGTCACACAGAAGCTGACTACTCTAAAAACCGTCGTGCAGTGTTAGAGTACTAATCTCTAATTCTGAACATTGAAAGAGGCCCCGAATAATTCGGGGCTTTTTTATTTTTCTTTCACCAGAGAGATTTGTGTTAGTTGTGACTAACATGGTTATTTCACGTTGAAAAAGAGAGCTTCGTAGAGATCTAATTCTTAATTCTTTTTTCAGATTTTTCCGCTAAAATAGTGCCACTTTTTCAATAAAAATAGGATAAAAAATGCAATTTATTGGCAAAATTTTAGGGTTTATTTTAGGTTATAAATTGTTCGGTGGTTTTTTCGGTGGATTGCTGGGTTTAATTGTTGGCCACTGGGGAGATAAAAAACTGTATGAATTAGGTTCAGTTTCTTCTAGCCTTTTTGGTAAGGCGCTTACACGCCAATCCCTTTTCATGCAAACTACTTTTGCCGTGCTGGGGCATATCGCTAAAGCGAAAGGACGCGTAACCGAAAATGACATTCAGCTTGCTCGTAATTTAATGGCATCCATGAGATTAGATGACGCCCATCAACAGCTTGCTCAACAAGCCTTTACACTCGGTAAAGAAGCTGATTTTCCATTACGACAAGTGATCAAAGAATTTCGTGAGGCCTGCGGACAACGCAATGATTTACTACGTTTCTTTGTAGAAGTGCAGATGCAAGCCGCATTGCAAGACGGACACCTTGAACCAAGTGAACAGCAAATTCTATTTACTATCGCTGAAACAATTGGTATGTCTCGTTTTCAATTTGAACAAATGCTTGCCATGGTTGCCGCAGCACAACGTTTCCGCTCCGGTTATTATCAATATGGACAACACGGCAGTCATCAACAACGTGGGTCATATCAAGAGAAAAATTATGGTGGCTATCAAACACATTCGAACGGTCCAACCTTGGAAGATGCGTATAGTGTGCTTGGTGTAACGGCAGATGACGATCAAAATACGGTAAAAAGAGCATACCGCAAGCTGATGAATGAGCATCACCCTGACAAACTAGTAGCCAAAGGTTTACCGCCTGAAATGATGGAGGTTGCCAAAGAAAAAGCACAACAAATTCAAGCGGCTTACGACTTAATCAACAAAACAAAAGGATGGAAATAATGCAATCTTACTCGCAAAGTTCGCATATCGTGCCACTCTTTTTAGCGATTTTGATTACAGTGATTGCCGTTTGGTCAGGGCTAAATCCGACTGATCGTGCGGTTTGGTATGCTGAAACATTGCCCATTTTTGTGGTATTTGGCTTGCTAGCACTGACTTATCCAAAATTCCAATTCAGCGGTTTAGCTTATTTTTTGATGTCGCTTTGGATGATTTTGCACTTAATCGGTGCAAAGTACACCTTTGCTAACGTGCCATTTGATTGGGCAAATCAATATCTTGGCTTTTTAGGCGAAGATCGCAACCATTTCGATAGAATTGCACACTATATCATCGGTTTTTACAGCTTCCCAATGGCAGAGTGGCTATTGCGTAAACGCAAATGCGGTGTAGGCGTGGCATTTTTCTTCTCGCTTTTTTTTATTATGGCGGTAGCGGCGGCTTATGAAATTATTGAATGGCAATATGCGGTGATTGAAGGTGGAGCTGCAGGTATTGAATTTTTAGGCTCTCAAGGGGATATTTGGGACGCCCAAAAAGATATGTTAGCGGACACGCTCGGAGCATTGACGGCATTGGTGATCTTTTTGATTGTTCGCCCTGATCTGCGTTTGCCTTCTCGCTACTAACAAGCGGTCAGTTCCTGTGGAAAATTTGCAAATGTCGGCTAAACGGGTGATTCTTGCCCCAATGCAAGGAGTGCTTGACCCTTTTGTTCGTCAGCTTTTAACGGCGGTGAATGATTACGATCTCTGTATTTCCGAATTTGTGCGAGTGGTCGATCAAAAATTGCCGAAAAAGGCGTTTTATCGCCTTTGTCCTGAACTTCATCAAGGTGGACTGACTCCATCTGGCACGCCCGTTCGAGTACAGATTTTAGGGCAACACCCCGAATGGTTGGCGGAAAATGCGTCATTGGCGGTAGAGTTGGGCTCACACGGTGTTGATTTGAACTGCGGCTGCCCGTCTAAAACTGTCAATGGCAGCAACGGTGGTGCCTCTTTGTTGAAACAGCCTGATTTGATTTACCGTGCGACTCAAGCAATCCGGCAAGCCGTACCTGCAGGATTGCCCGTTTCGGTCAAGGTGCGTTTGGGGTGGGACTCCGCGGCTCAATGTTTTGAAATTGCGGATGCGGTGCAGCAAGGTGGGGCAAGCGAAATTACCGTTCACGGACGTACCAAAGTGGACGGCTATCGTGCTGAACGAATTAACTGGCAAGCGATTGGTGAAATTCGCCAGCAGCTACAAATTCCAGTAATCGCTAACGGCGAAATTTGGGATTTTGACTCTGCAAAAAAATGTGTGGAAGTGACCGCTTGCGATGCCTTAATGATCGGTCGTGGGGCCTTGAATGTGCCAAATCTCAGCCGAGTAGTGAAATGGAATGCCCCAAAAATGCCTTGGTCGGAAGTGATGCAGCTGTTATTTCAATATGTAAATATGGAAAACGAGCAAGATACAGGCTTTTATCACGTTGCCCGTATTAAACAATGGCTGCGTTATTTAGACAAAGAATATCCCGAAGCGATTGATTTATTTGAGATTTTAAAAACCGAACACGGCTACGAAGGGCTGAAAAGGCATATTGAAAATTCAGTGATGGAATAAAGTAATGAAAAAACAAATTTTTAGCGAAGAAGAACATATTCAAGCCGAGTTACATCAGCCGAAACAGGAGTTTGTTGATGCTGATGTGGTCATTGAGTCTGATGTGAGAGAAGTGGAAGCGGAATTGATTATTGAAGAAAGTCTATCACCACCACGTTTTTGGATTCGTCTGTTACTGGCAGGGTTAGTGTTGTTTGGTGTGGCGATATTTGCTCAATCTATTCAATGGCTTATAGACACTTTCCAAGCGAAGCAGTGGATCTATTTTGCTTTTGCGATTGCATTTTTTGGTATTAGTTTAGCTGGAGTCGGCTCGATTATTTCCGAATGGCGAAAATTAGTTTGGCTACGTAAACATCATCAAAATCAGCAAGTTAGTCAGCAACTATTGCTTGAAGATAGCAATACAAGCGGTGAGATAGCGGTAAAATTTTGCAAATCAACTTTGGCTAATTTACGTAAAACGCCGTTGATCGAGCAAGCGGAAAAACGTTGGCTAAATGAATTGGACGAGGCTTATAACAGCCAAGAAGTCCTGTTTCTATTTAGCCAAAATGTGCTACAACCAATTGATAAACAAGTCAAAAAGTTAATCAGCCAAAGTGCAGCAGAAAATGCGGTCATCGTAGCAGTCAGCCCGTTGGCGATTGTTGATGTGCTGATGATTGCGTGGCGAAACATTGCGTTGGTGAACAAAATCACCCGAGCCTATGGGATGGAACTCGGTTATTTCAGCCGTTTGAAATTGTTCAAAATGGTGTTGAAGAATATGGTTTTTGCGGGGGCGACGGAAATTGCTACTGATGTGGGGATGGACTTTTTCTCGCAAAATTTGACGGCGAAGCTCTCAATGCGAGCTGCTCAAGGCATTGGTGTGGGCTTGCTGACAGCTCGCCTTGGGATTAAAGCAATGGAATTTTGTCGCCCAGTTGCCTTAACCAGAGCAGAGCGTCCGACACTTTCTGTGGTTAGACAAGAGCTACTTGGTGTATTGAAAGATCGTGTTTTTAGCAAAACGAGCGAAAAAGAGAAAGAATTGGCATAACTTTACGGAGTTTATGTTATATTGCACCGCCTATTTTTCAGGCATGTTTAAGAGGATTTTAAAATGAAAAAGTGGATTGTGATTATTGTACTTGCGGTTGTTGCCATTTTCGGCGGTATGACGTTAAGCAGCAGTTATAACAATTTAGTGAAAGCGGAAGAAGACATCAATTCCGTTTGGGCGAATGTCGAATCGGCGTATCAACGTCGTGCAGATTTAATTCCAAATTTAGTGAATACAGTCAAAGGCCAAGCGAATTTTGAGAAAGACACACTGACTCAAGTGATCGAAGCCCGTGCTAAAGCAACCCAAACTAAAATTGACCCAACTAATGCAACTGAAGAGCAAATGGCCCAGTTCCAACAGGCACAAAATGGCTTAAATTCAGCCCTTTCACGTTTATTGGTGAGCGTTGAAAAATACCCAGAACTTAAAGCTCACGAAGGTTTCCTCAACTTGCAGGCACAAATTGAAGGCACTGAAAATCGTATCAACGTTGAGCGTAATAACTTCAATGCGGCAGTGAAAGAGTACAACAAACAAGTCCGCCAAATGCCAACCAAATTAGCGGCCATGATTTTTGGTTTTAAAGCAAAACCACAATTCAAAGCCGAGGTGGGGGCAGAAAAAGCACCAGTGGTGAATTTTAATTAACATGAGTTGTGGAAGGACGCACATTTGGCGTCCTTATTTACATTTGCAAAAAATCAGAAAAATCTGACCGCTTGTATTGGAGAGACTATGAAACCTTTCTCATTTTTAACCCCAAAATTGCCTGTCGATACTCAGCAGATCGAACAGGCCATTTCGCATTTAGAGCAACAAACTTCAGCGGAATTGCGTGTTGTGGTGGAACGGAAAGCGAAAAAGCCAGATGCAATCGGACGAGCCGAGCAGCTTTTTGCTGAGCTAAAAATGGCGGAAACGGCTCAACGCAACGGCGTTTTGCTGTATCTTTCGTTTAAACCGCAGCTCATTGCCGTGGTGGGAGATGAAGGTATTCACCAAAAAGTTGGCGATGAGTTTTGGCAATCAGTCTATGCGGCGATGAAAAACCGCTGCCAGCAGGGCGAATTTACCTTAGCGATCTGCGAAGGGATTGCACAAGTTGAACAGCAACTAGCTCGCTATTTTCCACTTCAGTCAAATGATGAAAATGAACTCGACAACAAGGTGGTGATCAAATGATGCAGAAAATGACTCATGCGATCTTTGTGGTGATAACCATGCTATTTAGTATAGCAAGTTGGGCGAATTACCCTGATGTACCAAAGCCGTTTCACTATGTGTCGGACTACACCAAAACGCTAAGCCAAAACGAATGGCAAACGCTCGAAAATGCCTTGGCGGATTATGGTCGTAAAACCAGCTCGCAAATTGCGGTGGTGATTGTGCCGACAACCAATGGCGAAGCCGTTTCTAGTTACAGCCATAATTTGTTCAATAAATGGGGCATTGGGCGTTCAAAAGAGGATAATGGTGTATTACTGTTGATAGCTAAAAATGATCGCAAGCTGTTTATTGCAACGGGTCGTGGCTTAGAAGCCGCATTACCCGATGCGATTGCGTCTTCGATTATTCGCAACGACATCACCCCTTATTTTAAACAAAACCAATATGCACAAGGGATCGCCAAAGGTTTATCTTCCATTATTGCTGCGACACAAGGCGAATATGCAGCACTTCCGGTGGAAGAAAACAGATCGGATTTTAACATTGAAGATTTGATGTTCTTCTTATTCTTCGCTTTTGTGATCTTAGTTATTTTCAGTGGAAAAAGTGGTGGACGCTATATCAGCCCCCGTCAAGCAGGCAGAGTTTTGGGCAGTGCAAGACGAGGAGGTTTTGGTGGTGGATTTGGAGGTGGCTCTCGAGGCGGATTCGGTGGCGGATCAAGCGGTGGATTCGGCGGAGGCAGTACTGGCGGAGGCGGAGCAGGCGGAAGCTGGTGATCAAAAGCAATTAGCTCTTTTGCTAAAAATGGCTTAAACCTTATAGTACAAGGCTTAAGCCATTTTGTTTATGATACATTTAATGCAGAATGGATTTTTTGTTCTATTCCGTTTGCATCTAAGCCTAAATCGGCATAGGCTTCAGGCTGAGTGGCTTGTGGTACGAAGAAATCGGGGATGCCGATCATCACAAGCGGTTGGATTTTGCCAATTTTTTGCAAATACTCATTCACACCACTACCTGCACCACCTTGAATCGCATTTTCTTCAAGGGTAACAAGCAGATCATGACTGTCAGCAAGTTCGGCAATCAGCACTTCATCAAGCGGTTTGACAAAACGCATATCGACTAAGGTGTAGTCGTGTTTTTCCGCAACACTTTTCGCTTCACTCAGTAAAGCTCCGAAGTTTAAAATTGCCACTTTTTTGCCTTGGCGAAGCACTTTACCTTTACCGATGTCAAGGGCTTGCATCGATTCCAACTCAACCCCTTGGGTATTACCACGTGGGTAGCGGACGGCTACAGGTGAGTTCATTGTGTAGGCAGTGTAGAGCATTTGCCGCATTTCGTTTTCATCGCTTGGAGTCATAATCGTCATATTCGGGATACAACGCATAAAACTTAAATCAAATGCCCCTTGATGCGTTTGCCCATCGGCTCCCACAATGCCCGCTCGGTCGATGGCAAAAATCACGGGTAGATTTTGGATTGCGACATCGTGAATGAGTTGATCATAGGCACGTTGTAGAAAACTGGAATAAATGGCTACCACGGGTTTATAGCCGCCAATCGCTAAGCCAGCTCCAAAAGTGACTGCGTGTTGTTCGGCAATCGCCACATCAAAGTATTGTTGCGGGAAGCGTTTGGAAAACTCCACCATTCCTGAACCTTCACGCATCGCGGGTGTTATACCGATAATTTTCGGATCGCGTTCTGCCATTTCGCATAACCAATCGCCGAAAATATTTGAGTAAGTTTTGACCGCTTTGCTTTGCGGTAACTGTCCGCAAGTGTGGTCAAATTTCGGCACGCCGTGGAAAGCAATTGGATCGTTTTCAGCAGGGGTATAGCCTTTGCCTTTTTTTGTTTTGATATGCAAGAATTGTGGGCCAGGCATATTTCGCATATTTTTAAGTGTCGCAATGAGTTCATCAATATCGTGACCGTCGATTGGACCGATATAGTTAAAGCCAAGGGTTTCAAACATCGTCCCAACAGGCGAAACAAAGCCTTTAGCGTGTTCCTCTGTTTTGCGGATAAATTCTTTGATTGGCGGTAAGCCCGATAATAACTTTTTGCCACTCTCACGTAAGGAGTTGTATAGCGAACCAGTAAATAAGCGGGCAAGATGATTGTTTAATGCCCCGACGTTTTCTGAAATCGACATTTCGTTGTCGTTCAGGATCACTAACATATCCGTGTGAATCGAGCCTGCATGGTTAATGGCTTCAAACGCCATTCCTGCCGTAATCGCACCATCGCCAATTACACATACGGTTTTACGCCCCGCATTTTCTTTTTCAGCGGCCACAGCAATGCCTAAACCTGCACTGATAGAAGTAGAGGAGTGCCCAACGCTTAATACATCGTACGGGCTTTCTTCACGCCACGGAAAAGGGTGTAAACCCTCTTTTTGACGAATAGTGTGCATTTGGTCACGGCGACCAGTGAGAATTTTATGCGGATAGGCCTGATGCCCTACATCCCAAATCAGTTGATCGAACGGAGTTTGATAAACATAGTGCAATGCAACGGTCAGTTCAACCACACCTAATCCTGATGCTAAATGACCACTGGTTTGGCTGACGGATTCAAGCAAATAAGCTCGCAGCTCATCGCACAACAGACGAAGTTTTTCTTTAGGTAATGAACGCAAATCGCCAGGTGAGTTGATTTGACTTAACAAAGGGTAGGTGTTTTGCATAGGTTTATCATCATAGGGGGCTTGTCCCACCATTTACAAAATTTATTGAAAATCTGACCGCTTGTATAGGAAAGGTGGATAAACCACCTTACAAACTTAGGCTTTTAGCTCTTCGGTCAATGTTGGTTGAATGCTGCTTAAAATTTCTTTCACCACTCGCACATTGCCTGAAACCACATTGCCTGAACGCAAATAATCTGTTCCACCAACGAAGTTGGTCACTAATGCGCCCGCTTCACGAGCAATTAAATCGCCAGCAGCACAGTCCCACGGTTTTAAGCCGATTTCAAAGTAACCATCGACACGACCTGCCGCCACATAACAGAGATCTAATGCCGCTGAACCAGTGCGGCGGAAATCGGCGACACCGTTGTTCATCAAGGCTTCAACCATATTCAAGTGAGCAGCACGATGACGTGACGCTTTAAATGGGAAACCGGTGGCGAGTACGGCACCGTCCAAATCACGGCGTTCGTTATCAATACGCAAACGGAATTCGTTTAATTTTGTACCTTCACCACGGACGGAGGTGAAAAGTTCATTGCGGATTGGGTCATAAACCACGCCCACTTCAGTGCGACCATTCACACGAATACCGATAGATACTGCAAAATGCGGGAAACGTTTTACAAAATTAGTGGTGCCATCAAGTGGATCAATCACCCATTGCACATCGTTGTTCGTCCCTTCTAACACACCGGACTCTTCGCCTACAATGGCGTGATCAGGGTAAGATTTACGAATGACTTCAATAATCGCAGCTTCAGCGGCTTTGTCGATTGAAGTAACGTAGTCATTCATACCTTTTTGAGCGACTTCGATTTCTTGGGGGGCTTGCTCATAGCCTTTAGCAATAATATTGCCCGCTTTTCGTGCTGCACGAATAGCGATATTTAACATTGGATTCATGATTTCCACCTGATTTTAAAGAACATATAAAGGTTGAGATTATAGAGAATGTTGGTTGAGAAGGGAATAGGGCAAATAAAAAAGCCTATCTCGCATAAAGTAGCTTTGTTATACTTTGCACTATTTCCTTCCTACAGCGAATTAAGATTATGAACACAAAATTTAACGCCCCTCGTTTTAAAACGATCGAGGAAAAACAGAGCAAGGCTCGCAAATTTAATGATGATCGTGATAACGATCGCTCTAATCGTAAAACTTTCCAGAAATCTGACCGCTTGTCAGCCCAGAAAGCTGAGCGTGTTGTGCGTTCGCAGCCGAATGACGATATCTACCCAAAAGAAGCAAAAAAAGCAGGGCGTGAAGGCTCGGTGCAAATTAGTGTGAAAGGTCGTCATGAGAAAAGTGAAAAGAAAACCGGTCCGCTTTCACCACGAGCACCGGAAAAAATCCGCAATAATCGTGCCACTGAAATGAAAGTGTATGGCGAAAATGCGTGCTATACCTTATTTGAGCAACGGCCCGAAGCCATTGTGCGTTTGTGGGCAACCGTTGAGGGGGCAAAAAAAGCGGGGGCGTTATTAAGCTATTTAGCGGAACAGAAAAAAGCCTACCACGTTGTCGATAGCGAAGAAATGGAGCGAGTCACGGGAACGGAGCATCACGGTGGAATCTGTTTATTAGTCAAAAAATCTGCCCCGTTCTCGCTTGAAGGTTATTTACAAATCCCACGCCAGCGGGACTGTTTAGTCTTACTGGACGGCGTGAATAATGCGCAAAATGTGGGGGGCGTGGTGCGGACGTGTGCATTTTATGGTGTAAAAGGCGTGATTGTGGAAAGCAACGATATTCTTAACTCCAGCAATGCCGCTCGTGTGGCAGAAGGTGGGTTGGAGTTTGTTCATGCTCTTGAAACTAAACACAAACAAATTGCCCTGACCCAACTTCGCAATGCAGGTTATCAAATCGTGCATATCACACCTCAAAAACAAGCCCCTGCGTTAGCCAAAACGACATTGGCAGCTAAAGTAGTGTTTGTGTTGAGTGAAGTAGTCTCAAATGAGATGGAATATCCAGAAGACACCAACGTCCAACTTTCCTTTGCTAACCCTCTCAACAGCGCCTTAAACGTGGCAGTGAATGCGGGTGTGCTACTTTCGCAGTGGTATCAGCACCATATTGTTTAGGTTAAAAGTGGGTCAGTATTGAAGGCTGTGTCGCAGATAAAAAAGTTGCTCACATTTAAATAAATATGAGCAACGTATATTTAAAAAATCGTTGATAAGAACGTCAGAATTTGCAAATTTTTTTCAGGAACTGACCGCTTGTCAGCCTTATTTTGTACCAAAGATTTTATCGCCAGCATCCCCCAAACCTGGAATGATGTAACCTTTTTCATTCAAGTGGCTGTCGATAGCAGCGGTGTAAAGTTCAACATCAGGGTGAGCGGTTTCAAGGGCTTTGATGCCTTCAGGTGCAGCGACTAACACTAACACTTTGATCTGTTTGCAGCCTGCTTTTTTGAGCAAGTCGATGGTGGCAATCATTGAGCCGCCCGTGGCAAGCATTGGATCAACGATGATCGCTAAACGTTCTTCCACATCATTAGCCAATTTAGTGAAATATGGCACAGGCTCAAGGGTTTCTTCGTTACGGTAAATGCCGACCACGCTGATACGAGCACTTGGAATATGCTCAAGTACGCCGTCCATCATTCCCAAACCGGCACGCAAAATGGGCACAACAGTGACTTTTTTACCTTTAATACGATCAATTTCCACAGGACCATTCCAACCATCAATCGTCACTTTTTCCGTCTCTAAATCTGTTGTTGCTTCATAAGTGAGTAGGCTACCGACTTCGGTGGCAAGTTGGCGGAAATCTTTGGTATTCACATCGGCAGCACGCATTAAACCGATTTTGTGTTTGATCAAGGGGTGTTTGACTTCAACAATTTTCATTCTCTCTTTCTCCTATGGCTAATTGTTGACCGCTACAAGCGGTCAGATTCACGAAACATTTTGCAAATGGTATGCGATATTTGCAATGTGACTATTTTAACAGAATTCTCTTTTTTCGATTTAATCTAAATCAGATAAAAACGCCCAAAATGCTTGAATTATCGGCTCTTGTAAACGGCGTTGTTGCACACAAATGCCTAATTCAAAAGGTTGAATGGGGGCGGGCAGATTAAAATAAGACACTTGATTGCTCAGCGGACTGTGCTGAACTACCACATCGGGCAGTAATGCTACGCCACAGCCGACAGCGACCATCGGTAAAATCGCTTCGTGTCCTTCCACGGTTGCATAAATTTTCGGCTCACGAATTTTTTGCAACTTAAACCAACTTTCTATTCGCTTGCGAGCAGGACCTTCAACGGGAAGGATGAACGGAATATTCTGCCAATCAATTGGCGTTTGTTGTAAAAGTTGAGTCGCAAGACAAGCTACTCTCGGCACGAAAAGCGATAGCGTGATGTCGTCAATATAGTGAAAGGCGATATTTGATGGTAGATGTTCAGGTTTGCCCGCAAGGGAAAGATCTGACTGCATTGATTGCACCATTTGCAAGGCTTTAGCAGGGTCGCCCGTACTTAGCTTGATTTCGATTTTGGGGTACAGTTGGCGAAAGCGTTCCAACATTTTTGGTAAGTGGCTATACGCCGCAGTTACGGAACAGAACAGACGTAATTCCCCTTCTAATTCCGTTTGCTGCGGGGAAAGTTGTCGCTGAATTTGCAACCAATTTCCCCAGCTTTGTTCTGCAAAATAGCGGAATTTTTCCCCGGCTTCCGTTAAAACCACTTGCCGATTATCCCGCAAGAAAAGTGGCTGCCCAATCTCATCTTCCATTCGCTGAATATGGCGAGAAAGGGTAGACGCACTCATATAGTTTTTTTCCGCCGTACGAATAAAACTACGAGTTTGGGTGATGTCGAGAAAGAGTTTTAGGGAGTGGAAGTCCATTTATACCAACCATTCAGGTAATATTTGCTGCGGAGTTATTTCATTAATGTTCTTTTTATACTGTATGAGATGCACAATATTTTGGCTATTAGGATGCCAGTGTGTGAAATTTTCTTTTCCATCCCCATAAAAAGCAATCATAGGTTTATTTAACCCAGATGCAATATGAATAATTGATGTATCTGGTGATATAACTAAGTAAGATGACCTGATTAGTTCAATATTATCAAAAATAGATTTTGTTTCTTCATATATGAATATATTATGAAAATTCTTTATAATATGTTTCAATTTTTCGGTAACCGCAGGATAAGTTAATACGATTATTGGTAATGTACATTTTTGTTGAATATCAGTAAGTAATGCTTTTATATTGCTATCATTAAAACTACGAGATGAGCTTGCACCAAAAAAATTAATGGTAATAAATTGATTTAACTGATTTCTAGTTAAAAATTGATTAATGTGTTTTTGGCTTGCTAAATTAACAGGAATATCATAACGAGTATCAATATTATAATAACCTATCAATTCTAATGCTTTCTGATATATTTGCGAAAAATGAAGGTTGTTATCTGTAATGTTTACATCAAATAGTTGATAATCAGATTTTTGATAGCCGATGTTGATAGTAGCATTAATTAATCTAATTAACAGTAAATCTCTATTTCTTAGAAAAGTAGTTGGATCGATAAGGATGTCATAGTTTTCTTTTCTAATTTTGTTGGCTGTTTTTATATAATCACGAATTTTTTTAGTTTTGACAGGGTAAATAGAGTCAATGAACGGATTCTGATCAAATAAGTATAGTGTTTTTGTAGAGCAAACGACACCAATATGCAAATTAGGGTTTTGTTTTTTTAGCTCACGAAAGACAAAAGAGCTAACAATATAATCCCCAATTTTCCCATCGTGGCGAAGAAACAGAATTTTTCTCATTTTTTCTCTAGCTATTTTATGATTTTTTTGATTTTTCCTATCCAATATTTTTTTACCAATGGCTAAGCGAATTTTCTGTAATTGTTTTTTTATGCTCATTGTTTATTCCTTGTTAATAAATGTATTTAATTGTTCTTTTAACCAAGTCTTTGCATGGTCTAAGTTAAAGTCTTCAGTTAAATTCGAATTGCTACCTACATTATTTTTGGTTAGCACTTTTAAATGCGGAATATGGGGGGGGATAAGAGGCTCCCAAGTACCTAAATTAGGTTGGCTGTCCGCAAAAAAGCTTAATAATGGTTTCTTGAAAGCACAACTAAGATGTAAAGAACCACCATCTACCGCAATTACAAAACTAGAGCTTGCAATAAGTGAGAGATATTCGGTTAGTGATGTTTTAGGTGATAGTCGTATTGGTAAGTCTGGATAATAAGCTAATAATTGTTCAAGATAATTTTGAGCTGTTTCAGTATAACTTAAAATAATATCTATATGACCAATTTTTTCGGGTTGAATAGAGTCAACTAATAATTCACCTAGCTCAAGTGGTGGAATTTGGCGTTTACTTCCTTGTGGACAGAGTAATAAACGGAATTTATTTTCTTTCCAAATACTATTTATTTTAAAATCTGCTTGAGAATCCGTCACTAATTGACTGTATGGCTCAAGAAGCTGATTGTTTTTATTAAAAAAGGAATTAGATAAATAATGGCTTAGTCGCTCATTATCTTTTTGTGGAAAGTGGAAGTTATAATTAAAAATGGTATTGAAGTTGTAATGCTTTTTATCATATTTTCTAAATATAGCAATATATTTAGGCATTAAAACACGATCCATGAATAATGATGCTGAGTTAAAGTTGTTCTCAAAATCTAATAATAGATCCCATTTTTTATAATTGTATAGATAATCAAAAAAACTACGGTGAACATATTTATCTACAAGCTTAGAATGTTCAAAAATGACTTTATTCTGCTGAGTTACTACAACGCCAATAATGGCATTCGGGAAAAGTGATTTTAATTGTAATAAATGCGCAGTATGAACGGCAGCATCTCCGATGGCATTACCCAATGGCCTTAAAAGAATAGATTTAATTTCTTTAAGATCAATGTCTTTTTCTGTTAATTTATTTCTCTTTTCAGAGATAGCTACCATTAATTTTTTAAGATTCATTATAGTTTATAAATTAGAAATTATTTATAACGATTTTCCATTTGGTCGATTTCAGAATGTGATCCACCAAATACACAAGCAGGCTCTATGCCATAGGCATTTATATGTGTAAGCTGTAATGATCCTGTTAGAAAATCAGAAGGCATTCGGATCGGATAAGCATATTTTAAGAGTTTTTTAGCTCCATTTAGGGTGATTAAATAAGCTGTAGTTCGGATAATGGTTCTTTTCGAATTTTTAGATGGTTTTAAATATCTAGCTAACCTATAACGTTCAACTAAATTTTTTGTAAAAGGAAAAATTTTAGCCTTTCCGTGATCGAAAAATAGAATTTCAGCTCGTTTGGGTAATCTATTAAGTGCATCAACCAAAATTTCTTTAAAATAGAGAGAGACAATAGCATCGTCTTCTAAAATAATAGCTTTTTCAATATTATTATGAACAAGGTGTTCATATAATTTAATATGGCTCATTGCACAGCCAATTTCACCTAATGTTAATGGACGTCTAGCCGCATATTTATTTGGATAAAAGTCAAAGTCAATTTCTTTTAATTGTTCTTCGGATAAGTCTTTTCCATACGTCGCATCGAAAAATTCAAAAGAAAATCCTAAATCAGTTAAGCGTTTATTAATAAATTCTCTTCTTGGAGAGTTTTTTAAGCTAATAATGAAAATAGAGGGGGGAGTATTAATTTTTTGCATTCTGTTTTTCCAATATAGTATAAATTGGGTTTAGTTGTTGAAATATTTACTTATTCTTATTAATGCTATTAAGTAAGCTTAAGAATCTCTTCTTTGTTGTTTTTTCTGAAAAAGATATTAGATGATCTTTCATATGTTTTTTGTATTCTTGCTGTAGAGAGTGATTTTTAATAAGTGCATAGGTTTTATCAATAAATTCTGTATTATTTCCTAAGGATATCAGCTCACCACACTCTCCATTATTTAGAATTTCTTTTACTCCAGTAGGGCAATTCATTGCAACAATTGGTGTTTCTAATATAGCACTTTCTAATAAAACTGTTGGCAACCCTTCTTTTTCCGATGTATGCAAAAACAAGTCAGCATCCCTAATATATGGATAAGGATTATTTATTTCGCCTAGTAAAATACAGTATTGCTCTAAATTGAGTTGTTTTATTTTTTGACTAAGCATATTATATTCAGGACCATTACCAATAATATATAGACAATGGTTTACTCCTTTTTTAAGGAGTTCAGCATAAATTTCAATTAAAGCAATATGATTTTTACTTTTCTCTAGACGAGCAACTTGTATTAAATAAGGTTTTTCTATATTGATTTTATATTGTTCAGAAAGTTTTTTAATATTCTCAAAATCTATCGGGTTATATATATAAGTAATTTGATGAGAGGCTATTCCACTCTTTGATTGAATATCTTTTTTCATCTCTTTACATATTGCAACAATGTGATCGTATTTTTTTAAATAGCTTATTTCTCTTAAACCTAATTTGCTTTTTTTATTTTCTAGTGCAGAGTGTTGCCAGCGTATAATTGGGATGTCAATTTTTTTAAAATTTAAAAATTGATCAAAATGATTGCTGAAATTAATCACAATATCATAATTTGAAATCATCTTGTTAACTTTTTTTCGGCTAACTCTTTTTTCATTTATTCGATATAGTTTATATTTTATTTTCTGAATAATATTTTTATTTCTATTTTTATAGATATCCTGCTGAGTTTGGTAATAGGATTTATCAAAGAGATAATATGTTTTAACTATATTAGGGATTTCTCTAGCAAGCACACTATTTGGCGTGTCAAATGCGATAAGTAAATCAAGCTGAAAGTTAGGTTTGTCTTTTAATAAATTCAGGTAGTTAATAAGGATTCTTTCAATTCCTCCTATTACTAACCATTTATGTAAAATTAAAACTTTCATTTGGTAGCCTAAAATATTAATTATAACTTATTAGTAATTGAACAATTTTTTCAGATGCTGTTCCATCACCATAAGGATTTTTAGCTTGAGACATTCTAGAATGTTCATTTTTATTGTTATATAATAAATTAAAATTATCTACAATATCATTAGTATTAGAGCCAATTAATTTAATTGTTCCTGCTTTTATTGCTTCAGGTCTTTCCGTTGTATCTCTCATGACTAATACGGGTTTTCCTAATGATGGTGCTTCCTCTTGTATTCCACCAGAGTCGGTTAATATTATGTGTGCTTTAGACATTAAATAAATAAATGGCAAATACTCTTGAGGTTCAATCAAATAAATATTTGATTGATTTTCTAATTTATTTTGCAATGGCATTCTTATGGCTGGATTCAAATGCAGAGGAAGAACAAACTGTAATGCTGGATGTTGACTTGCTAATAGAGAAATAGCCTTAGCAATATTATATATTCCCTCTTGTTGATTTTCTCTTCTATGGGCAGTAATTAAAATTAGTTTTCTGCTGTTATCAATAAAAGGAAAGTGCTGCTTCATTTCAATTTCTATAACATTAGAACCTAATTTTCCTTTCATTAATAATAAGGCATCAATTACAGTATTTCCAGTCACAAAAATAGTCTCAGATGGAATATGTTCAGCTAATAAATTATTTTTAGCTTCTTCTGTAGGTGAAAAATGTAGGGTGGTTAATACACTTGTTAATCTACGATTTGCTTCTTCTGGATAAGGAGAGTAATTATTATAAGTTCTCAATCCAGCCTCAATATGTGCAATTTTTACTTTTTTATAAAAGGCAGCTAAACTTGCAGCAAAGGTCGTCGATGTATCACCATGAACGATTACCCAATCGGGTTTGATTGAGTCTAAAATAGGTGATATGTTTTCGATAATCTTAGTTGTAATTGTTTCTAATGATTGACTTTCTTTCATAATATTCAGATCATAATTAGGCTTGATCTCGAATAAATCAAGAACTTGATCTAACATTTCTCTATGTTGACCTGTGACACAAACAGATGTTTCAATAGAATTGTATTTTTTTAGCTCTTTTATTAAAGGAGCTAATTTAATTGCTTCAGGTCTAGTACCGAAAACGACTAATATTTTCATAGAATTAACCTTGTATAATTTTCTTATTCTTAAATGCCCATCTCAAAATACTCAGCAGTATTTTTCTATTTCTAAATAATCGTTTCTTTGTTAAATTTTTTACGTGATAAGTAATTTCAGCTTCTATAAGCTTGGCAGCAAGGAATTTATTTTTATCGTCTAAATATTCATAAACTCTTTTATAAGAATCTAAAACAGATAATATTTGGTTCTCTATTTTATTACTAGTAGTTGCTGAGCCAATTCTGCCTTGCAAATAAGTAAATAATCTTTTTTTACTATAATTTGCATTGGCAGATTCTAATAACTTAATAATAAATTCAGTATCTTCTCCATTTTTAGAGGAGCTAAAAAATAAGTTTCTCGTTATAATCAGGTCTTTTCTAACTAGTAGGGAGCAAATACATAATGGATGTTTTTGTTCAGAAACTAATTCAATATAGTGTTTTAAGATATTTCCTGTGTAGGTAAAGTCTATACTCTCTGATATAGAATTTCCATTTTTATATATAAATCCAGAATATGATATATCATATCCTTCAATTTTATTGTGTAAGGTAGATAGGAACTCGTGATGATAGAGATCGTCAGCATCTAAAAAGCATATATATTCTCCATTAGCTTTTTCGATACCAAGATTTCTTGCTTTAGAGACGCCTAGATTAATAGGTTGAGAATAGTATTTCACTCTACTGTCTAAAGAACAGTAATAATTACATATCGATTCAGACTCATCCGTTGAACCGTCATCAATAATAATTAACTCCCAGTTGGCATATGTTTGCCTGAGTACTGATGAAATAGATCTATCTAAATATTCAGCACAATTATAAGTTGGCATTATAATTGAAATCATATTATTTCTTCTTAATTAGACAAAATAATTTTTTCTTTGAAAATTTTATATTAAATAAAATTTCTTCATTTTGATTTATTGGATAGTCATTATCTTCTCTATTTCTTTCTTTTTTAAATCTAGAGAGAATGTAATTTTTACCTATTCTGATTTTATCCCTTCTTTGATATGTAGGTAGCCAGGAGCCATTAAAATGATGAATGGCATAATTAACTATACCATCTTCTTTTTTACAAAAGAAGGTATATGGAAATATGATGCTTTTAGATTCTAGATGTATTTTTTCACCATTATAAGGAGGATTAAAATTAAACTTTTTACTAAAATAGTTGCTGATTCTGACAGTGTTTGTGGTCAGATCTAACCCATTTTCAGTTTCAAATCTTAAATTATCGTACTCTTTTAGTAAATCAAAAATAATTGAATTATTAGCTTTTGCTCCTAATAAAGCAGATATAGGAAATAGTTCTGCTCTACTATCAAAATATTCATAACAACTAAAAAAATCTAAATCAAGGAACTCATCAATGTTCTGTGTAATTTCACAATCAGTATCAAGATAGATGCCGCCTTGATGATATAACGCATATAAGCGGAGATAATCAGAAACAAATGCCCATTTTTTATTTCTAAACGCTTCTTCAACATATTGATTTTTGATGTTTTTTAAAGAATCATTATTCCATTCTATGATTTCGTAATCGGGTAAGAATCTTTTCCAAGATTCGATACATTTTAATACGAGTTCTGGTTTTTCTTTTTCACCAACCCATACATAGTGGATGATTTTAGGTATCTGTTTCATAAATAATCATTATTCTTTTGGAGCTTATATAGACAAAACCCCACAAAACGTGGGGTTCGTAAATAATTTCAAATTATTATTTTTTGCTTGGAATGCTGAAGCGTTTGTTGAAGCGTTCAACACGACCACCAGTATCAACAACACGTTGTTTACCAGTGTAGAATGGGTGGCAGTTGCCGCACACGTCTAAGTTTAAATCTTTGCCCACTGTTGAGCGAGTTTTGATCACGTTACCGCAAGAACAAGTTGCAGTAATTTCCACATAATTTGGGTGAATACCTTGTTTCATTATAGAAAACCTCAAAAGAAGCCATATCGCCATCAGAGCATACAACTCGGCTGTCTGATACCATATGTATTAACATTCGCTGAGAATTTCTCAGCACCAAAAAGAGTGTGCATTTTATGTGAAATTTGAGACGATTGCAACTATACAAGCGGACACTTCTGCTGGAAATTTTGCAAGTCGTCATCGACGCGGAAATTAGGCAAATTTTGTTATTTGCTTTTACTAAAATAGTGTAGAATCGAAACGTTTTATTTTCACTTTTTAAGGAGCAACTAATGGCAGAACGTAGAACGCTTGCGAATGCGATTCGTTTTTTAAGTATGGATGCAGTGCAAAAAGCTAACTCAGGTCACCCAGGTGCACCAATGGGAATGGCTGACATTGCAGAAGTATTATGGCGTGATTTCCTTTCGCATAATCCAAGCAATCCGGCGTGGGCAAACCGTGACCGCTTTGTCCTTTCTAATGGTCACGGCTCAATGTTAATTTATAGCTTGTTGCATTTAACGGGCTATGACCTTTCAATCGAAGATTTAAAACAGTTCCGTCAATTACACTCTAAAACCCCGGGGCACCCAGAGTATGGTTATGCACCTGGCGTGGAAACTACTACAGGCCCACTTGGTCAAGGAATCACCAATGCAGTGGGTATGGCAATTGCAGAGAAAACCTTAGCGGCACAATTTAACCGTGAGGGTCACGAAATTGTGAACCACTATACCTACGCATTCTTAGGCGATGGTTGTTTGATGGAGGGGATCTCACACGAAGCTTGTTCTTTGGCAGGAACTCTTGGGTTAGGTAAATTGATCGCTTTCTACGATGACAATAACATTTCAATTGATGGTCACGTTGATGGTTGGTTCTCAGATGATACCGCAATGCGTTTTGAAGCGTATGGCTGGCAAGTGATCCGTAATGTTGATGGGCATAATGCAGATCAAGTGCAATTTGCGATTGAGAATGCTCGTGCAGAGAAAGATCGTCCAACCTTAATTATCTGTAAAACAACCATCGGTTTTGGTTCACCAAACAAAGCGAACTCGCACGACAGCCACGGTGCACCATTAGGCAACGAAGAAATTGCCTTAACGCGCCAAAATTTAGGTTGGGAACATGCACCGTTTGAGATTCCTGCAGAAATTTATGCGAAATGGGATGCTAAAGCGAAAGGCGAAATTGCGGAGAAAGAATGGAATGCAAAATTTGCCGCATATCAAGCCGCTTATCCAGAGCTTGCGAGTGAATTTAAACGCCGAGTAAATGGTGATTTACCTGAAAACTGGGCAAAAGATGCACAAGCATTCATTGAGCATTTACAAGCGAACCCAGCGAATATTGCAAGCCGCAAAGCTTCACAAAATGCGATCGAAGCGTATGCAAAATTATTGCCTGAGTTTTTAGGTGGCTCAGCAGACTTAGCTAGCTCAAACTTGACCTTATGGTCTGGCTCAAAACCAATTCGTGCAGACTACAACGTGGACGGCAACTATGTGAATTACGGTGTGCGTGAATTTGGTATGTCAGCGATTATGAATGGTATCGCCCTTCACGGTGGTTTCATCCCTTACGGTGCAACCTTCTTAATGTTTATGGAATACGCTCATAATGCGGTGCGTATGGCGGCATTAATGAAACAACGTGTATTATTCGTTTACACCCACGACTCAATCGGTTTAGGTGAAGACGGTCCAACTCACCAACCAGTTGAGCAAACTGCAGCATTACGTTTAATTCCAAACTTAGATACTTGGAGACCGTGTGACCAAGTGGAATCAGCTGTAGCGTGGAAAGCAGCAGTTGAGAAGAGAACAGGCCCAAGTGCGTTGATTTTCACTCGTCAAAACTTAGCTCAGATGGAGCGAACCCCAGAGCAATTAGCTAATGTCGCTCGTGGTGGTTATATTTTGCGTGAATGTTGTGAAAAAGGCGGCTGCCCTGATTTAATTCTTATTGCAACGGGTTCTGAAGTAGAATTGGCAATGAAAGCAGCTGACGTGTTGGCCGCAGAAGGTCACAAAGTTCGTGTCGTGTCAATGCCAAGTACCAATGTGTTTGATGCTCAAGATGAAGCGTATCGTGAAGCAGTATTACCAAGCGCAGTCACCAAACGTGTGGCGATTGAGGCAGGGATTGCAGACTTCTGGTACAAATACGTTGGTTTTGGTGGCCGTATTGTTGGTATGAACAGCTTCGGTGAATCTGCACCAGCAGGCGAATTGTTCAAGCTGTTCGGCTTCACCGTTGAAAACGTGGTTGCAAAAGCGAAAGAAATGCTTTAATTTGATTTAAAGAGTGAAAAGGCAGGATTTTTTCCTGCTTTTTTTACTTGTATTCGACCAAAACTCGTGGAGTGAGTTTGGTGACGAGTTCGTAACTGATAACACCTAAGGACTCGGCGACTTCTTCAATTAGCAGTTTTTCGCCCCAAAGAATGACTTCATCACCCACCTTGTCTTGACTATCCAAGCCAAGATCGACGGTCATCATATCCATGGATACACGTCCGACAATCGGTACTTTACGACCGTTGATAAATACGGGCGTACCTTCTGGTGCATTGCGTGGGTAGCCATCGCCATAACCAATCGCAACAACACCAATTTTGGTATCTTTCGGGCTAATCCAACCTGCACCATAGCCAACAGGCTCGCCTGCTTTATGATCACGAACGGCGATCAAAGAAGATGAAAGGGTAATCACTGGTTTAAAACCAAGTTCTGTAATCGGCTGACTATGTGGTGAAATACCGTGCATAATAATGCCAGGACGTACCCAATCATAATGAGCTTGCTGCCAGTAAAGAATACCACTTGAAGCAGATAGACTACGTTCAGCAGCATAAAGTTGTGTTGCTTGCTCAAAAGTTGCAATCTGTTTTTCACTATAACCGCAATTTGGCTCATCGGCACGACTAAAATGGCTGATGAAAATGATATTTTGAACGAGTGGGCAAGCGGTCAAACGTTGGTAAAATTCATCTACTTGCTCTGGCGGAATGCCCAAACGGTGCATGCCAGTATCAATTTTTAACCAAACGGTAACGGGAAAATAGATTTTGGTCCTCCGTTGCCAAAATCCTTTTTCCTGCTCAGCTTGCCATTCTGCAGCAACTTGCTCCAGTAGTTCTAACTGTTCGATGCAGTGAATGACTGTATCAAAACGGCGAGAAAGTGTTTTTAATAGCTCTTCTCGATCAAAATAGCCTTCAAGTAAGACAATTTTTCCTGAATAACCACTTTCTTGAATTGAAAGCGCTTCTTTAATGCGTGCAACACCAAAAGCATCCGCCATGTCTTCTAGCTGCTTTGTTACAAATCCCAGACTTTGTCCGTAAGCATTTGCCTTAACTACGGCACAAATTTTACTGTTGGGGGCGAGAGATTTAATTAACTGGAAGTTATGGCGTAAAGCATCACCGTTAATCGTTGCCGTTGCTGGTTTCATAAAAGCGAACCAAAGATTAAGGGGTAACGGTTAAATCACAATAATAGAGTTTGTGCCCTTTACTCAATAAAGGCTCTCCGGCAATAATTGTGAATTTATGTTTACCGACTGGCAGTCCTTTAGGAATATTGATAGCATTACGTTTAGCTTTGCCAGAATCGCGAGAGCCGTCTTCAAAGGCAAGTTCCCATACGACTTGTTTTTTTTGTGTGGGATCAGCTAAAAAGAGTGGAATATAGAGTGGTTGGTTGTGTGTAATGGTTTTTTGTGCAGGAACGAGAGAGCGACCTTGTGTACTTTTTTTCATGTTGTTTTCCTTTAGTTAAATGAATAAGTAGAGAAAAGAAATTTATCAGTAAGGGGATTATACTGAATAAGACCAAGTAATTGCACGGAATTTTCGGTTTATTTGATGTTTAATTAGTATTGTTGGTTCAATACGAAGATAGCCGAGAAGGATATTAGGAATCGGGAAAAGAGAGAGACGATCTCGAATAGTGTTTCGAAGAAAGAATGGACTACTTAAAACCGCACGTTTGACGTGCGGGGTGCTATTCAGCCTTCACTTTTATGTAAACTAAAACGGCTATTTCATTTTGTATAACTTATAGTTATTTTGATTTTTCGCCACATTGCCTTGTGAATCACACAGTTCTACATAATCTTGATTTACTTGTAATGCCAAATTTCCTGAGTTACTTAGACGGATAACGTTTTCTTTTTGGTCATCCCAAGTATATAAACCTTTCTCAACGAATAGATGCTGCTTTTTATTTTTGAAATAGATGGTAGAGTATTGATAGGTTTTATCGTGATTTAATGTCAATTTAGCTTGAATTTTTTCACAGTCAGAGCAAGGAAGCGTACCTTGATAGATGCCTGAAACGGTTTTTTGTGATTGTAGCGAGCAAGCTCCTAACAGCGTCGTTATTGCAATGAGAGCGAATTTTTTCATTTTTCTATCCTCTTTTTAAGATTAACTTGCTTTAAATTCAGGATTTACTCGAAATTCTAAAGCAATGATATGTGGAAAGTCCACTTGAATCAGTTTAAGCAATAGGGATTGTTGAAGTAACAAACCTTGCCGAACCGTTGCATTTTGCACTTCAATCACCAGCGAATTATCGTATAAATTGATAATACGGTAAAGCTTGCGATATGCTTCTGGCAACCGTTGCTGAATTTTTCGATGGATTTCGTTAATTTTATTGCTGCGTTCGACAAGCTTTGCGAGGCTAGAGTTCTGCAAAATCTCGCTGATATTTTTATATGGCTGAATTTTCATCGTCTTTTCGCATTTTCCCTTGATTTTTGCTGCTTTGACCCAATAATCTGCCCATTCTACAAAAACTAGCGTATAATCGGCACACTTTTTTCAGTCATTTAATTGTAATGGGACTTTTTCGGCAACTACATAAATCTGCATTTTGGTCGCAACTTCTATTAGGAATGGTTGCGATTTTGGCGTTGCCAACGGCAGAAGTTGCTAAAGAAACCGAACAAAGCCCCGTAGCACAAACTTTAACCGTCAGCGAATTTGCGGCTCAACAAGCCGATATCGAACAAGCCCATTTCTTATCACAAACGCAACATTCCGTTCAAATCGTCAAACAAGCGGTCGTTTTTTGCGAATTTTTTGCAAAATCTTACCGCTTGTATGCCATCACGAACCCGCCAATTCGAGCTGGACCTTTCGTATAAAGTTAATCTTCCTTAATCCCTTTTTTCAAAGGGGAAGCTGACTGCCGTAGTGGGGGGACTCACTAATACCGTGCAAGCGGTCAGATTTTTGCTGAATTTTACAACAGTGGGACAAAGCCCACGCATACTATATATGAAAGGATGTTTATGATTACTAAATTGATGACAGCGATTTTTGGTTCCAGCAACGACCGTACTTTACGCCGTTTAAACAAACGTGTAGTACAAATCAACAAATTAGAGCCAGAGTTTGAAAAATTAACCGACGAAGAATTAAAAGCAAAAACGGCGGAGTTTAAACAGCGTTTAGCCGACGGAGAAAGCCTTGATAGCCTCCTGCACGAAGCCTTTGCTACCGTACGTGAAGCGAGTAAACGTGTGCTCGGAATGCGTCATTTTGATGTGCAGATGATTGGCGGTATGGTACTGACCGAACGTAACATCGCCGAAATGCGTACTGGGGAAGGGAAAACGTTAACTGCAACGCTGCCTTGCTACCTTAATGCTTTAACTGGCAAAGGTGTACACGTTGTTACCGTCAATGACTACTTGGCGCGTCGTGACGCAGAAACCAACCGTCCATTATTTGAATTTTTAGGCATGAGTGTGGCGGTCAATATCCCAGGTCTGCCACATGATGAAAAACGTGCTGCTTACGCTGCCGATATTACTTATGCGACCAATAGTGAACTCGGTTTTGACTACTTGCGTGATAACTTGGCTCACACCAAAGAAGAGCGTTTTCAACGCCCGCTGCACTATGCGTTAGTTGATGAAGTGGATTCTATTTTGATCGATGAAGCCCGTACCCCGTTAATTATTTCAGGGCCGGCAGAAGATGCTACTCAAATTTATCAAGCGATCGATAAAATCATTCCACATTTGATCGCTCAAGATAAAGAAGACACCGAAGAATACACAGGCGAAGGCGATTTCACCTTAGATCTCAAAAGCAAACAAGCCCACTTAACCGAGCGTGGTCAGGTAAAAGTCGAAGATTTATTGACCCAAATGGGCTTGATGCACGAAGGTGAAAGTCTCTATCACCCTGCTCGCATTAGCTTGTTACACCACGTTTATGCGGCATTGCGTGCTCACAAATTGTTTGAGGTGAACGTGGATTACATCGTCAAAGATGGTGAAATTGTGATCATTGACGAACATACAGGACGGACAATGGCAGGTCGTCGCTGGTCAGACGGCCTACATCAAGCGATTGAAGCGAAAGAGGGCGTAAATATCCAAGGTGAAAACCAAACCGTTGCTTCTATCACTTACCAAAACTATTTCCGTTTATACGAAAAATTAGCGGGGATGACGGGAACCGCCGACACAGAAGCCTTTGAATTTCAACAAATTTATGGCTTAGATACGGTCGTCATTCCAACCAACCGTCCGATGATTCGTGATGATAAAACGGATTTGATGTTCAAGAGTGAACCAGAAAAATTTGAAGCGGTGATTAAAGATATCAAAGAGTGCATCGCTCGCCAGCAGCCAGTGTTGGTTGGTACGATTTCGATTGAAAAATCCGAAGCGTTATCGGAAGCCTTAAATAAAGCGGGTATTCCACACAAAGTATTGAATGCGAAATTCCACGCACAAGAAGCGGAAATCGTTGCCGATGCCGGCTATCCAGGGGCGGTAACAATCGCCACTAATATGGCGGGACGTGGTACGGACATCGTGCTTGGCGGTAACTGGAAAGCGGAAATTGCCAAATTAGATAACCCAACGGAAGAACAAATTGAAGCGATCAAGGCGGCGTGGAAAGAACGCCACGATATCGTGATGAAAGCAGGTGGTTTACACATTATTGGTACCGAACGCCACGAGTCTCGTCGTATTGACAACCAATTGCGTGGTCGTTCAGGGCGTCAAGGTGACCCAGGATCCTCTCGTTTTTATTTATCGCTGGATGATGCCTTAATGCGAATTTACTTAAATGAAGGCAAACTGAATATGATGCGTAGAGCCTTCACCGAAGAGGGGGAGGCGATGGAGTCGAAATTGCTGACCAAAGTGATCGCCTCAGCTCAAGCGAAAGTAGAAGCCCACAACTTTGATGGTCGTAAACAGCTTTTACAATACGATGATGTGGCAAACGAACAACGTAAAGCGATTTATGAACAGCGTAATTACCTACTTGAAGCAGATGATATTTCAGCGATGATCGACACCATTCGTGCCGACGTGTTTAATGCCGTGATCGACCAATATATCCCGCCGCAATCTATCGAAGAAATGTGGGATGTGCCAGGCCTTGAAGAACGTTTAAACAAAGAGTTCGGTATGGAATTGCCACTCACCAAATGGCTCGATGAAGAAAAAGATCTCGATGAAGATCGCTTACGTGAACGTATTATCAACATCGCCAAGGAGCAATATCAGCAAAAAGAAGCGATGGTTGGGGCAGAAATTATGCGTAGCTTTGAAAAAGGCGTGATGTTGCAAAACTTAGATGAACTTTGGAAAGAGCATCTTTCTGCGATGGATTACCTGCGTAAAGGTATTCACTTACGTGGCTATGCTCAAAAAGATCCGAAGCAAGAGTACAAAAAAGAGTCATTTGCAATGTTCACTAATATGCTTGATGCTTTGAAAGCGAACGTGATCAGCATTCTCAGCCGCATTCAAGTGCGTAGCCAAGAAGAAGTGGAGCAAGCCGAGCGGGAACGTTTAGCTGCCGCAGAACAAGAAGCTTCGCACTACCACGAAGAAGGACAAAAAACGGCAACCGAAAACGGTGAACAAGATCTTGCGGATCTTAAAATCGGTCGAAATGAGCCTTGCCCGTGTGGTTCAGGTAAAAAATACAAGCATTGCCACGGTAGCAAAGCGAAATATGCATAATGAGTGATAGCAAGCGGTCAGATTTGAGGGAAATTTTGCAAATTTCTCGACAAAAATGACCGCTTGCTTTAGGAAGAATGATGTCTAAACCCACTATTCAAGTTGCTGCGGGAATTATCCGCAACGAATTTAAACAAATCTACCTCACCCAAAGGCTTGAGGGGCAAGATTTTGCTCAATCCCTCGAGTTTCCGGGGGGAAAAGTCGATGCAGGCGAAACACCTGAACAAGCTCTTGCTCGCGAATTAGAAGAAGAAATCGGTATTCATATTTTAAGTGCATTTCCCTACGAGCATTTTCGCTTTGAATACCCAACAAAATGTATCGAGTTTTTCTTTTATTTAGTTGAAGAATGGGTCGGGGAACCCTTCGGACGGGAAGGGCAAGAAGGCTTCTGGATCGACCAAGCCGAACTTGAGGAGGGCCAATTCCCACCAGCCAATGCAGAGTTGATTCATCGATTGAAAAATGAAATGTAATAAGAGTCCCAACAAGCGGTCAGTTTGTTGGGATTTTTTGCAATTGAAGCACTGAAATCCAATGAATACTTGAGTCTCAAGAAAATAGGCTATAAACTACGTCGCCTTTTTATTGGCACAATTTACACTTTTAAAGGCTACCTGTGAGTAGCAAAAGGAATAAAAATGACTCATAAAGTAAATCAGTATGGCTGGAAAGCCTTACTTGGCTCTGCCGTCGGCTATGCAATGGACGGTTTTGACCTTCTCATTTTGGGCTTTATGCTCACCGCAATTTCGGCAGATCTTGCCCTTTCTCCTTCTCAAGCAGGCTCTCTTGTTACTTGGACACTGATTGGTGCCGTGGCTGGAGGCGTGATTTTTGGGGCTTTAAGTGATAAATACGGACGCGTTCGAGTACTGACTTGGACAATCGTATTATTCGCCGTTTTCACTGGACTTTGTGCACTTGCTCAAGGCTACTGGGATCTACTTATTTACCGAACCATTGCAGGAATTGGCTTAGGGGGTGAGTTTGGTATTGGTATGGCATTGGCAGCCGAAGCCTGGCCGGCAAGACACCGTGCAAAAGCCGCATCCTATGTTGCATTAGGTTGGCAAGTAGGGGTACTAGCGGCGGCATTGCTGACGCCATTATTGTTACCTTACATTGGTTGGCGAGGAATGTTCATTTTAGGCATTTTCCCTGCATTTGTAGCATGGTATTTACGGGCGAAATTACATGAGCCTGAAGTCTTCGTAAAAAAAGCAGCGAGTACGCCAACGGCCTCAAAGTTTGAATCGTTCAAATTATTGGTGAAAGATAAAGCTACCGCTAAAGTCAGTGCAGGGATCGTAGTTTTGACTTCAGTACAAAATTTCGGCTACTACGGCATTATGATTTGGATGCCGAATTTCTTGTCTAAGCAACTCGGCTTTAGTTTAACGAAATCAGGACTTTGGACCGCGGTAACCATTTGCGGAATGATGTTGGGAATCTGGATTTTTGGTCAGCTCGCAGATCGAATTGGACGGAAACCGAGTTTTATTTTGTTCCAAGCGGGGGCGGTGATTAGCATCTTAACGTACTCTCAATTAACAGATCCGACCGCAATGTTGATTGCTGGGGCATTTTTAGGCATGTTCGTTAATGGCATGATGGGGGGATACGGGGCGTTAATGGCAGAGGCCTATCCAACCCAAGCACGTGCAACCGCACAGAATGTGTTGTTCAACTTAGGGCGAGCAGTCGGTGGGTTTGGTCCAGTAGTCGTTGGGGCAGTGGTTTCTGCGTATTCTTTCCAATTAGCGATTGCGATGTTAGCACTTATTTATGTCGTTGATATTATTGCAACGATTTTCTTGATTCCTGAACTGAAAGGAAAGGAATTGGAATAAAGTAAAAATTTACCTTCGATTGATCGCACCCAAAAAGTGAAGAGTATTTAATTCAAGGACGAAGCCCTGTATTCCACAGGGCTTCGTCTTTTTAGATTCGATTAATAAAGAGTGCAAGCGGTCAGTTCCGCATAAAGATTTGCAAATTTTTGTCAGGAACTGACCGCTTGTAGGGCGATTTTTGACTCGTTTTGTGATCTCTGTCACATTCTCTTTCCTTTGCTTTCGGTTATACTTTCGAACATTGTCGAATATGCAAAAAAGGAAAGGTTATGAACGAGCCATTTGTACAAAATGATCATCCCCATCGCCGTTTTAACCCATTGAAAAATCAGTGGGTTTTAGTTTCTCCTCATCGTGCTAAACGTCCTTGGCAAGGGCAACAAGAAGCCTTAGTGCAAGATGAAAAACCGAGTTACGACCCGACTTGCTATCTCTGCCCAGGCAATAAACGCATTACGGGCGAAGTGAACCCGAATTACACGGAACCTTTTGTTTTTAAAAACGATTTTTCTGCCTTACTTGCCGATACGCCTTGTCCTCCTGAAAATCATGATCCGCTTTTCCGCATTTCTCATACTCAAGGCGAGAGCAGAGTGATCTGCTTTTCGCCTGATCACAGTAAAACCTTGCCGCTTTTAACTACGGTAGAAATTGAAAAAGTGATTGAGACGTGGCAAGCACAAGTGAATGAATTAAGCCAACGTTATCAATGGGTGCAGATTTTTGAAAACAAAGGCGAAATGATGGGCTGTTCTAACCCGCACCCCCATGGACAAATTTGGGCGAGTAATTTTCTGCCAAACGAAATTGCCATTGCAGATCAATGCCAAGCCGATTATCTGCAAAAATACGGCTCGGTATTGTTAGTTGATTATGCAAAACGAGAACTTGAGTTTAAAGAACGAATTGTCGTAGAAACGGAAGATTGGTTGGCTGTTGTGCCGTATTGGGCAAGTTGGCCATTTGAAACCTTACTGCTACCTAAAGCGAAACAGTTCACTAATATCAATCAGCTTAATAAGACGGAACGAGAAGATCTTGCCCTCGCGTTGAAAAAGCTAACAACCCGTTACGATAACTTGTTTAAGATCAGCTTCCCATATTCGATGGGTTTCCACTTCGCCCCGTTCAATCAGCAAGAAAATACTCATTGGCAACTGCATGCACATTTTTATCCACCACTGCTTCGTTCGGCAACAGTGCGTAAATTTATGGTCGGCTATGAAATGTTAGCCGAAAGCCAACGTGACTTAACGCCTGAACAAGCGGCAGAACGCTTGCGTGCGGTGAGCGATGAAATTCATTACAAAAATAGCTAAAAAGGAAGAAATATGAACCCGATTGAACTCTCACAGCAAAAATTTGAACAGCATTTCGGTTATTCGCCTAAGCAAACGGTTTTCGCCCCGGGGCGAGTGAATATCATTGGTGAGCATACAGATTACAATGATGGCTTTGTGATGCCGTGTGCGATCAACTACGGTATGGCGGTCAGTTTTACTCCACGGAGTGACTCCCTTTGGCGAGTGTATGCGATTGATATTAATGAAACGGATGCTTTCGATATTAAAAAGCCCATTCCGCAAAGTGAAGACAAATGGAAAAATTATGTGCGGGGTGTGGTGAAATTTGTGCAAGCGAAATGCCCTGAATTTATTCAAGGAGCGGATATTGCGATGACCAGCGATGTGCCGATGTCGTCTGGGTTAAGTTCATCAGCAGCGTTGGAAATTTCCATTGGCAAAACTTGCCAAGTGCTTGGTAATTTGCCGTTAAGCTTATCGGAGATCGCATTGATTGGGCAAGAAGCGGAAAATAAATTCGTGGGAGCCAACTGCGGCAATATGGATCAGCTCACTTCCGCCTTGGGGCAAAAAGATCATTTAGTGATGATCGATTGTCGAACGCTCGACATCACCCCAACCCCTGTGCCACAAGGCTATTCGATTGCAATCATCAACTCCAATGTGAAACACGATTTAGTCACAGGCGAATACAATAGCCGTCGCCAAGAGTGCGAAAAAGCGGCTGAATTTTTCGGCGTGAAAGCCTTGCGAGATGTTAGCCCCGAACAATTTATCGAACGTGCTGCTGAGCTACAAGAGTTGGACGAACTTGCCTACAAACGAGCCAAACATGTGATCAGCGAAAATAATCGTGTGTTAGAAGCCGTAGAAGCATTGAAAGCGGGTGATATGCAAAAATTAGGTGTGTTAATGGCAGATTCCCACGATTCCATGCGAGATGATTTTGAGATCACCATTCCAGAAATCGACTATTTAGTTGAGCTGGCTCAAGTCGCTATCGGTAAAAATGGCGGAGCGAGAATGACTGGCGGTGGCTTTGGCGGTTGTATCGTTTGCTTAGTACCAAATGAAAAAGTCGATGATCTGCGTAAACTCATCGCCGAAAACTATCAAAAACAGACGGGCATTCAAGAAACCTTCTACGTTTGTACGGCAAATGACGGAGTGCATTTGGTTTAGTTTGATATATTAATGATGATGTCACCCTGTCTCACACCGATAAAAAGTCGTGTGTGAATACGAGCACTATCAATAAGAAGGGGATGACAAGCGGTCACATTTTTCTGATTTTTTGCAAATTTTCCCCTGACCACCTTGCTAGGCAAAGGTATTTCCCCCGCTAAAGTTGGGGATGAACTTTATTCGGAGAATAATCATTGTGAATGTATATACCTTAGAAAACAACCGCCTAAAAATTTCCCTTTCCGATTTCGGAGCGAGTTGGCTCTCTTGCGTGGTGAAATTGCCGAATGAACAGCGGGAAGTGCTAGTCTCTACCACGGCAGAAAATTGGGACAAACAGAGTGCTTATTTTGGGGCGACGGTAGGGCGGTATGCCAATCGTATTGCCAACGGTCGCTATACCTTAAACGGCAAGGAGTTTGTGTTGGCTCGCAACAACGGCAATAATCACTTGCACGGAGGCGAAGTGGGGGCAGATAAATGCCTGTGGACCGTGGAGTTTTCCGATTCACAAGCGGTCAGATTCGCTAAAACTTTTGCAAATGGTGAAGAAGGGTTTGGCGGCGAAGTGAAAGCAACGGTGGAATACCGCTTAAATGGCAATCAGCTAGACATTGAATTTAATGCGGTAAGCGATCAAGACACGCCCCTTTGTTTAACTAACCATGCCTATTTCAATTTGTCGGGCGAGCCGACCATTCATCAGCATCAATTGCAGCTCAATGCCAATCACTATTTACCAGTAGCAGCAGATGGCATTCCAAATGGAGATCTGAAAGCGGTGGAAAACAGCAGTTTTGATTTCCGCCAGTCAAAATCGATCGGGCGAGATCTGCTGACGGAGCGAGATCAACAAGCGGTGAAAGGTTACGATCACGCCTTCTTACTTGCAAAAAATCCGCAGGATCTAACCGCTTGTTCGCCTGATGCGATACTGTCGGTGGCGGATTTGCGTTTGGAGCTTCGCACTAGTAAGCCAGTATTACAAGTTTATACGGGCAACTGGCTCAACGGGCAGCCGAATTTAAATGGCGGAACCTACCCTGATTACGCAGGTATTGCGTTAGAACCTGAATTTTTCCCTGACACGCCAAATCACCCTGAATGGTGGCATTTAGGTGGGATATCCAAAGCAAATGAGCCTTATCGGCATTGGATTTCTTATCGCTTTATCGAAATGGGCTGAAGAAAAGAGTAAAAAAATAAAGGCGTTCATATTGAACGCCCTTTGTTATGCTAAAAGTAACGATTATTCGTCTTCAAAGCGTTTTGCTTTGTATTTTGGATTCATTAAGTTTTCAACGGAAAGAATGTCGTCAAGTTGTTCTTCGGTGAGAAGACCACGTTCAAGTACGACTTCACGAACACTTCTACCTGTCGTTGCACAAATTTTGCCTACAATATCCCCTTCGTGGTGACCGATAAATGGATTGAGATAAGTCACAATGCCAATTGAATTGAAAACGTAGTTTTCGCAAATTTCTTTATTTACCGTAATGCCATCGATACATTTATCACGCAAGTTGACGCACGCATTTGATAGCAATTCAATCGACTCAAACATAGACTGTGCAATCACTGGTTCCATAACATTGAGCTGTAATTGTCCAGCTTCCGCCGCGAAGGTAATTGTTGCATCATTACCAATCACTTTAAAGCAGACTTGGTTGACGACTTCAGGTACAACGGGGTTCACTTTTGCTGGCATAATTGATGAGCCAGCTTGCAATTCAGGTAAATTAATTTCATTTAAACCTGCACGTGGACCAGATGAAAGCAAACGTAAATCATTACATACTTTTGAAAGTTTGACGGCTGTCCGTTTTAAGGCACCATGCACCATCACATAAGCACCGCAGTCAGAAGTCGCTTCAATTAAGTTTTCAGAAAGGACGCAAGGTAATTGTGTAACTTCAGATAGGTATTTTACGGCTAAGCTAGAATAGCCCTCTGGCGTGTTTAATCCTGTTCCAATTGCAGTTGCACCAAGGTTGACTTCTAACAATAATTCAGCTGTTCGTTTAAGATTTTTAACTTCTTCATCAAGCAAGACAGAGAAGGCCTTGAACTCTTGCCCAACAGTCATTGGCACAGCATCTTGTAACTGAGTGCGTCCCATTTTTAAGACATTCGCAAATTCATTTGCTTTGGATTCAAAGCTCTGTTGTAAATAAAGCACTTTTGCAATCAAATGCATTACGCTGTTATATACCGCAATGCGGAATCCTGTAGGATAAGCATCGTTAGTTGATTGGCTTGCATTGACGTGATCCATTGGATTCACAACTTTATATTCACCTTTTTTGTGACCTAAAATTTCAAGTGCAAGGTTGGCAATGACTTCGTTTGTATTCATATTCACTGAGGTACCTGCCCCACCTTGATAAACATCAGATGGGAACTGATCCATACAGCGACCATTATGTAATACTTCATCGCACGCTTGTACGATAGCTTTTGCAATTTTTTTCGGGATTGCACCTAAGTCACCATTTGCCATAGCCGTGGCTTTTTTTACCATTACCATACCACGCACAAACTCAGGCACGTCTGAAATCACGTTTTTTGAAATATTGAAATTCTCTATCGCTCTCAGCGTATGAATGCCCCAGTAAGCATCATTTGGAACTTCACGTTGTCCGAGTAAATCAACTTCAATTCGAGTATTGCTCATTTTAATTTCCTTCTAAATGGATTGTTGTTATCAAAATGTTAGCGTGATCATACCGATTTCAGTAATAAAAAAATGTGAACTTGATCAAACTTTGGTTATCAAGGTGGGCGATATAAATTGCTGGTTTAGATTAGTTTTTTTTATGAAGAAAAATGGAGATAAAAAATGGGAGCTTCTTGCTCCCATGTTTACTACTTAATAATCGTTAATTCACGCACTTTAAGTTCTGTTTTGTTCCATTCGTTATCGATTTCACCATATAAGCGGAGTTTATCTTGAGCGGTAACATTTTGACCTCGCCAAATATGGTTATCGATTTCAACACGAATTTGACCAGTTGTATCGGCAAACATGTATTCGTCGTCATCAACTTGGCTCACGATAGAGCCTTCAATAGTAACATAGCTATCATCACGTGCAGATAATGCTTGTTTTACGCTGATTTGGCTTGATGGTAAATTTGCACCAAATACTTGCTGACCATTGCCTTGGTTGCTGCAGGCTGTTAGGGTCAATGTACCGAGTAATGCTGAAATTAATACGAATTTTTTCATGTTCAACTCCTTATTTTGAAATACGTGTTACATCAATTTCTGTTTTGCCGTTGTCTTTATCAACTTGACCATAAATACGCACTTTAGTTTTTGGCGTAGCGGTTAATCCACCCCAAAGTTCATCATCAATTTCCACACGAATCTGTCCCGTATTGTCTTTAAAAGTGTATTTCTCGTTACCCACTTTTTGCACAATGTAACCGTGTAATGAGACAGTAGTATCATCGTATGCTTTTTTTGCTTGTGCAACCGTTGTTGGCTGTTTAACGGCCGCATTGTGACCTTGGAAGCCGGCAAACGCAGAAGTAGAAAGAGTCAGAACAGAGACAAATGTCATTAATTTTTTCATAAATCAATTCCTAAGTAAGATTTCAACATAATCAAAGCAGTGTTGCTTAGATGTGGCTATTAGACCAGATAAATCTTAAAAAAATCTTAAGAAAATATTTATTGTTATTATTGCATTGATAGTTAAAAACGAACAAGCTCAGTCTAAGGCATATCCTTGAGCAGGTAAACATGCTCCATCTAAATATGCTTTCCTCTCTTTGAGTATTAGACGCCCCGAACAGAACCATTGCACTACCAAAGGATAGCAACGATGTTCTTGTTCATGCACACGTTCTTGAATATCCGAAATTTCATCATCAGGATAGATTGGCACTTTCGCTTGCAGTACAACTGCCCCGCCATCAACTTCTTCATTGACGAAATGAATACTCATACCGTGTTCAGTATCTCCTGCATCAATCGCTCGTTGATAAGTGTTCAGCCCAGGGTATTTCGGCAATAGAGAAGGGTGAATATTGAGAATTTTGCCTGCAAAACGCTGAGTAAATTCTGCCGTAAGAATTTTCATATAGCCAGCAAGCACAATTAAATCGGCTTGGAGTGCGGTGATTGTCTCGGCAATGGCATTATCCATTGTGAGATTGCTGTCAAAGGATTTGCGAGTAAAGACAAAAGTAGGAATGCCTGCGTTTTTGGCTCGTTCTAAACCATAAGCATCGGCTTTATTGGAAATCACGCCACAAATTTCAGCTTGAATTCTGCCTGCAGCAACGGCGTCGATAATGGCTTGTAAATTTGAGCCATTGCCCGAAATTAGCACAACTATTTTTTTCATATTTGCAAATGTTTTAGCTAAAGTGACCGCTTGTATGGCGGTTTTGAGACGAAAAATGACGGGCGGACACTTAGGTCCGCCCCTACAATAATGAGATCAAAGGAATTAAATCATTTCCACTTGTGCTTTGCCTTCATCAAGGGCGTCGATTTTACCAATTACCCACGCATTTTCACCGGCTTGTTCAAGCACCGCAAGGGCAGTTTCAACATCACTTTCAGGTAGAGCAATCACCATACCCACGCCACAGTTGAAGGTGCGATACATCTCATAACGGCTAATGTTGCCTTTTTCTTGTAACCATTTGAATGCGGGTTGCCATTCCCAACTTTTTTCGTTGATCACCGCTTTTACGTTGTTTGGTAACACGCGTGGAATATTTTCCCAGAAACCACCGCCAGTTAAATGTGCGATAGCATGAACATCAGTCTGTTTGATTAGCTGTAAAATCGATTTCACATAAATTTTAGTCGGAGCAAGGAAATGTTCGCTTAACGGTTTGCCTTCAAGTAAATCATCCGCTTTCGCACCGCTGACTTCTAACACTTTACGAATGAGTGAATAACCGTTTGAGTGTGGGCCACTTGAGCCTAACGCAATCAAAGCATCACCCACTTTTACATTTGAACCATCAATGATTTCTGATTTTTCCACCACGCCTACGCAAAATCCCGCTAAATCGTAGTCACCTGCGTGATACATTCCTGGCATTTCCGCCGTTTCACCACCAACCAATGCACAGCCTGACTGTTCACAACCGTTTGCAATACCTTTGATCACAGAACTTGCCACCTCTACATCAAGTTTGCCTGTGGCATAGTAGTCAAGGAAGAATAGTGGTTCAGCGCCTTGTACTACAAGGTCGTTTACACACATGGCAACTAAATCAATTCCGATAGTGTCGTGTTTGTTTAAGTCGATTGCTAAACGCAGTTTAGTTCCAACGCCATCAGTTCCCGAAACTAGAATCGGCTCTTTATATTTCGTCGGTAAAGCACATAATGCACCGAAGCCGCCTAATCCCCCCATCACTTCAGGGCGACGAGTACGCTTTACATCCGCTTTAATGCGTTCAACTAATTCATTTCCTGCGTGTATATCTACGCCTGCATCTTTATAACTGAGTTGTGTAGTCACGGAAAAACCTCGAAAAGTAAAAAAAACGGCAGGGATTATAGCATAAAGCAAACGTTTGCGATCCTTGTGATTTAAAATTTTATGCCCCCTTTCGCAAATTTAGGAAAATCCATTTGCCAAGTAGATGAACTTCTGCTATTTATACGCACTTTTTGGAAGCCCCTAAAATGTTGTGCTTAGGGAAGAATCATACAAAGAAAACAGGAGTGACTTATGACTCAAGTGCCAAATATCAACTCACTGAGCTTGTTAGCGATTGCTGGCGTGACCCCTTACCAACTGGGCGAAAATGAAGAATACATGAGCGATTCTCAAATTGAACATTTCCGTAAAATTTTAAAAGCCTGGCACGCTCAAATTATGGAAGAAGCAGAACGTACCAAAAGCCAAATGCAAGATGATGTGACTAATTTTGCAGACCCTGCTGATCGTGCTACACAAGAAGAAGAGTTCAGCCTTGAGCTTCGTAACCGTGATCGTGAACGTAAGCTATTGAAAAAAATAGAACAAACATTGGTCAAACTAGATTCTGGCGATTATGGCTATTGTGATGCCTGTGGCATTGAGATTGGCTTAAAACGCTTAGAGGCTCGCCCAACGGCAGAGCTTTGTATTGATTGTAAAACCCTTGCCGAAATCCGTGAAAAACAGATGGGCGGCTAATAAAAAGAAAGGATAGCAAATGCTATCCTATTTTATGCATATGGTATCTTGCCTGATTGCAGGAGAGAAACAGGCAAAAAGATATTCAGTTTTTGTCGGAGAGAGGGCTAACAAGCGGTCAGTTGTTACTGATTTTTTGCGAATGCCCTATCTCTGATTTTCGCTTCTGAATGAGGCTCAAATCTGTTCCTTCCCCGTAAGGGGAGAAGGTAGTATGTTAGAGGTGAATTATTTTTAATTACATCAAATCTTTGTTTTCAAAGCAAAAAAAAGCGAGAAATACATCGCATGTGGTTGCTAGAACAGAAACACCAACGTTAAACGCTCGTCCAAAACCAAGTTGTGCGGACGATAACAAACCCGCATCTAAGAAATCCCATTCAAAGAAAAATTCCGTGTCGGCTTCTCATATTAAACATAAGAAATACAGCGTGAGTGCCAGCCAGTACGGTATCAGTCCAAAAGATTTCCCTAGCAACGCCATAGCGATTGTGAATAAATTACACAAAAACGGCTATGAAGCTTATATGGTGGGTGGTTGCGTGCGAGACTTGCTACTTGGCTTGAAAGCCAAAGATTTTGATATTGCCACCAATGCTCGCCCAGAAGAAATCCAGAAAATTTTTGGGCGTCAATGTCGGTTAATTGGTCGCCGTTTCCGCTTAGCTCATCTTGTTTATGGGCGAGAAATTTACGAAGTCGCGACCTTTCGGGCAGGGCACGAAAACAGTCAAAACGAAAAAATCTCTAAAACCAACGATGTCGGAATGTTATTGCGAGACAACGTTTACGGCACCTTGCGTGAAGATGCTGAACGGCGCGATTTTAGTATTAATTCCTTGTATTACGATGTCGCACACAACCTGATTTTTGACTTTTTTGACGGTATTGCTGATCTCAATGCGGGGAAATTGCGTTTGATTGGTGATCCCGTTGTACGTTATCAGGAAGATCCTGTACGAATGCTACGAGCGATTCGTTTTATGGCGAAACTGGATATGTATCTCGATAAAGCCTGCGATGAACCCATTCGCACTATGGCACATTTACTTGGGCATATTCCGCCTGCCCGTTTGTTTGAAGAATCGTTGAAATTATTGCAATCGGGGCAAGGTTTTAAAACCTATGAATTATTGCGAAAATATGGGCTATTTGAGCAGCTTTTCCCTGTACTATTGCCATTTTTCACCGAGCAAAATGATTCCAACGCGGAGAGAATGTTAGCCAAAGCGTTAACTTCAACGGATGATCGCATTCGTGATAATTTGCGAGTGAATCCGGCGTTCTTATTTGCTGCGTTGCTTTGGTATCCATTGCGAGAAAAAATTGATGAACTGAAAAACGAAGGCGGTTTGAATACCTTTGATGCAATGGCATTGGCTGCAAACGATATTTTAGCGGAGAGCTGCAAAGCTGTAGCGTTACATCGTCGTTATACCGCAGTCATTCGGGATATTTGGGCGTTGCAATTTCAGTTCCCGAAACGTACGGGTAAACGCCCGCAACAAACGTTGGAACACATCAAATTTCGTGCAGGTTTTGACTTGTTAGTGATGCGAGCAGAAATTGAAGGCGGCGATTTAGTCGAGCTCAGTGCGTGGTGGCACGAATACCAATTCAGCAATGATGCACAACGCCAAGAATTGCTCAAAAGTGTGAAACCATTGCCAACGTTCCGTGATGAGCAGCCGAAGAAAAAACGCAAACCACGTCGTCGATTTCATCGCAAGAAAAAATCAGCAGCTTCAGCAACCGTAGGGGAAAATTGATGGAAACGGTGTATATTGCCCTCGGCTCAAATTTGGATAATCCCCTTGAGCAGCTTAAACAAGCGGTCAGTTCCTTAGAAAGTTTTGCAAAAAATTTTACAGTAAGCCGTTTTTACGGTAGTAAGCCGCTTGGTCCACAAGATCAGCCCGATTATGTCAATGCGGTTGCAAAATTCGAGACGGAACTGACCGCTTGCGAGCTGCTTGATAAGCTGCAAGGCATTGAAAATCAACAAGGTCGAGTACGTTTACGCCGTTGGGGCGAACGCACGCTGGATTTGGATATTTTGCTTTACGGCAATCAGCAAATTCAAACTGAACGGCTCACCATCCCCCATTATGATATGCACAATCGAGAATTTGTGATTGTGCCGTTGTACGAGATCGCCCCCGATCTTGTGTTGCCAACAGGCGTGGCATTAGCCGAGCTTTATCTGCAATTTGCTTCTCATCAAATGGTAAAATTGAGCTAAAAAAACACCGCTTGTTTGTTCAACAAGCGGTGGCTTTTAACGTCCTTTTACATCAATAATCATCACTTCAGACTGCGACCCTAGTCGCATTGGAATACCCCAGAAGCCGTAGCCGGATGTGACAAAATAGTGCCCTAAACCAATTTTTTCGTAGCCATGGTTTAAGCGGTACATCATGCGGGTGATCAAATTCGCGGGGAAGATTTGCCCGTTATGGGTATGCCCAGAGACTTGCACATCAATCGGCAATTGGCTGTGTTTAACAATCCCAGTTGGGCGATGATCGAGTAGGAAAACAGGTTTGGATGTATCCACATTTTGCAACAGCTGTTCGGTTGCTGGGCGTTTTTTATTGAGCTCATCATTGCGTCCAATAATGGTAAATTTTCCGCCTAAACTGACCGCTTGATCCCACAGAACTTGAATACCTGCTTTTTGAATTTCACTTGCAATTTTGCGTTGAGCACCAAAAAAATCATGATTGCCTAATGTGGCATATACACCAAGCGGCGCTTGTAATTTCGCCAAGTGTGGTTGCATTTGCTCTGCGAGATAGGCATCAACATTATCGTCCATAATATCGCCAGGGAGCAAAATCAGATCAACTTTCTGTTCATTGAAAATATCAGCAAGTTGATCAAGCTGATTACTGCCAAATAACTTACCTAAGTGAAAATCGCTTGCCACACCAATACGCATAGGAGCCAGTGCTTTATCAAGCGTGATTGAATAATGCACTACCTTAGGGGTATAAGCATTGTAGATTGCCAGCCCAACCAAGCCGAAAAACGCAATAGGGTAGGCAATACGTAACCCGATTTGCAAATTTTTAGTCGGAACTGACCGCTTGCAGAGCCAATAAATAACCAAGGTGATGCTACTGATGAGAAACAGAAAAAGCAGCAACGTAAGCACGAGGGCAACGGTTCGGAAAATAGGAACGATCTGTGTGATGTGGATTAACATCATCCCATTGGCAATCAAATAACTGCTTATTGCAAACCGTTTAAATCCGCTATTTGAGAGCTTGAATAACCAAGCTGCCGTACGAGCAAAACAGTAAAGTAAAAACTGTAACGCTAATACGGCAATAGCTAATGTAATATAATGACGTAATTCCATTACAAACTATAATTCTGTGGTGCTGCTTGAATACGTTTCATTAGATCGGTCGTGATTACATCTTCTAGCTCATTACTGTCGTCTTCATTGACTGATTTTGTGAAGCGGAAGGAATTCACAACCATGGAACCTACATATAAATCACAAACGACATCATAAGTATCTACGCCCATGCTGGCGGCAGAAAATACCACATTACAATTAAATTGATTATAGATTTTTCTGATATTCAGCAGGATTCGTTTAATAATTTCTTGCGACTCAAATAATGGGTGTTTGTGATCGAGTTCATTAAAGGTTCCAAATAGGCGAATGCTTAACCCTTGCGGTAGCGTAATGCCATTATTATTCTCTAATTTCATACCAGATTTGCTACCGCCGTAATATTTACGTAGCTTTGTTGTGAGCACTTCGGTTGTTAATTGTCCAACATGTTCAACTCGAATTTCTTCACTTGGATGCTGCCCTAATGAAGGCAAAACAATCGCACAATTTACGTTATCACTAAAGGTTGAAGAAATAATTTTTAAATAGGGTTCGCCATATCCATTTGTTGTTTCAAAACCCTCTGATTTAAAAATGACTTGAATTTTATTTTTAACCTCTCCAACAAAGTCATTAAGACTACCAACTTGCATTTGATGCTCCTTACTAATTATTTTAAATAAAAGAATACGTTCTATTCTGTGCTTTATTTAGCACCGTGAAATTCAGATTTTCTAATTATTGAGAAAATGCTCGGTATTTTACCTAAATATCGAATAATAAGTTACGTTTTTTTATCTAAAAAATGAATTTTTAAATAAAACATAAAAGAAAGCCCTACCTTGCGGTAGGGCTTAGGGTTATAGCAAACACAAGTTTGTGTAAGGAGAAAATATGTCTAAACTATTTTGCAAGTTTTTGACGGATTGCGTTTGCTAATTCGGTGCTCACTTTCTCAAAGTGTGCCATTTGGCGTTCAACAATTTCAGGTACAGTTACACCAGATAAACCTGCTGCAAAGTTACCCGCTAAACGATCTTTCTCTTCAGCAGTGAAGATGTTGTAAAGTGCTGCTGGTTGTGAGTAGTAATCGTTATCGTATTCGCGGAAGTCAAAGTGTGCTGCTTCACGTTCGATTTGTAAAGGCACTTGGTCGTGTGTCGGCACATAAGTTTCGAAACGATTTGGTGCATAGTTAGGGTTGTTACCACCGTTGTTATCTACACGCATTGCACCATCACGATGAGTTGTGTGATATGGGCATTTTGGTGCGTTTACTGGGATTTGGTGGTGGTTCACACCTAAACGGTAACGCTGTGCATCTTGGTAAGAGAACAGACGACCTTGTAACATACGGTCTGGCGAGAAACCAATTCCCGGAACGATGTTAGATGGAGCGAATGCCGCTTGCTCAACTTCTGCGAAGTAGTTTACTGGGTTACGGCTTAATTCTAAAACACCCACTTCGATTACGGGGTAATCCGCGTGTGGCCATACTTTGGTTAAGTCAAATGCATAGTTGTGTTTGTGTGCATCTGCTTCAGGCATGATTTGTACTTGAACAGTCCAACGTGGGAATTCACCACGCTCGATTGCTTCGTATAAATCTTGTTGGCTTGATTCACGGTTTTCACCCACAACTTTCGCCGCTTCTTCGTTAGTGAAGAATTTGTGACCTTGTTGTGTTTTGAAGTGGAATTTCACCCAGAAACGCTCATTTGCTTCGTTTACAAAGCTATAAGTGTGGCTACCGTAACCGTTCATGTGACGTAACGTCGCAGGAATACCACGATCTGAGAACAATGTCATAATTTGGTGCATTGACTCAGGGTGACGTGACCAGAAATCCCACGCAGCGTTTGCATCACGTAAGTTAGTTTGTGGGTTACGTTTTTGGGTGTGAATAAAATCTGGGAATTTTAATGGATCACGAATAAAGAATACTGGTGTGTTGTTACCTACTAAGTCCCAGTTACCTTGTTCTGTGTAAAATTTTAATGAGAAACCACGCACATCACGCTCTGCATCTGCTGCACCACGCTCACCCGCAACGGTTGAGAAACGTAATAAAACTTCAGTTTCAGCACCTGGTTTGAATACCGCTGCTTTGGTGTATTTAGTGATGTCTGCTGTAACTTTGAAAGTACCATAAGCTGCAGAACCTTTAGCATGAACAACACGCTCAGGAATACGCTCACGTGCGAAGTGTGCTAATTTCTCTTGGAACCATACATCTTGTAAAAGTAATGGACCACGAGGGCCAGCAGACATTGTGTTATCGTTATCAACAACAGGTGCACCTGCTGCGTTAGTTAATGTTTTTGAACCATGATCAAATGGGCATTTAGACATAATAAAATCTCCTAAAAGGGTAATAGGTAATCAATTCGGGGCGGATTATATGCGGATTGCTTTTGGCCCTCAAACTATCAAATCAATAAAAAATAGCTATCAAAATTAATTTATTGATAGCTATTCTCAATAATTTAAGTCTATTTTCTTTACCTATGCCGCAAAATTCAGAAAAAATCAGATCGCTTGTTCTGCTTAAAGGCACTTTCAATGTCTGAATGAGGGAAGAACTTCGTTGTGAAGTGGTATGGCTGTCTGGAAACTGTTGATTAACTACCTTCACTTTTGAAGTCATTTAAGAAAAAGTCCTTCGAGAGCGAGGAAATTTATAATTGTGGCTTGAAATCCGCCCACTCATCCCTATTTATAAGCTCGTTTTCCGCCTACAAGCGGTCATTTTTTTGAAAAATTTTACTAATCAAAAGGAACATTATGAGCCAAAATCAAGAAACTCGTGGCTTTCAATCGGAAGTCAAACAACTGCTTCAATTGATGATCCACTCCCTTTACTCCAACAAAGAAATTTTCCTGCGTGAGTTGATTTCCAACGCGTCTGATGCAGCGGATAAATTGCGTTTCAAAGCCCTTTCTCATCCTGAGTTGTACGAAGGCGATGGCGAATTGCGGGTTCGTATTAGTGTTGATGAAACTCTCGGTACGCTAACGGTTAGCGATAACGGCATCGGAATGAGCCGTGAGCAAATCATCGATCATCTTGGCACAATAGCCAAATCAGGCACCAAAGAATTTTTAAACGCTCTTGGCAGCGAGCAAGCCAAAGATAGCCAGTTGATCGGGCAATTCGGCGTCGGTTTCTATTCTGCCTTTATCGTGGCAGATAAAGTGACTGTTCGCAGCCGTGCAGCAGGACTTTCGGCGGAGCAAGGTGTGCTTTGGGAATCTGCGGGTGAAGGTGAATATTCCGTTGCCGACATTGAGAAAAAAGAGCGTGGCACGGAAGTGATTTTACACTTGCGTGATGATGAAAAAGCCTTCTTAAGCGAATGGAAATTACGCGAAATCATTGGCAAATATTCTGATCATATCGGCTTGCCAGTGGAAATTCTCACCAAAGAATATGATGACGAAGGGAAAGAAGTTGGCACCAAGTGGGAAAAAATCAACAAAGCTCAAGCCCTGTGGACACGTTCTAAAAATGAGATTTCGGACGAGGAATACAAAGAGTTCTACAAACATTTGAGTCATGATTTTGCCGATCCGCTGCTTTGGTCGCATAATAAAGTTGAAGGTAAACAGGAATACACCAGCCTGCTCTATGTACCGAGCAAAGCCCCGTGGGATTTATTCAACCGTGATCACAAACACGGCTTGAAGCTCTATGTACAACGGGTCTTCATTATGGATGATGCCGAACTCTTTATGCCAAATTACCTGCGTTTTATGCGTGGTTTGCTCGACAGCAACGACCTGCCACTCAACGTTTCCCGTGAAATTTTGCAAGATAACAAAACCACTGCGGCATTGCGTTCGGCATTGACCAAACGCTCGCTGCAAATGTTGGAAAAGTTTGCGAAAGATAACCCAGAGCAATATCAACAATTTTGGAAAGAGTTTGGATTAGTGCTAAAAGAAGGGGTGGGCGAAGATTTTACCAACAAAGACCAAGTCGCAGGCTTGCTACGTTTTGCTTCGACTCACAGTGACAGTAGCGAACAAGCGGTCAGTTTTGCCGACTATCTTGCAAGAATGAAAGACGGACAAAAAGCGATTTATTATGTAACCGCTGACAGCTACACCGCCGCTAAAAATAGCCCACATTTAGAATTGTTCAACAAAAAAGGCATCGAAGTGTTGTTGCTTTCCGACCGCATTGATGAATGGTTGCTTGGACATTTAACCGAATTTGACGGCAAACCGCTACAAAGTATCACCAAATCCGATTTAGATTTAGGTGATCTTGCCGACAAACAGGAAGAAGACAGCCAAAAAGCTCAAGAAGCCGAATTTGCCAGCTTCTTAGAACGAGCAAAAAGTTACTTCGGCGAGCGAGTTAAAAAAGTGGCACTTACCCACCGCTTGACGGACACTCCTGCGGTTGTCTCCACGGACAGTGATGAAATGACCACCCAAATGGCAAAATTGTTCGCCGCAATGGGTCAGCAAGCCCCAGAAGTGAAATACACTTTTGAGCTCAACCCCGATCACCCGATGATCAAACGTGTTGCCGACATTGCCGATGAAGATCAATTTAACGATTGGTTAGAATTGCTGTTCGAACAAGCGTTACTTGCAGAACGTGGTACATTAGAAAATCCAACAGCGTTTATTAAACGGATGAATAAATTGCTTGGATAATCAATGAAAAGGGCGGGGAAATCCCGCCTATGAATTGCAAAACTTTCTGAGAAACTGATCGCTTGCAAGCAGGTAACAAGCGGTCAGTTTCTCACAATTTTTTGCAAACTAGACAACCAAATAGTGACAAGGGATAATGTCGCTATTTTTTATCGTTAGAATTTACTGTGAATCTCACCTTACCCCCACTTAGCCTTTACATTCATATTCCTTGGTGCGTGCAGAAATGTCCGTACTGTGATTTCAATTCCCACGCTCAAAAGGGAGCCATTCCTGAACGCGACTATATTCAGCATCTGTTGGCGGATCTTACGCAGGATCTTGAACATTATCGCTCGGCGATTGGCGAGCGGAAGATTCATTCCATTTTTATCGGGGGAGGCACACCGAGTTTGTTCTCAGCGGACGGTATTGCCTATTTATTGGCAGAAATTGAAAAGCGGATCGCCTTTGCACCGAATTTGGAAATCACGTTAGAAGCGAACCCCGGCACAGCGGAAGCGGAACGCTTTATCGGCTACGCTCAAGGTGGTGTGAACCGTATTTCAATGGGGATTCAGAGTTTTGAACCTGAAAAATTGCTCAAGCTCGGACGGATCCACGACAGCCAAGAGGCGAGACAAGCGGTCAGTTTCGCTAAACATTCTGCAAATTTTGGGCTACGCAGCTTCAATGTGGATTTAATGCACGGCTTGCCAAATCAGTCCGTTGCCCAAGCCTTGAACGACTTACGCCAAGCGATTGAACTCGCCCCGCCGCATCTTTCGTGGTATCAGCTCACCATTGAGCCGAATACGATGTTTTACTACCGCCAGCCAACGTTGCCCGATGATGATGAATTGTGGGATATTTTCGAGCAAGGGCATCAGCTTTTAACGAGAGCGGGCTATGAGCAGTATGAAACGTCTGCCTACGCCAAAAAAGGCTTTCAATGCCAGCACAATTTGAACTATTGGCGGTTTGGCGATTATTTAGCGATTGGCTGCGGTGCCCACGGCAAAATAAGCTATCCAACGGGTGAAATCTACCGCTTTAGTAAAACCAAGCATCCGAAAGGCTATATGCGAGGCGAGTATTTGTATCAGCAAGATTTGGTTGAAATGGCGGATCGCCCTTTTGAATTTTTTATGAATCGTTTTCGCTTGTTGGAAGCTACGCCCAAAGCCGAATTTGAAGGCTACACAGGCTTGTCGCAAGAAATCGTTCGCCCGACAATCGATTGGGCATTGGGGAAAAATTATCTCAGCGAAACCACAAGCCATTGGCAAATTACTCAGCAAGGCAAGCTGTTTTTAAACGAACTTTTGCAAGGATTTTTAGAATAATGGAACTCAGCGATCAAGAAATGTTGCGTTACAACCGCCAAATTGTGCTGAAAAGTGTCGATTTTGACGGGCAGGAAAAACTCAAAGCCAGTCGCGTGCTGATTGTGGGCTTAGGCGGTTTGGGCTGTGCTGCCTCGCAATATCTCGCTAGCGGCGGTGTTGGGCATTTGACGTTGGTCGATTTCGATACGGTTTCTCTGTCGAACTTGCAACGCCAAATTTTACATACAGACGAAAATATCGGCGAGCCGAAAGTGGAGTCGGCAAAAAAACGCTTGGCGGCGTTAAATCCGCATATTGAAATTGAAACGATTAATGCGAAATTGAGCAAAAGTGAATGGGCCGCGCTGATCCCACAGTTTGATGTGGTGGTGGATTGCACCGATAATGTTGAAATTCGTAATTTATTGAATTTGCAATGTTTTTGTCATAAGCGACCGCTTGTATCGGGCTCGGCAATTCGCTTTGAAGGGCAAGTATCGGTGTTTCGCTATCAGCAAGGTGAGCCGTGCTATCAATGCTTGAGCCAACTGTTTGGTGAAAATGTATTGAGCTGTGTGGAAGCGGGGGTGATTTCTGCGATTGTTGGCGTGGTAGGAACGCTGCAAGCGCTAGAAACAATGAAGATTTTGATGAATATCGGCAAAACCTTGTCAGGCAAGCTGCTGATGATTGACGGGCTCAATTTCTCAGTGCGAGAAATGCAGTTGCCTAAGTTACCAAATTGTTCCATTTGTAAAGAACTCTGATCAGTAGGAAACAATGTTAAAAGTTGTGCAAGTTTTGGTTAAGTGATTTGACCAAGTTGTTTCTTTCGCTTATTATATGCATCGGTTGATCCTCTTTAGTTCAGTCGGTAGAACGGCGGACTGTTAATCCGTATGTCGCTGGTTCAAGTCCAGCAAGAGGAGCCAACTAATTTCCTCCTTTAGTTTTTATTTTTGATCGTTGTTTTATTTGTCTCCTTTAATAAGACACCAATTCATACCTCCAGAATTAGATCAAAAATATTGCCCTCCATGTTGAGGGCTTTTTTTTATCCTAAATTTACGGTACAAGCGGTCCGTTCCGTAAAATTTTTTGCAAATCTTTTGGCGGATCTGACCGCTTGTATTAGCAAAAGTGATAAATCAGTTTTGTCAGCAACGCTTGCGTTGGGCGAACGAAGCGGCTGTCGAGAAACTCATCAGGTTGGTGGGCTTGTTCGATGGCGCCAGGACCAAGCACCAAAGTGGGACAGAGTTGGTTGATAAACGGGGCTTCCGTGCAGTAATTGACTGACTCACATTTCTCGCCGAGTAATTTTTCTACCACTTGTACAATTTGTTCCGAATGTTCGCATTCATAGCCGGGGATACCGCCGTGCAGATGACGAATTTCGATGCGGTCGCCATATTCCGCAATCAGCGGGGCAAGGCTTTGTTGCAGTAAATCTTGCAGATCTTGCACCGCCAAATGCGGCAGCGGACGAATTTCAAGCTGCAATTCACAGCAGGCACAAATGCGGTTTAATGCATCGCCGCCGTGGATATTGCCGAAGTTCATCGTTGGATAAGGCACTTTGAATAATTCATTGCGAAAATCTTGTTGCAAGCGGTGCTTTAGTGCCAATAAATTGCAAGTGGCTTGGTGCATAATTTCGATCGCATTTACGCCATTCGCAGGATCGCTGGAATGCCCCGATTTACCGATAATTCTCACCGCTTCGGCTAGATGCCCTTTGTGAGCTCGGATCGGTTTAAGCGACGTCGGCTCACCGATAATTGCACAATCAGGGCGAATGTGGGCGTGTTGAGCAAAGGTTCTGGCTCCGAGCATAGTGGTTTCTTCATCGGCAGTGGCGAGAATGCGAAGCGGTTTGGTGAGTTTGCTCAGATCGATTTGGCTGACGGCGTCGACCACAAATGCAAAAAAGCCTTTCATATCGGCACTGCCTAAGCCGTAGAATTTGCCGTCTTTTTCGGTCAGTTTGAAGGGGGCGAACTGCCAACGTCCTTCATCAAATGGTACGGTGTCTGTATGCCCTGCAAGTAATAAGCCGCCTTCACCTTCGCCATAAGTCGCCAATAAATTATATTTTTCTCGGCTACCTTCGACTTTGATAATCTCCGTTTTAAAGCCAAAATCCACCAGCCAACTGGCAAGCAATTCGATAAGCGGTCGATTGGTTAAATCAAATTGCGGTTCTAAACTGCTGATAGTAGGGATTTCGATAAGCTGCTGATAACGTTGTAAAAAAGGAATGGATTTCGTCATTATTTCACCTGTCTTAAAATCGCAAAGCCTGCGGCAATTTCCCAAATGAGCAGGCTGTATAAACTGATTCTTTCTAATAGGGGCAAGTATTCGGTTGGTTGGAATAAGCTGACTAAAATAGCAGCGAGCCCAAGACTGCCAGCAATGACACTGAACTGTCGGAATAACGAAAGGTCAGAGGCTTTTATGGTTAATGCCGTGATGATGAGCATAAGATTGCCGAGTAAAAAAGTGAGGCTAACCCCTAGATTTTGCAGCCCACCAACTGTCCATTTACCGCCTTGAGCGGAAGAGATCAATATCATTCCGCAGCTGATTAAAATGGCAAGAAGCCCTGTTATCAGGCGGATTCCGTGAGTTATTCGCATTACCGCAAACCAATAAATTACCGCAAACAAGTAGCCTTGAGTCAGAAAAGAAGCACGAATTACAAAGGAAAGTGGCGAGTTAAACACGGCTTTTTCATCAATCAACGTGCCCTGAGGCTGTGCTAATTCGAAAATAGTATGATGCAGATAAGCCGAAAGCGAGGCATCACTGAAAAGAATAGCAATGAGTTCCGCAAATAAAAAATATAAACCGATAAAAACCGAGAGTATCGCAAAGATTTTCACGACAAAAGAGTGACTATGGCGAACGCAAGGGTGCATAAGAATAGGGTAAAAGATTACGCCAAATGACCCTTTAGTAAAAAAGTCTTCCAGTTTTTGGTATTGATTTTTTATTATGTGGATAAGGGAATTGAGGCTTGCTTGTTTCATTTTAGGGGATCCATCGTCTCTCATTGCGGTAAATTTAGCACAAAACCGAAAATCTTGTGTTGTACGATCAGAAAAATAATTTGTCAGCTCGGCAGAAAAAACGTATTATAGACGTCTAGATGGAAAAACTTCCAAAAATAATTTGTGCAAGCGGTCAGATCATGGCAATTTTTTGCAAAATGTGATGCGAAACTGACCGCTTGTTTTATACATAAAAATTTAGATAAATCAAAAGGATAGCAAAATGACAATCAATTTATTTACTTCTGAGTCTGTGTCTGAAGGACATCCAGATAAAATCGCCGACCAAATTTCTGATGCGGTATTAGACGAAATTCTCAAACAAGACCCCAAAGCGCGTGTGGCGTGTGAAACCTATGTGAAAACCGGTATGGCATTGGTGGGCGGTGAAATCACCACATCAGCGTGGGTGGATATCGAAAACTTAACCCGCCAAGTGATTTGTGACATCGGCTACACCCACTCGGATATGGGCTTTGATGCGCACTCTTGTGCGGTGTTGAATGCGATCGGCAAACAGTCACCAGACATTAATCAAGGCGTAGATCGTGCCAACCCATTAGAGCAAGGGGCGGGCGACCAAGGGATTATGTTCGGCTATGCGACAAATGAAACGGAAGTATTGATGCCAGCACCCATTACTTACGCCCATCGTTTAATGGAACAGCAAGCGAAAGTGCGTAAATCGGGTAAACTAGATTGGTTACGTCCCGATGCGAAAAGCCAGCTCACTTTCATTTATGAAGATAACAAAATCAAAGGCATTGATGCGGTGGTGCTTTCAACTCAGCACGCAGAACACGTGTCACAAAAAGACGTTTTTGAAGGCGTAATGGAAGAAATCATCAAGCCAGTATTGCCAAGCGAATGGTTGAGCCAAGACACCAAATACTTCATCAACCCAACGGGACGTTTCGTGATCGGTGGACCAATGGGCGACTGCGGTTTAACAGGACGTAAAATCATTGTTGATACCTACGGCGGTGCAGCGCGTCACGGTGGTGGGGCGTTCTCGGGTAAAGATCCATCAAAAGTGGACCGTTCAGCGGCTTATGCGGCACGCTATGTAGCAAAAAATATCGTCGCGGCAGGTTTGGCAGATCGTTGTGAAATCCAACTTTCTTATGCGATCGGTATTGCCGAACCAACCTCAATTATGGTGGAAACTTTCGGCACGGGCAAAGTCGCAAATGACGTTTTGGTGAAATTAGTGCGTGAATTCTTCGATTTACGCCCGTACGGCTTAATTCAAATGTTAGATTTAATTCGCCCAATCTATCGTGAAACGGCCGCTTACGGTCACTTTGGTCGTGAACATTTCCCTTGGGAAAAAACCGACAAAGCAGCCGCATTAAGAGAAGCGGCTGGTTTGAAATAATTGAGAGAATCCCCCTTACCAAAGGGGGATTTTTGTATCTATGATTGACGCCCATATCCCTCTTGATCAATTCAGCGATGAACAAATTGCTGAAATCTCTTCCCGTCGAACTCGTCGCCCAGCGAACCCACCAAAATACGTTGAATTTTTATTCAGTTAAATAATTTTTTGTGATCTTCTTCACATTTTCTCTTGAAATACTCTTGACAAGCCCAATTTATTGTTTTGTCTAAATGGTAAGGTGGGTTTTAACCTACCATTACAGTTTTGAATTTATTGGTGGGTCGAGGCTCACCCTACACTCAATTGAAAGGAACGCTATGAATATCGATAAATTTACCAGCAAATTCCAAGAAGCGATTGCCGAAGCACAGTCTTTAGCGATTGGTAAAGACAATGCTTACATCGAGCCTGTGCATTTGATGTTGGCATTGATGAGACAAAGTGATGGCTCCACTGCACCGCTTGTCACGGCATTAAATGTGCCAGCGGCAAAATTGGTGAGCGAGTTGGAGAGTATGATCAACCGCTTGCCACAAGTGCAAGGCACCAATATTCAGCCATCACAGCAACTTTTCCGCTTGTTAAATCAATGCGATAAATTAGCACAACAATTCGGCGATAGCTTTATTTCATCGGAATTGTTTGTGTTAGCTGCGTTGGACGATAGCGGTGAATTAGGCAAATTACTGAAAAATGTCGGGCTGACTAAAGAAAAAGTGACAGCAGCCATTCAACAAATTCGTGGAGGAGAGAACGTGAATAGTCAAAATGCGGAAGAAACCCGCCAAGCATTGCAAAAATATACCATTGATTTAACCGAACGGGCTCGTAGTGGCAAGTTAGACCCTGTGATTGGTCGTGATGAAGAAATTCGCCGTGCGATTCAAGTGTTGCAACGCCGTACCAAAAACAACCCAGTGTTAATTGGTGAACCGGGCGTGGGTAAAACGGCGATTGTGGAAGGGTTAGCACAACGCATTGTTAATGGCGAAGTGCCTGAAGGCTTGAAAAACAAACGTGTATTATCGCTTGATATGGGGGCGTTGATCGCAGGAGCGAAATATCGTGGTGAGTTTGAAGAGCGTTTAAAAGCGGTGTTGAACGAACTGGCGAAAGAAGAAGGTCAGGTGATTTTATTCATCGACGAAATTCACACCATGGTCGGAGCGGGCAAAACAGATGGGGCGATGGATGCGGGCAACTTGCTGAAACCATCTCTCGCTCGGGGTGAACTGCACTGTGTTGGAGCAACGACTTTAGACGAATATCGTCAATACATTGAAAAAGATGCAGCACTGGAACGCCGTTTCCAAAAAGTATTGGTGGATGAGCCAACGGTGGAAGATACCATTGCGATTTTACGTGGTTTGAAAGAGCGTTATGAAATTCACCACCACGTGCAAATTACTGACCCAGCAATCGTGGCGGCAGCGACCCTATCGCACCGTTATATTAGCGACCGTCAGTTGCCAGACAAAGCGATTGATTTGATTGACGAAGCCGCATCTAGCTTGCGGATGGAAATTGATTCCAAACCGGAACCGCTTGATCGCCTTGAACGCCGAATTATCCAGCTCAAATTAGAACAGCAGGCGTTACAAAAAGAAGATGACGAAGCTAGCCGTCAGCGACTTGCAAAATTGAGTGAGGATCTGACCGCTCGTGAGCGTGAATATGCGGAGCTAGAAGAAGTGTGGAAAGCAGAAAAATCCGCCTTGCTTGGTGCACAACACGTAAAAGAAGAATTGGAAAATGCTCGTTTGAAAATGGAACAGGCTCGCCGTGAAAATAACTTCGAGAAAATGGCAGAGTTGCAATACGGTATCATTCCAACTCTCGAAAAACAGTTAGCAGAAGCGGAAAAACATGAGTCTGAAGAGAGCGGAATGCAGCTGCTACGCACCCGTGTTACGGACGAAGAAATCGCCGAAGTGCTTTCTCGTGCTACAGGCATTCCTGTTTCAAAAATGATGGAAGGCGAGAAAGAGAAATTACTCAAAATGGAAGAGGTGTTACATAAACGTGTGATCGGGCAATCAGAAGCGGTTGATGCCGTAGCGAATGCCATTCGTCGTAGTCGTGCAGGGCTTTCTGACCCGAACCGCCCGATTGGTTCATTCTTATTCCTAGGGCCTACGGGGGTAGGGAAAACCGAATTGTGTAAAACCTTGGCGAATTTCTTATTCGATAGTGAAGACGCAATGGTGCGGATCGATATGTCCGAATTTATGGAAAAACATAGCGTGTCTCGCTTGGTTGGTGCCCCTCCGGGTTATGTCGGCTATGAAGAAGGGGGATACTTAACTGAAGCGGTTCGCCGCCGTCCATATTCGGTGATTTTGCTCGATGAAGTGGAAAAAGCCCACCCAGATGTGTTTAACATCTTGCTGCAAGTACTTGATGATGGACGGTTGACCGACGGTCAAGGTCGCACGGTTGATTTCCGCAATACGGTGGTGATTATGACCTCAAACTTGGGTTCACATTTAATCCAAGAAAATGCGGAAAACATGAACTATGACGAAATGAAGGCCGTAGTGATGAATGTGGTTGGGCAGCACTTTCGACCAGAATTTATCAACCGTATTGATGAAACCGTAGTGTTCCATCCGCTTGATAAAGACAACATTCGTGCGATTGCTCGTATTCAATTAGCACGTTTAATCAAACGCATGGCAGAGCGAGGCTATCACGTGACAGTCACCGATGCGGCGGTGGATCATATCGGAGCTGCAGGTTTTGACCCATTGTTTGGTGCAAGACCGCTCAAACGGGCAATTCAGCAAGAAATTGAAAACCCACTTGCACAGCAAATTTTATCTGGCAAATTGTTGCCAAATAAAGATGTGGTGGTGGATTACCAAGACGAACGAATTGTGGCGTTGCAATAATCATCAACAAAAACCTCGCAACAGCGAGGTTTTTTTATGGGTGGAAGACGACAAGCGGTGGCTTCCGATAAAAAATTTGCAAAAAATCTGTCGGAAGTCACCGCTTGTTTGGGCTAGCCTTTGAAGGCAGGCAATAAGTTGAACATGGAAAGGAAGTGGAAGACGGCGGTGACAACGCCAAAAATAATCAGTAACACAATGGTGAAATTCCCGCCCCATACAATGAATCCCGTGTTGCCATTTGGCATTGAGCGGGATTTTTTTGCAAGCATTGCGGGAATGATGCACGTCCAAATGGTGGCAACTGCACCTGCGTAGCCAATGGCTTTTAAGAATCCAAGTGGGAAAGCAACAGATAAGATGAGCGGTGGTAGGAATGTGACCGCCCAAGATTTTGCTCGCCCTGTTTTACTATTATCAAATTTGAAGAAATCGGCTAAGAAGTCAAATACTCCCAAGCCAACGCCAATGAAAGACGATAGGATGGCGGCGATAGAGAAAGCATTGATGGCTTGTTTCAGTGTGCTTGATTCAATCACATTACCCAATGCAGCCAGCAGGACATCTAAATTTCCGCTTTGTTCGAGAACGGGAGCAAATTGATCTCGTGAGAGATTGCCAAAAATAGCGATAACCCAAAGTAAATAAAGAGTTAAAGCGATTGTCGTGCCTCCGATAATGGCTTTCTTCGCTTTGTATTCATCACCATAATAGGCTCGCATTGTAGAGACAGAGTGATGATAGCCAAAAGAGGTGAGTGCAACGGGTAGAAGCCCCATGGCATAAATAGCGTAGTTTGGGTCGCTACTTTGCGGGTTAAATAATTTTCCGAGATCGATATTGGCGGTGAGTCCTGAAATACTCAGAATAAAACTGAATGACATAAAAATGATCAGTAGCACGGAAATACGATCGACAATGCGAGTGGAGTGCCAAACAAAATAGGAGAAAACTAAGACGAAAATCACTGACCATAAACGTGAGTCGAGTTTAATAAAATCGCTGGTCAGCCCTGCAAGAACTTCCCCAGAGGCGGTGGTATAAGCGTAAAGTAAAATACCACCAACAAAATAAACAGCTAAGTTATTGATAATATTGACAGTATTACCAAGCATACTTTTGGTTACCGTATTAAAAGATGCCCGTAAATCATAATGTTTATAGGCTTCAAGCAGTAGCCCACCTGAAAGCGTCATTATTAGCATGGTGAAACAGATCGTGATGATCGACCAAATTGTCCAAGCACCTGCACCAGAAGTTGGTAAACCTAACATTCCCGCACCAACACAAACACTCGCGATAATACAGGCACCGCCAAAAATTGAAGGTGTCTTTTGCATAATCAATTTCCTTTTAGACGAGAGACTCACCGCAACAAGCGGTCAGATGATCAATAAATTTTGCAAAAGGTGGGCGAGATGCCCACCATCTTGTTTTGCCGTTTTACACCTCTTTCAAACGAGCGGTAAAGTGGCGGAGCACTTTTGGCTCGTAGGTGAAGGTAAGCCCTTTGATATTTTTTGCATTTTCTTTGACTTGTTTGAACGCTTCAATAATAAAATCCATATGCGTTTGTGTATAAGTGGCTCGAGGAATGGTCAATCGTAGCAATTCGGCAGGGCAAGGCAGTTGTTCGCCTGTTTTTGGATCTCGACCGAGAAGGAATGAGCCAATTTCAACCGCTCGAATGCCTGCCACTTTATAAAGTTCACACGCCAGAGCTTGTGCGGGGAATTGATCTGCGGGGATATGTGGCAATAGTTTACCGGCATCAACGAAAGCGGCGTGTCCACCGGGTTGTTGGCAAACAATGCCAATTTCTTCTAAGCCATTCACTAAATATTCAATTTGATTTATGCGATACGCCAGCCAGTCTTGACGCATACCATCTCGCAAGCCTACGGCTAAACGTTCCATGGCCCCACCTTCTAAACCACCATAGGTTGGGAAGCCTTCCTGTACTACACAAAGTGTGCGGCATTCATTATAAACATCTTCCATTGAACTCTCTTTGAAGCACAGCAAACCGCCCATTGGAACCATTGCATCTTTTTTGGCAGACATAGCGAGAGCATCGGCATATTTATAGCTTTCATAAGTGATCTGTTCAATGGTCCAATCTTTGTAAGCCGTTTCTCGTTGCTGAATAAAGTAAGCATTTTCAGCGAAACGAGCAGAATCCATAATCACAGGAATATCGTATTTACGTGCAATTTCATACATCCCTTTCATATTCGCCAGTGACACCGGCTGCCCACCAGCAGAGTTACAAGTAATAGTACAAACGATATAAGGCACATTATTGGCACCGACTTCTTGAATACCCTGTTCGAGTTTTTCTAAATCAAAATTGCCTTTGAAATCGGCATTAACGCCTGTGTCAAAAGCTTCTTTGGTATAAACGTTACGAACCGTAGCCCCATTAATTTGGCTATGACCTTGAGTTGTATCGAAGAAATAGTTGGAAAAAACGACCATTTTATTCCGATCAAGCCCTTTTTCCTGTTCGCGTTTGCGGATTAGGACAGGAATATAAATTTGTTCAGCTCCACGGCCTTGGTGAGTCGGAATAGTGTATTCGTAGCCAAAGATCTCTTTTACCGCATTGGCAAGAGCGTAGTAACTGCGGCTGCCGCTATAGGCTTCATCTCCACGTAACATTGCGGCTTGCATTTCTTGTGTGACTGCACCTGTGCCACTATCAGTGAGAAGATCGATAAAAATATCTTCACTGTCTAATAAAAATGGATTCATACCGGCTTTAAGAATAGCGTGATCACGATACTCACGTGTTGTGCGTTTTACTGGCTCAATGACACGAATACGGAAAGGCTCTGGTAAATGTTTAAAATTTTCCATTGTAACGTCCTTAATGAATAGAGAATGGGACAAAATAAAATGAATTTATTTTGTAGAATCAAATGATTGGGAAACAAACAAAGAAAACGATCAAATTATGGGAAAGAAAAAAGAGAGCTTGGGATCAACGATGATCCAGATTTGGTTAGGGGATAGTATTTGTGTCATAAACGTATCCTTTTCAGTGATAATAGGATTTATGGCATCAAGACATTGATGATATCTCATCAATGCTGTCAATAAATCTAACGTTTTGGTTAAATTTTGTCATGTTTTTTGTTTAAAATTTGTGATGTAGCTCACAAAATAATCAATGCTTGCTTTTTCACAAGAGTTAGATTTTAATGGCAAGACGTTTTACCCAGCGTGGGGGCTCTATGAGTATTTATTCTTTAAAACCCGCATTTCAAAATTTGTTACGTCCGATAGTGCAACGCTTGTATGATAAAGGCGTAACAGCGAATCAAGTCACCGTTTTGGCTTGTCTTATTTCTGTCTTTGTTGGGGTATTACTTTGTTGTTTTTCAACGCATTCAGCCCTTTTTCTATTATTGCCTTTATGGCTTTTCTTACGAATGGCACTAAACGCCATAGATGGAATGCTTGCCCGAGAGTTTCATCAACAATCTCAATTAGGTGGCTATCTTAACGAGCTGACTGATGTGATTTCAGATTCCTTTCTCTATTTACCTTTTGCTTTAATCGTACCATTTCACTTTTGGCAAATCGGATTATTTATTTGGCTTGCTTTATTAACAGAAATGTGTGGCATTTTAGGGCAAGTACATGGCAACAGTCGGCGATATGATGGACCATTAGGTAAGAGCGACCGAGCCTTTTTGATCGGTGCTTTAGGTCTTTGGTACGCCATTGCAGGGACTTTCCCTCCCCTATTTGTTTGGCTGATGTGGGGGGCTTGTATCATGCTAATTGTGACTTGCTATAAACGAGTGAGAAACGGATTAATTTAGAGGAATAGAATATGCAACAAGAACAACAAAACTATTTTACAACGAGTGATGGCACACAACTGTTTTATCGTTATCGTCCAGCATTGCAAGGACAAAATGATAAAGCGATTGTGTTATTTCATCGAGGACACGAACATTCTGGACGAATGATGTTTCTGGCTGATGAGCTAGGATTAGACGACTTTGCCTATTTTGCTTGGGATGCGCGCGGACACGGACATAGCCCTGGGGAACGAGGTGATAGCCCAAGTTTGGGCACTTCGGTGGCAGATATTCAAGATTTTATGCAGCATATTGAGCAAACCTACCAAATCAAACTTGAAAATATCGCAGTGATCGCACAGAGCGTTGGTGCAGTGTTAGTTTCTACTTGGCTACATGATTATGCCCCTAAAATTCGTTGTGCCATTTTGGCATCACCTGCCTTTAAAGTGAAACTCTATGTGCCTTTTGCTCGTGAAGGATTACGTTTGATGTATAAATGGAAAGGCAACTTCTTTGTGAATAGCTATGTTAAAGCACATTATCTTACTCACAATAAAGCACGCCAAGAGAGTTACAATAACGATCCATTAATTGCTCGAGCAATTTCCGTGCGAATTTTACTAGGGCTATATGATGCGTCTGAACGAGTCGTTGCAGATGCTCAAGCGATTACCACACCCATTCAGCTTTTGATTTCAGGAAGTGACTGGGTTGTTCATCATCAACCGCAACACGAGTTCTATAACCGCTTAGGCAGTCATATAAAAGAACGCCATGTGCTTAAAGGGTTTTATCACGACACTTTAGGCGAAGAAAATCGAGAAATTGCCCTTAAAGCAGTGCGACGTTTTATTCAGGAACGTTTTGCAGAGCCATTGCAAGTGGTAGATGTTTCACAGTCGCATATTTATAGTCCTAGTCGCACCGAGGCGGATCAATTAGCCACGCCATTATCCTTCTTTTCCGTAAAAGGCTTTTTCTGGGCAAGCTACCGTTGGCTGATGAAATTAGGTGCTCGTTGGAGTCAAGGCTTGAAGCTGGGACAAGAAACGGGTTTCGACTCTGGGAGTACGCTGGATTATGTTTATCAAAATCAGCCACAAGGAACAAATAAGTTTGGTGAATTGGTTGATAAAAATTACCTCAATGCTATTGGTTGGCGGGGAATTCGTCAGCGTAAAGTGAATATTGGTAAAGCGATTCAACTGGCGTTTGCTAAATTACGTGCAGCGGATCAACCGATTCATGTTTTAGATATTGCGTCTGGGCATGGTCGTTATGTTTTAGATGCACTCACCACAGATAATTTACCTCATTCAATCCGTTTAAGGGATTACAGCCCGATTAATGTTGAAGCTGGGCGTAAATTGATCTTTGAACGAAATCTGCAAGATATTGCGATGTTTGAGCAAGTGAATGCGTTTGATCGAGCCAATTATCAAGATCTTGAGCCTGCACCAACCTTAGGCATTGTCTCGGGACTACATGAACTCTTTGCTGACAATGAGTTAATTTTAAATTCGCTGTACGGCTTTGGCGATGCGATTCAACAAGGTGGCTATTTGATTTATACAGGGCAGCCTTGGCATCCACAGTTAGAGATGATTGCTCGTTGCTTAACCAGCCATAAAGAAGGAAGCCCAGATTGGATAATGCGTCGTCGATCACAACAAGAAATGGATCAACTCGTTGAAAAAGCAGGCTTTGAAAAAATCCATCAATGGATTGATGAAGACGGTATTTTTACTGTTAGCCTTGCACGAAAACGTTGATGACAAGCGGTCAGTTCCGAGAAAAAAATTGCAAAATTTTGGGCAGAAGTGACCGCTTGTTGCTTAAGAATTTAGGAAAAATCAATGCGAAAATACATCTATTTTTTGAGTTTATTTGGGCTATGGAATAATACTTTAGCACAAGAAATTAATGTAAATTCAGTGCCTTATTCTTTTGTGGATATGCCAATTTTACAACAGCATTTGTTAGGGTTATCTAATAGTAAAGATGGCGAATATATTCGAATAGAACGAAATTTAGCACAGCTTATCCAAATTGATATTGATAAGCTCAATGCATTATTAGCAGAGCCAGTCTTTACTATTTCAGAGCATGATAGTGTTTTCCAAGAGGTAAAAGGAAAATTTCTTTCAGAACAAAGTTTCAGCACATTATTTGATAATCTCTCACTGAGAAATGATGTGCAATATCCATACCAATTTCTTCGATTAGACTATAGTAATCAAGAGATTGGCTTATTGTTTTATCTCTATTTTTCGGATTTTTTTCGTCAGAATCCACAATATCGTATTCAGTTGAAGCCTAAAATGATTGAGCTAGTAACAGGTAAAAAAGTAACTGAGCCTGATTTTTTTTCAAAACAGAATATAGAAAATAAGCAGGATAATATTGATTCCGATGTATTTCCTATTTTAAAAAGTCAAGTTGAAAAAAGTGAACTGCCACTTTTTGTGTTTGATTTAAAGGAGAGAATTAAGAATCTCCAGCTATTGATTGAATATCCGACTTTTAAGAAGAATGAATATAAAATTGAAAATCGTCTTGGCGAACATGCTATTAATGGTAATAAAATAAATGTTGTTGAAGTTAAAGATGATTTTTTGATACTGGAATTGCCTGCTGAATTAGCTAATCATATACTGGTAAAAGAAAGTCACCGAGATAGTTATTTAACTCGCTCGGAAACACAAGTAAAACTCAATGAGAGAGATAGAAAAAATGTTCAAGAATGGCTGAATTTACTTAAGCAAGCTCATATTCAAGTTAAGCAAGGAAAACTCGCTAGAGAAAGTGAACTTCAGGATTATTTAAATACGCATAAGCCAAAAAAAGCATTAAGTTTAGAACAGAGTCGTATACAAATTGCTTATTATTATGAACATAAACCTGCCGAAATAATTTTGCAGATCACTGAATTAGATTCGCTAAAAACGATTGAAAAAGACATCGCTTTAGTAAGAGAAGATCTAGCGAGCGGATATTTTGTAGCTGGGGTAGTTAATTCTGAAAAAACAGGTGTGATGAATAATCAAGGGAATTGGTTGGTAAATCCAGATTATTTTCGTCTAAGAATGATTAATCCATACTATTTTGCAGATGAATATCATCAGTATCATTTTAATCCAGAAGATAATGCTTTATCCAAAGTTAATTATAATTTGAATGATGCAACCATTTATATGGATAACTGGGTTAAAGTAGAATTTGACTCTTCTTATATTCTTAATTTGGCTAATATTAAAACAGGTCAGTTAGCATTCAATAGAAACTATGAGTATCTTGACTTTATTGGAAAGGATTTTTTGATTGCTAAAGAGGCAGATACCCAGAAATTTGGAGTATTCCGATCAGACTTATCAATGCTTCTCCCTTTTGAATTCTCCCATATAAATTATGAGGCGGGATTCTTTTACACCAATAAAAGAGATAGAAAAGGAGAGACAATTTCAGATGTATATAATGCACAAGGAAAAAATATTACCAACGGCAAATATCAAGAGATACATAAATTTAATGATGGTTTGCTATTAGTGAGAAGAATGGTTGATAAAAAGGATAAAAAAACAGGCGCAAGTGAATATGAGTCCTATCATTATGTGATAGATGAAATGGGTAAAGAAGTACTTAATTTAACTAAATTACATCTTTTATCTACGGCAGAAAGATTCAGTGTGGGATTATTAGCAGTCCAAGATGGGAAAACAGAAAAATATGGATTTATTGATCGCCAAGGTAAATGGGTGATTTCTCCACGGTATCATTATGCAACGCCATTTTTTATGGGATCAAAATATGCATTAGTAGAATTAAATGATCCCATTTGTAATAAGAATAATACGGCATCTTTTGCGTTGATCGATACTAAGGGAAAAATCAAAAAGTGTTTTTCTGACGTGACAGATTGGAATTGGCGATCGGAAGATCACGAGTTTATTTATTCAAACGGAATATGGTATGACGATTTTGGTCGCCCAACGAGAACTGAGAAAGAATAATGCGTAAATTTTTAACCAGAACGTGGTATTTAGCTTTAGTTGGTGTATTTTTTTATTCCACCTATGGTTTTTCTAATTGGTTTACTGCTCAGCAAGAAAATGTGCCTGAAATTATTTTTAGTTGGGAATATCAAATCCCATTTCTTGCTTGGACAATTATTCCGTATTGGTCGTTAAATCTTTTATATGCCCTTGCATTTTATTTGTGTCGAACCAGTCAAGAATTACATCGCTATATTTTACAGTTAATCCTTGCACAGTGTCTCGCGGTTATTGGCTTTTTATGTTTTCCATTACAATTTAGTTGGGAAAAACCAGTCACAGAAGGCGTATTAGGTCAGCTTTTTTCTTCTCTTGCAGCATTTGATCAGCCGTATAATCAAGCTCCGTCACTTCATATTATTTTAACCATCGTTGTTGGGGCATTTTATTGGCGTTATTTATCTAAAAAATGGCATTTGCCATTATTGATTTGGCTAAGTTTGATTGCAGTTTCTATTTTAACCACCTATCAGCATCATTTTATTGATTTACCAACAGGGGCATTAATTGGTTATTTGATTATATGGGCATTTCCTTATGAGAGCACCACCCCATTAAACGTAGAGAAAAAAGAAAGTAATCAAAAAAGACGTAAATTAGCAAGTTATTATTTCCTTGCTGGATTCATTATTGCACTGTTTGCATTTTTGAATGGTACTTGGCTATGGGTTTTATGGATTTCAGTTGCGTTATGGTTAGTCGCCTTTGCCTATCAGTATTCAGGGGTTAAGGTTTTTCAGAAAAATCAATATGGAAAATTATCTGTTCCTGCTTTTTTATTATTATTGCCTTATTTAATTGGGGTGAGAATCAATATAGGAATATGGCTGTTTGGAAAACAGAAAGCCGTGGCAGTGACAGAGAATCTTTTTATCGGCAGTATTACGGAAACAAAAAAATTCCCTGTTGTTGTGGATCTATGTGCCGAATATCCGAGTGTTAATGTCAAAAAATATTGTGCTATTCCCATGTTAGATTTGGTCGCACCGCCCGTACCAGACTTAGTGAACGCGGCCGTTTGCATTCAGCAAAGTCTTCAACAAGGTGAAAATGTGTTGGTTTGTTGTGCATTGGGATATGGTAGAAGTGCCGCTGCCATTTTGGTTTGGTTGGTGATATTTGGCGAGTGTAAAACACTTGAACAAGCCATTGAGCGACTTCGGTTGGCCCGTCCTGAAATGGTACTGCCAGAGGAGAGTCGTTTATCCATATTATCAGCCATTGAGGATTTGCAAAAAACGTCTCGGAACTAACCGCTTGTTAAGCCAAGCTAAGGAGAAAATAATGGACAAAAATGCCTTAATTACTAGCCATCTTTTAGCAACCAGCCGCTATATTGCCGTTGCGAATGTTGTCATCTTTTGTCTTTCTGCATATCTCGGTGGAGGACTGTTTTCCATTCAAGTGATGCTGTTTGCGTTGTTGCTTTATTGGCATGTTCGGATCTACTTTGATCAAAAGCTCTTTGTAGGATTAGCAAGACAGCAATTTTCCACTGAAGATCTTGACTCAGCACTCTCAATATTGGATTTGCAAAAAAATAGTGGGAACAGACCGCTTGTATTGCGAGTTCAAGGTGCTGCTAAGTTATGGCGATACCTTGTTTACACCACACAAGTGCAATTATTACTCTTTTTTATCCAATCTTAAGGAGAGGCTCGATGAAAAAGATGATCAAGAAAACCTTAGCTTGGCTTACCAACCATCTGCTTTGTCGGCTGGTCTCATTTCTGACTGGGCTGAGAACTAAGCCCGTTCAAGAAATGACCTTTGAGCCTGAACGTAAGGTTTACTATGCCAACCACACGAGCCATGGTGATTTCATTTTGGTTTGGAATTCACTGCCAGACAGATGGCGGTTACGAACTCGCCCTGTGGCGGCATCGGAATATTGGCTGGGTGGACGTTGTCGAAAGTTTATTGTTGAGAATGTATTTAATGCGTTGCTCATTCCACGTCATAGTGAGCATCCCGAAGAAATTACCGATCAACTCAGCCAAGCTTTGAAAGCACATTCGCTGATTATTTTTCCAGAAGGAACAAGAAATACCGATGAAGAAATCCCCCTTCAGCCTTTTAAAACGGGGATTTATCATTTAGCGAAAGCGAATCCAGATATTCAATTTGTACCTATGTGGATCAATAATATCAATCGTGTATTGCCCAAAGGGAAACTGTTGCCTGTGCCTTTATTATGCGATGTGCGTATGGGTGAACCGTTTCAACTTGAAGTGGGGGAAGAAAAGCAAGCTTTTTTAGAACGCTCGCATCGCTTGCTTTTAGAGCTTGCCCCTAGCGGCACGTTGAAGGAGAAAACGTTATGATTACACCACAAGTCGGTTATATCTTTGCGGCGGTATTTGCGGTATTAATTATCGCCAGTGTGATCGGTGAGATGCTGAAACAAAAATATGGCGTAAAGAATCCAACTATTGCGAATCTGACTGCTCGGATTGATGCGTGGTGGGTGATGACGTTGATTTTACTTGCCGCTTTTTTATTTGGGCAGATCGGCACCACCATTTTATTTTTCTTAATCTCCTTTGTGGCATTGCGTGAATTCATGACGCTGGTTTATCGTAAACGCAGTGATTATTACAGCATGGTGGTCTGTTTCTATTTGTTATTACCAATTCAATACTATTTCGTGCTTGACCATTGGTATGGCATGTTTTCGATTTTCATTCCAGTCTATGGTTTTTTATTACTGCCTATTGTGGCAAGTATGAGTGGAAATACGGAACATTTTTTAGAAAGAGCTGCTAAAACGCAGTGGATGGCGATGATTTGTATTTTCTGTTTGTCGCACGTGCCAGCGTTACTTTTTTTAAACCTAGACGGATTCCACAGTGATAATAATATCTTATTACTCATTTTTATGATTGCGACTGTGCAAGCAAGCGATGTATTACAATATATTTGGGGTAAATTAGTGGGCGGGCCGAAAATTATGCCACGTTTATCGCCTTCTAAAACCGTATCTGGCACCGTTGGCGGCATCTTGTCTGCTACAGCACTAGCCGCATTAATGGCTCCTATCACACCATTTAGTTACTGGCAGGCGGCTGCAATCGGGTTTGTTATCTGTATCATGGGATTTCTTGGCGGGTTAGTGATGTCTGCGATCAAACGCGATCACGGTGTGAAAGACTGGGGAAATATGATTAGTGGACACGGTGGAATGCTAGATAGAGTCGATTCAATCTGTTTTGCGGCACCTGTTTATTTTCACTTTGTTCGTTATTTTTGGAATGGTTAAATCCAATTGACTTTCTTTCGATTTCTGCTAGTTTAGCCGCAATTTTTAACCCTAAAACTATCTCTATTTAACAGGAGTTTTTTATGCAACAAAATCTCACCACAACCGTACGTGGCGAATCGTTAGTTAGCACCCACAAAGTGCTACGTAATACCTACTTCTTATTAGCATTGACGTTAGCCTTTTCATCCGTCGTTGCGATAGTTTCCATGAGCCTTAATTTGCCCCGTTTACCTTGGTGGGGAATGTTAGTTGGCTTCTATGGCTTACTTTTCCTAACTAGTGCCACAGCTAACAGTGCAATGGGCTTGGTGAGTGTATTTGCACTTACCGGCTTTTTAGGTTACAGCTTAGGTCCAATTCTCAATGCTTTCGTCAGCAACGGAATGGGGGATATTGTTGCATTAGCCTTCGGTGCAACCGCAGCGGTATTCTTTGCTTGCTCTGCCTATGTGCTAACCACTAAAAAAGATATGTCTTTCCTTTCGGGAATGATGATCGCACTTTTCGTAGTGTTGCTAGTCGGTGTGATTGCCAACATCTTCTTGCAAATCCCTGCGTTGGGTTTAGCCATTAGTGCCTTATTTGTGTTGTTCTCAACGGGGGGGATTTTATTTGCGACCAGCAACATCATTCACGGTGGCGAAACCAACTATATTCGTGCAACTGTGGATTTATACGTTTCCCTTTATAATTTATTCGTCAGCTTCTTAAACATCTTCGGTGTGCTTGGCAACGACGATTAATTGTCTTTCGGGCGAGCCAAATGGTTCGCCCAATTTGTAAAATATTTCTCAAATCTGACCGCTTGTATGTCCCACTTTATTCAACTGAATGATCAACAATTCCCCACCGATGAATTTGGCTATCTCAAAAATTTAAACGACTGGAGTGAAGAACTTGCCGTAGCGATTGCGGCTAAAGATGGTGTCGTTCTCAGCGAAGCCCATTGGGAAATCGTCCACTTCGTGCGGGAATTTTACCAAGAATACAAAACTTCGCCTGCCATCCGAATGTTAGTTAAAGCCCTTGCCCAAAAATTTGGCGAAGAAAAAGGCAATAGCCGCTATTTACAACGCCTTTTTCCCGAAGGTCCTGCCAAACAAGCAACCAAAATCGCAGGGCTGCCAAAACCCGCGAAATGTTTGTAAGGAGATGCAATGAAAATTTGCGTGCTACGCTTGTCTGCGATTGGTGATGTGTGCCACACGCTCGCTGTGGTGCAGGCAATTCAACGCCACTATCCGCAGGCGGAAATTACCTGGATTGTCGGCAAGACGGAAGCAAATTTATTAGCCGGTATTCCCAATGTTGAGTTAATAACCTACGATAAAAAATCAGGTTGGAAAGGCATTTTTACACTTTGGCAAAAACTGAGACACAAGCGGTTTGATTTTTTGCTTAATTTGCAAACAGCATTGCGAGCGTCAGTGTTGTCCTTGGGGATCAAAGCGAAAACTAAAATCGGCTTTAATCGTGATCGGGCAAGAGAAGGGCAGTGGCTGTTTACGAATGCGAAAGTGGAGCAGACAAGTTATCCCCACGTATTAGATGGGCAGATGATGTTTGCTAAAGCACTTGGCGTAGCAGATCTAACTCCAATTTGGCATTTACCCGTTAGCCAAGCCGATTTCGAATATGCAAAACAATTTATTGATCCAACAAAGAAAAATCTGCTGATAGCCCCTTGTTCTAGTAAAAAAGCCAAAGATTGGTCGCCAGAAAATTATGCCCAAGTAGCAAATTTTACCGCAGAGCAGAATATCAATGTGATTATTTGCGGCTCGCCATCAGTTTATGAAATGGAAACGGCAGCAAAAATTCAACAACTAGCCCCTAATTGCTGCAATGTTGCGGGGGAAACCAATCTAAAACAGCTTACCGCATTAATTAAACAAGTAGATTTAGTCCTTTCTTCCGATTCAGGACCAGCTCATATTGCTACTACACAGCAAACCGCAGTTATCGGGCTGTATGCCATACACAACCCACGCCGCACAGGGCCTTATAACGATTTGGATAAAGTGATTTCCGTGTACGATCAAGCCATTCTTGAACAATATGGCAGATCTTGGGAGCAGCTCCCTTGGGCAACACGAGCCAAAGGTGAAGAGTTGATGCAACGTATTTCTGTTGAGCAAGTTCAACAAAAAGTGCTTGAAACTTTGCAACTATCTCGGTAAATTACACTGTATTGTTATTTTTACATTTTTAGGAAATAAAAATGAACACTGTGGTCAATCAAGATAGCTTACACAATGTCAATATTACCGATGAGTACGTGTTACTCACTCCCAAGCAACTTAAAACGGAATTTCCTTTATCCGAAAATCTACGCAAGCAGATTGAGCAATCTCGCTTGGTGATTTCAAACATCATTCACAAACGTGATCCTCGCAAACTGATTGTGATCGGACCTTGTTCCATTCACGATCCTGTTTCGGCCCTTGAATACGCCAAAAAATTAAAGGCATTATCAGATGAACTGTCAGATAAACTTTACATTGTGATGCGAGTGTACTTTGAAAAACCTCGCACTACAGTTGGCTGGAAAGGTTTGATTAATGACCCGAATTTAAATGGTACCTTCAATGTGGAAAAAGGCTTGCGAGTAGCTCGTAAATTGTTGTTGGAACTTGTGGAGCTTGGTTTACCGCTTGCCACTGAAGCCTTAGATCCTATCAGCCCGCAATATTTAGCCGATTTGTTCAGCTGGTCTGCGATTGGGGCGAGAACCACAGAATCGCAAACCCACAGGGAAATGGCATCGGGCTTGTCTATGGCGGTAGGCTTTAAAAATGGCACCGACGGCAATCTCGGTGTGGCAATCAACGCAATGCAAGCCTCAGCACAAGGACACAGATTTATCGGTATTAATCAGCAAGGGCAGGTTACGGTGCTGACCACCAAAGGTAACCCAGACGGGCATGTGATTTTACGTGGTGGCAAAACCCCGAACTACGAAGCCCAATACGTTGCTGAGTGCGAACAGGCATTACGCAAAGCGGGTCTACCAGAGGCGATTATGATCGACTGCAGCCACGGTAATTCTAACAAAGATTACCGCCGCCAGCCGATTGTGGCAGAAAATGCGTTGCAACAACTGCTCGCGGGCAATCAATCTATCATCGGTTTAATGCTCGAAAGCCACTTATTTGCGGGCAATCAATCTTCAGAACAGCCGTTTGAACAGATGCAATACGGCGTTTCCATCACCGATGCGTGCATTGATTGGCAAACCACCGAAGAACTGTTGGTTGGATTTGCAGAAGCATTACGGACATAATTTATTAAATATAGAAAATATTCAGCCCCTGATTGTGGAGCAGTATTAGCATAGAGTATGAATACACAACAAAATCCTCTAACTCCTATTCGTGAGCAGATTGATCAAGTCGATCAAGCGTTAATTGAATTGCTGTCTAAACGGCTTTCATTGGTTGCTGAAGTGGGAAAAATCAAGCATCAATATGGCTTGCCTGTTTATGCCCCTGAACGTGAAGCCGCAATGATCAACGCACGCCGTGAAGAAGCAGAGAACCAAGGCGTGCCAGCGGACTTGATTGAAGATATTTTGCGGCGTGTGATGCGAGAATCCTACGCTAATGAAAATAAACACGGCTTTAAAGCGACCAATCCGAATGTGCAGAAAATTGTGATTGTGGGGGGGCAGGGCAAATTGGGTGGGCTGTTTGCTCGTTATTTCCGTCTTTCAGGTTATAAGGTGGAAAGCCTTGATAAAAATGACTGGGCGAATGCCGCATCAATTTTAAATGGAGCAGATTTGGTGTTGGTGTCGGTGCCGATTGCTAATACGTTGGCAGTGTTGGAAGCACTGAAACCTTATCTGAATGAAAAGATGATCTTAGCCGATCTCACTTCCGTCAAAGCGCAGCCGTTGGCAAAAATGTTGGAAGTGCATCAAGGGGCGGTGGTTGGGTTACACCCGATGTTTGGGCCAGATATTGCCAGCTTCGCTAAACAAGTCACCGCATGTTGCCATGGGCGATTTGCCGAGCGTTACCAATGGTTGCTTGAGCAAATTCAGATTTGGGGCGGAAAAATTGAAGTGATTGAGGCAGAAAAACATGATCATTCAATGACTTATATCCAAGCACTGCGGCACTTTTCTACCTTTGCAGCAGGGCTACATCTCTCACAACAAGCGGTCGATTTATCGCAACTTTTAGCCCTTTCTTCACCGATTTATCGCTTGGAGTTGGCGATGATTGGGCGGCTTTTCGCACAAGACGGGGCGTTATACGCGGATATTATTGCTGACAAACCGGAAAATTTGGCGGTAATTGAATCCCTACAACAAAGTTTCGCCCAGAGCGTTGAATTTTTTAAAAATGGTAATAAGCAAGGTTTTATCCAAGCCTTTGATAATGTGCATCGTTGGTTTGGCGACTATTCCGAGCAGTTTTTAACCGAAAGCCAAAACTTGCTGAAACAGGCAAATGATTTACGCAAGTAGTAGAAATGACAAGCGGTCACTTTCTCCTCATTTTTTGCAAAAAATAGCGAGAAAGTGACCGCTTGTTGTATAGAGAAGTCAGTTAGTCCATAAACGGCAACATAATAAGCATGGCTGGAATGAAAATGATATCAGCCGCTAATGCCAAAGGGGTTGTTGCGACTTTGGTTGCGAGCAGGCTACCATCTATATGAGTTTCACTCTTTGAAACCCGAATTGAAATAGGTAATGCCGTTTCAAATTGGTATTCTAATTTAATATTGTCCGCTTTTTTATACATCTCCCCCTCGAACTTGTACTGTTTTCTATAAGTCTGCGGATCATATTTTGTTGGCGTAAAACCGAGAGCTTTGAGCGTGTTGGTCTCTTGTGTTGTTTTTGGCTGGTAATAAAGTGAGAAATAACCTGTCGAGAAGCTTTTGGCATTACTGTCGAGATAGAGACCAAAAGGCTGATTTTTCTGTGTGCTAAACGCCTTTGGCAGTTTGGTGTGAAGCAATTTTTGAAGTTCGTTAGTGTGTGCGGTGTTAATGAAATACCAATAAGTGTCACCCATCATCACAATTTGTTGATTATTTTGTGCCTTTCCAAAGGCCCGAACAGTGTCTTTGGCAATTTCTTTTGTCTCATTATGGGTTGTTACAATATCTCCAGATCCGGGAATAAAACCTCCTCCATTTCCACCTGCCCATAGCCAAGCGGTACAACCAGTTAATGTGAGGATAGGCAAAAAGAATGCAAGATGAATAATTCGTTTGAGTTTCATAGAGTGCTCCTTGTGGGTTAAGCCGCTATAAAAAAGCGGTCAGTTTGCTCTGTTTCGATGAAACATGATACAAATCTGACCGCCTCCCTAATGTATTGAGTTATCCAATCGGTTTATCTAGTTTGATATCACTGACTAAGCCTTGCGGATTAAAGTAGATAAATAAAGTATGTTGAATAGGTTCCTGATGCCCTTCACGTTTGATAAACACATAATCCCAACGGTGGGTTTCAAACGGATCTTTTAATACGGGCGTGCCGAGTAAGTAAGCAACTTGCTCTGGCGTCATACCAATTTTTACTTGGTCGATTTTATCTTGTTCTAGGTAGTTTCCTTGCGGTACGTCAATGCGATAGACCACTTTTTTAACTGTTGAGCAGGCGGTTACGCCTAATGCCAACAGTAATACCGCCACGAGAGATTTGACTTTCATAGAATAACCTTCTTTTTTGAAAAATTGGGCGAATCATACCAAATTGCCCAAAAAATGCCATTATTTATTACGTTGCAACTGATCACGCAGGTTTGCAGGTAATCCTTTGATTGTTAAAGTGTCAGAAAGTTCGTCCCACACAATCCGCTCGCCTAATAATTCTGCGTTAAAACTCAGCGTTACGCCTTTGCCAGAGCCTGAATATTTTGTCAATGTTTTCAATGCATTACGTACAGGAGGAATGCTTTCTTCCAAACCATATTCTTGACTTTCGGCAAAATGAGCGAAATCTTGTTCATTTAAGGTAGGCAAGCTAGCGGAAAGCTCTTGCAAGGCAATGTCTTCGCCACTGTTGATTTGCCCCTTGCAGTAATCAAATACCTGTTTTTTGACCGCTTGGGTTTGAGTGGCGTTCAGCTCGCCCTGTTCGCAGTAATCACTGACTGCTTGTAATAGCGTTTGGTTTTGTAATTGCGGATTTAACCCTTCTTCGGCGGCGAGAAAATCCATAAAGAAATCAGCCACTTTGCGACCCACACGCCCCTTGATAAAGGTTAAATAGCGGTTAGATTGTGAGTTTAATTTAAGTTCCGTTAAGTTGATACGACAGGCAATGTCGTATTGCGAAATATCGAGATATTCGGTGCGTTTGACGTCTAATTTTTCATCGACCAACATTGAACTGCGACTGTCGATTAACGCAATAAATAAATATTCGGTAGCTAAGAAGGTGTAACGACACAAAATAAAAGTGCCGCCCGAAGCAAAGCTATATTTACCGAGTTCTGTCGCCAACATTTTGGCTGCACTGTGGCTAAACGGCAGAAAATCCGTTTCTTGTTCGAGCAAGCGGTTGAGTTGCTGGGCAAAGACGGACTCCGATTTAAATACGCCATAGGCTTTCGCTTTGCCTTGATAGGCTTGATGCAGTTGTAACATCATCTGCTCAGCTTCAGGGCTAATTGGCAGTAATGTGTCGCGTAACACGGTGTTCAACTGCGGCGGTTCATCAGTCGTTTGGTGCAACTGATGCAAAACAATATCAGTTAGAGTGATACTCATAAATATCCTTACAAGCGGTGAGATTTTTTGGAATTTTTGCAATTATAAGCTATTTACAAACTGAGAAAAACCTTTCAAACTTGAGCGGTTTTTCAGCTCAAAAAGGACATGTTATGACAAAAGTAATTCACACCGACAACGCTCCGCAAGCCATTGGCCCTTATGTGCAAGCAGTGGATTTAGGCAACATCGTTTTGACTTCAGGACAAATTCCCGTGAATCCAAAAACGAACGAAATCCCAGCAGACATTGTTGCTCAAACCCGTCAATCCCTTGAAAACGTGAAAGCGATTATTGAACAATCAGGTTTGAAAGTGGCAGACATCATCAAAACCACGGTTTTTGTGAAAGATCTCAACGATTTTGCTGCAGTGAATGCTGAATACGAGGCCTTTTTCCGTGAGAACAATCACCCCGCATTCCCTGCTCGTTCCTGTGTTGAAGTGGCTCGCTTGCCAAAAGATGTGGGGATCGAAATCGAAGCGATTGCGGTAAGAAACTAATGAAAATTATCCAACCTAATTGGGCTGTGCCACGCCATATTCACGCGTTCACCAGCACTCGTGCAGGTGGTGTGAGCCAAGTACCATTCGATAGTTTAAATCTGGGCGATCACGTGGGGGATAACCTTGGGGATGTTGTGGCAAATCGTAAAATATTGGCGGAAACGTACCGCTTGCCACAGCAGCCTGTTTATCTCACCCAAACTCATTCTACAAAAGTGCTACGCCTGCCGTTGGAAAATGGAACAGATTTAAATGCTGATGCGGTTTACACCAATCAGCCAAATGAAGTTTGCTTGGTCATGACTGCCGATTGCTTACCTGCGATTTTTTGCAGTCGAGATGGTAAAGAAATTGCCGCCGCACACGCAGGTTGGCGAGGATTGTGCGATGGCGTATTGGAAGCAACCGTGGCGGAATTTGCTTGCAACCCGAGCGAAATCCAAGTTTGGCTCGGACCTGCGATCGGACCGACTGCCTTCCAAGTCGGCGAAGAGGTAATTGAACAGTTTACGGCGATTGACCCGCAAGCACGAGAAGCTTTCGTTGCTGATCCCATCACAAGCGGTAAGTTTTTCGGCAATCTTTACCAAATCGCTCGCCAACGTTTGAATAAACTCGGCATTACTAAGATTTCAGGCGGTGATTATTGCACTTATTGCGATGCAGAAAATTTCTTCTCATACCGCCGTGACAAGCAGACAGGGCGAATGGCAACACTGATTTGGCGAAGTGCCTAGCAAAAACACATCGCAAGCGGTGAGATTCTCGACAAAATTTGCAAAAAATTTGCAAGATCTGACCGCTTGCACCATTTACTATTCTTGATTTTTCATTCCCTGCCTTTAGTGGTACAATCCACGCCTATTTTTATTGAGAATGAAGACTATGAGTCGTACCAAAAAAACACGCAGAATTACCGATATTATGCCTGCTCGCAAAGCGGACAACCCTTTTGAGCTGCCGAAAGCTCGTCCTTCTAAAAATCGTAAACCTACCCGTTATGAATTAGATGTCCAAGCTCGTGAAGAGAAGAAAAAGCGTAAGCACAAAGGCTTGCCATCTGGCTCGCGGGCGAATGCGGGTGTGGAGCCAAAAAAAACTGAAGAAAAAATGGTGAAAGATGCCCGAATTGGCAGCCGTAAGAAAGTGCCGTTGATCGTGGAGTTTGTCAATAAACCAAGCGATAAGCCAATTAAGCCCTTGATTTCTGCCGAAGAAATTCAGAAACCACGTTTAGCCCCTGACGTTGAATTGGAGCAGTTGGAAAATAACGAGTGTTTGAACCAGTTGTTAGACGATTTAGAAGCGGGCAAAACGCTTTCGCCAGCGGATCAAAAATTTGTTGATGAATGCTTAGATCGCATTCACGAATTGATGACAGAGCTCGGCATTGAAGACGAAGAAGAAAATGACGAGGCCTTATTGCGTCAATTTGAAACGATGGACATTAACAAATTTAGATAAGCGGTTGGAACAGCAATATGTGGCGATTTTTCTTAATCATTTTGGCTGTGTTGATCCTGCTTTCGATGGCGGCTTATGCAGCATCACTGTTTTGGAAACTGCATCAACAAAAAAAGCAACTTCAGGAAGCGAAAAATGAACGTTATCTACGGGTGATTGACAGTATTCAAATCATCGCCCAAGCGATGCAAACGGATCAGTGTGGGCTGTCGGAAGGCGTACTACGACTTAAACCGCTACTTGATGTGTTGGGTAAAAAATTAAGCGCTTTCCCAGCAATGTGGGGACTATATCAAGTGGTGGAAGAGATGCCAATTTTAGATGCTCGCAAAGGCTTGAAACGCAACGAGCGAATGAAATTGGACTTGGAGCGTGAAGCCAAAGAAGCCGAATTAGAGCGTGAAATCCGCACGGAATTATCGCAGTTACTTAACGAAATTGAACAATTTAAATTAGAGTTGAAGTAGGTTATATGTCAGAAATTATTTGGGATTTGAATCTGATCCAAAAATACAATCAATCAGGCCCACGTTACACGTCTTATCCTACGGCGTTGGAGTTTAACGAAGGCTATAACGATGACGATTTCAAAATCGCCGCAGAACGCTATCCAAACAAGCCGTTATCGCTCTATGTGCATATCCCGTTTTGCCATAAATTGTGCTATTTCTGTGCCTGCAACAAAATCATCACTCGTCACCAGCACAAAGTCGATATTTATCTTGATTACCTTGAGAAAGAAATTTTGTACCGCTCGGCATTATTCAAAAACCGCAAAGTGACCCAAATTCACTGGGGCGGCGGTACGCCAACCTATCTGGATGAAGAGCAATCTGCCCGTTTGATGACGATGCTCCGTACTCATTTTCATGTCCAAGAGGATGCGGAAATCAGCATTGAAATGGATCCGCGTGAAATTGAGTTGTCGATGCTCGACCATTTACGCAAAATTGGCTTCAACCGCATTAGTATGGGCATTCAAGACTTCAACAAAGAAGTACAAAAGTTGGTCAATCGTGAGCAAGATGAAAATTTCATTTTCGCCTTGATGAAACGAGCAAAAGAGCTTGGCTTTAAATCCACCAACATCGATTTAATTTACGGCTTACCAAAACAAACGGTGGAAAGTTTTATGTTCACGTTAGAAAAAGTGATCGAACTCAACCCAGACCGAATGAGTGTGTTCAACTACGCCCACTTGCCAAGCCGCTTTGCTGCCCAAATCAAAATTAAAGATGAAATGTTGCCAGCCCCAGAAATTAAACTGGAAATCTTGCAAAAAACCATTGAAACGCTCGGCAACGCAGGTTACAAATTCATCGGAATGGATCACTTTGCCAAACCGGATGATGAATTAGCGATTGCACAAGATCAAGGTGTGCTACACCGCAATTTCCAAGGTTATACAACTCAAGAAGATGCTGATTTGCTCGGAATGGGCGTATCGGCAATCAGCTTATTGGGCGACAGCTATGCACAAAATCACAAAGAGTTGAAACAGTATTACGCCGAAGTTGAAATGCGGGGGATTGCGTTGCATAAAGGTTTGACGATGACCAAAGACGACTGCTTACGCCGTGATGTGATCAAAGCCTTAATTTGCAATTTCAAACTGGACTATGCCCCGTTTGAACAGCAATATGACATTCGCTTCCACGACTATTTTGCCGAAGATTTAGCATTACTCACCCCGCTTGCTAAAGATGGATTATTAGACATTGGTGAAACGGGCATTGCCGTTTCACCACGGGGACGCTTGTTGATCCGTAATATTTGTATGTGTTTTGATATCTACTCCCGTCAACAAGCCAAACGTCAGCAATTCTCACGAATTATTTAAGCAACAAGTGGTCAGATTGTCTGAATTTTTTGCAAAATGTTGACGAAAACCGACCGCTTGTGTGTAGTGGTAAAAGGAAAAAATATGAAACAACATCCCTATAGTCTGCTGAGTTTAGCCATTTTTGCCGCCTGTTATAGCGGTTCAGCGATGGCGGATTTGAAAGCACAATGTTTGCTTGGTGTGCCGCATTTTCAAGGGGAAGTGGTGAAAGGGGAGCAAACCCAGTTACCTGTTTATATTGAAGCGGATAACGCTGAAATTAACCAACCTCGAGATGCAACTTATTCGGGTAATGTGGTTGTCAAGCAAGGCAACCGTACCATTGTGGCAGATCAAATTCGTGTTGAACAAGATGGTGATAACGCTCGCCAAGCCTTTTTGCAAGGTATGTTCGATTATCAAGATAATTTAATTAATGCCAAAGGGAATAATGCATCAATCAATTTGTTGAATAAAGAGGCAGAATTATCTCAAGTCGATTATCAATTAGTCGGTCGGCAAGGTCGTGGTAATGCACAACATGTGGCGGTAAGTGATGATAAACGGGTGATGAAAAATGCGAGCTTTACCTCTTGTTTGCCGGATGATAAATCGTGGACTATTGACGCCAGTGAGATGATCCAACACGTTAAAGAAGAATATGCAGAAATGTGGCATGCTCGCTTTAAAGTACTGGGGGTTCCTGTTTTTTATTCGCCTTATTTGCAATTTCCGATCGGCGATCGCCGCCGTAGCGGTGTACTCATTCCAAATGCGGGTCACTCTGGGCGAGATGGTTATTTCTATTCTCAACCGTTTTATTGGAATATTGCACCAAATATGGATGCTACCATCACACCAACCTATTACAGTCGTCGTGGTTGGCAGTTTAGTCCGGAATTCCGTTACTTGAGCCCAATTGGTCAAGGGCGAGTTGCAGCGGAATATATGCAGAAAGACCGCTTGGCAGAATGGACGGAGAAAAATAAAAGCCGTCATTTGATTTTTTGGCAGCATAATATCAATTTTGCGAGTAATTGGCATTTTGCTGCCGATTATACTCGTGTGAGCGATCGCCGCTATTTCTCCGATTTTGATTCGTCATTTGGTAGCAGCACCGATGGTTATGCAACGCAAAATTTTAAGTTAGGTTATTACCAGCCAAGTTATAACTTATCTATTGCTGCAAAGCGTTTTCAAACTTTTGACGAGTCTGGCAGTAAACCCTATCGCGTTTTTCCACAAATCAATTTTAATTATTATAAAGACAATGTAGTACAAAATGGCGATTTTGTCTTTTTCTCGCAACTTTCGCATTTTGCGAATGACAGCAAAACCATGCCAACAGCGTGGCGTCTGCATACTGAGCCAGCACTGAATTTCCCCGTTGCCAACCGTTACGGTAGTTTAGGTATTGAAGCAAAACTCTATGCAACCCATTACTGGCAAAAACAGGGGGAAGCAAAAAATGCGGAGGTGGTGCAGCGAAGTGTCAGCCGTGTTTTACCACAGTTAAAAGTGGATTTAAAAACAACCTTACAAGCCACAAAAGCATGGATAAATGGTTTTACTCAAGTGCTAGAACCACGTGTGCAATATCTTTATCGCCCGTATAAAGACCAAAGTGCGATCGGCTCAAAAAGACAAACCAGTTTAGGATTAGGCTATGATTCTGCACTATTGCAGCAAGATTATTTCTCGCTATTCAATGATCGTCGTTACAGCGGTTTAGACCGCATTGCTTCTGCTAACCAAATGACAGCGGGTGGAACGACACGTTTCTTTAAAAATAGCACGAGTGAGGAAGTCTTTAACTTAAGTGCAGGGCAGATTTATTACCTTAGCCCATCGAAAGTGGATAGCAACTCTCAAAATACGACGGCTAAACGCTCGTCGTCTTGGTCATTAGAATCAAACTGGAAATTCCATCCAAAATGGAATTGGCATGGCGCTTATCAATACGATACGCGTTTAAATGAAACTTCATTGGCAAATACGTCATTGCAGTTTAAACCAAAAGAAAATCACGTTGTGCAGCTTAACTACCGCTATGCCAGCCGTCACTATATTGACCAAAACTTAAGCTCAAATTTATACGGTCAAGATATTAAACAAATTGGTATGGTGGCAGGCTGGGAGCTAACCGACAATGTGTCGATGATGGTTTCTCACTACCAAGATCTTGCCTTGAAAAAGCCAGTAGAAAGCCAATTGGGTATAACCTATAACACGTGTTGTTGGAGTGCGAATTTTTATACTGCTCGACGTTTAGTGGCTACCCCAACAGGTAAACCAGACTCGATTAAAAATTTCTACTACGACAACCGTTTCGGTGTTAATTTTGAATTACGCTTTGGCACGAATTACAGCAGTGGTGTTTCGAAAATTCTGAAGAAAGGCATTATTCCTTACACGGAAGCATTTAGTATTAATTAGGCAAATTCTCAACAGTAGTGTTTGAAAGCTGAACTTGGATTGGTCAAGTTCAGCTTTTTTTGGAGCTATCGTTTGTGGTTTGCGTCAGGATGTTGAGCTGACCTTGAGAACCGTTTGGAAAATTGTACAAAAAAATGATAGTGATCATCAAATTAGCTAAAAAATGCTAGAGTACAAGCGGTCATTTCCGTAAAATGTTTTGCAATTTTTACCTATTAGAGGAGATTTACTTATGATGAACAGAAGACGTTTTATTCAAATCGGTGCAACGACCATTTTAGCTTTAGGGGCAAGCCGTTTTGCCTTTGCTAAAGCGGAAAATAAAGTGGCATTACGCATTGTGGGGACAACCGATATTCACAGTTTCTTAACGGACTTTGACTATTACAAAGACGCACCTACTGAGAAATTTGGTTTTACTCGTACTGCAACTTTAATTGATCAAGCTCGTAAAGAAGCAAAAAACAGCGTTCTGGTGGATAACGGTGACCTAATTCAAGGGAACCCAATTGCGGACTATCAAGCGGCGGTCGGTTACAAAGAAGGCAAATCAAACCCTGCGGTTGATGTGTTAAACCTAATGAAATATGACGTAGGGACGCTAGGTAACCACGAATTTAATTACGGTTTGACCTATTTAGATAATGCGATCAAACAAGCAAAATTCCCAATTGTGAACGCAAATGTGGTGAAAGTAGGCAGCGATGAGCCTGTTTACCAACCTTATTTCATTCAAGAAAAAGAAGTCGTTGATGAGAATGGCATGAAGCATATCGTGAAAATCGGTTATATCGGTTTTGTGCCACCGCAAATTATGGTGTGGGATAAAGCGAATTTAGACGGTAAAGTGGAAGCCCGTGACATCGTGAAAACCGCAGAAAAATATGTGCCAGTCATGAAAAAAGCGGGGGCAGATATTATCGTAGCCTTAGCACACACTGGTCCATCTGACGAACCATACAAAGAAGGGGCAGAAAATTCAGCCTTCTATTTAGCCGATGTGAAAGGCATTGATGCGGTGATTTTCGGTCACTCACATCGCTTGTTCCCGAACAAAGAGTTTGCGAAATCGCCCAATGCGGATATTCAGAAAGGTACCGTTAAAGGCGTGCCAGAAAGTATGGCAGGTTACTGGGGTAACAACATTAGCGTGGTCGATTTAACTCTTGCAAAACAAGATGGCAAATGGGTTGTGGTTGATGGTCAAGCGGTGTTACGCCCAATTTATGATGCAGAGAAAAAAGCGGCAACGGTCGAAAATCACCCAGAAGTGGCCGCCTTACTCAAACCTGTTCATGAAGCGACTCGTGCCTTCGTTTCACAGCCAATCGGTAAAGCAACTGACAATATGTACAGCTACTTAGCCTTGGTACAAGACGATCCGACAGTGCAAATCGTCAACCAAGCCCAACGTGCATATGTGGAAAACGTGGTAAAAGGTTTACCTGAACTTGCAGGTCTGCCAATTTTGAGTGCGGGTGCACCGTTTAAAGCGGGTGGTCGTAAAAACGATCCAAGCGGTTATACCGAAGTGGATAAAGGCGAACTGACTTTCCGTAATGCCGCGGATTTATACTTATATCCAAATACGTTGGTTGTGGTCAAAGTAACAGGTGAAGAACTCAAAGAGTGGTTAGAGTGCAGTGCAGGGATGTTCAATCAAATCGATCCGAACAGCGACAAACCACAATCATTACTCGATTGGACGGGTTTCCGCACCTACAATTTTGATGTGATTGATGGGGTGCAATACCAATACGATCTCACCAAGCCAGCTCGTTATGATGGCGAATGTAAGTTAGTTAATCCAAACACCAGCCGTGTATTGAATTTAACGTACAACGGTAAACCCGTTGATCCAAAAGCGGAATTTTTGATTGCGACCAACAACTACCGTGCGTACAGCAATAAATTCCCAGGCACTGGCGACAGCCACATTGTCTTTGCTGCCCCTGATGAAAACCGTCAAATTTTAGCTAACTACATCAGTGCGGAAAGCAAAGCTCACGGTCAAGTCAGCCCAAGTGCGGATAAAAACTGGCGAATTGCCCCAATTTCAAGCAAAGTGAAATTAGATGTGCGTTTTGAAACCTCGCCAAGCGATAAAGCTAAAGCCTTTATCAAAGAGAAAGCCCAATATCCAATGTCGTTCTTAAATACAGACGAAACCGGTTTTGCGGTGTATCAAATTGATTTGACTAAATAACCGTTAAATCAATAAAAAGACAAGCGGTGAGTTCATTGGCAAATTTTGCAACGGAACTCACCGCTTGTTTATTGCAGTAGAGGATTAAGCAAAGTATTTTTCTAAATCATCGCTACCGCCGATGTGCTGACCACCGATGAAGATTTGAGGTACACTTGTCTTACCTGTGATTGCACGCACAGAAGTGGTGCTTGCATCACGACCAAGTAAGATTTCTTCATAGGCTAAGCCTTTGGCATCCAACAATAGTTTAGCTTTAATGCAGAACGGGCAGCCTGGTTTGGTGAAAATGGTCACAGACGGTTTTGCTTGCCAATCGGGTTTAATATATTTGAGCATAGTATCTGCATCAGATACTTTGAATGGGTCGCCAGGCTCGTTTGGTTCGACAAACATTTTTTCCACCACCCCATTTTTGACTAACATAGAGTAACGCCAAGAGCGTTTGCCAAAGCCTAAGTCATCTTTATCAACCAACATTCCCATTCCAGCAGTGAATTCACCGTTGCCATCTGGAATAACGGTGACGTTTTCACTTTCTTGATCGGCTTTCCACGCATTCATGACGAATGTGTCATTTACTGAAACACACACAATATCGTCTACACCTAATGCTTTGAATTCACTCGCTAATTCGTTGTAGCGTGGTAAATGAGTTGATGAGCAAGTCGGGGTAAATGCGCCAGGTAATGAAAACACGACAACCGTTTTGTTATCGAAAAGTGAGGATGTTGTCACATCAACCCATTGATCGCCTTGGCGAGTATGGAATGTGACTTCAGGGACTTTCTTCCCTTCCATTGTTGCAGACATAATTTTCTCCTATTTTTACACTTTAAAAAACCAAATACCACCATACTGAATGGTGGTATTTAGTCCCGAAATTATAATAAAAATTTACTAAAAATTCTAATATAGGGCGAAAAATAGGAGGACTGAGTATAAAAAAGCGAGATCGCATCAGATCTCGCTTTGAATATGCTTGAGATTATTCCACCGTGACAGAGGTGATCACGACCTCTTCTTTTGGCACATCTTGGTGGAAACCGTGGTTGCCGGTTTTCACGCCTTTGATTTTATCCACCACGTCCATTCCTTCAACCACTTCGCCAAACACGCAATAGCCCCACTCTTGAACCACTTCACGACCGTGCATTTCCTTCGAACGATAGTTTAAAAAGGTGTTATCTGCCACATTGATAAAAAACTGTGCAGTTGCAGAATGTGGATCAGCAGTGCGAGCCATGGCAATCGTTCCACGCTTGTTGCTTAAGCCGTTGTTTGCTTCATTTTTGATTGGTGCACGCGTATTTTTCTCACGCAAACCTGATTCCATACCGCCACCTTGAATCATAAAACCGTCAATGACACGGTGGAAAATCGTACCATTGTAGAAACCGTCTTTGCAGTAGGTTTCGAAGTTGGCTGCAGTATTAGGGGCTTTATCAAAATTTAAGGCGATTTTAATGTCGCCGAAATTGGTATGTAATGTAATCATTGCGATTTGTTCCTTAATTTATGACGGGAAAAGTTGGAGCCTATTATTAAAAAGTTTGGCAAAAATTGCAAAAAATTCTCAAAATCTAACCGCTTGTTTGCTATATTAGCTGCCTTTAATTGGCAATCAACAGAGAGAAAAGTATGCTCAAAATTTATAACACCCTAAAACGTGAAAAAGAAGAATTTAAACCTATTCATCCAGATTTTGTGGGGATGTACGTCTGTGGCGTCACGGTTTATGATCTCTGTCACTTTGGGCATGGGCGGACCTTCGTTTCTTTCGATGTAATTGCACGTTATTTACGCTATCTTGGCTACAATTTGCGTTATGTTCGCAACATTACCGATGTGGACGACAAAATCATCAAACGAGCGATTGAGAACAATGAGAACTGGCAAGAGTTAGTTGATCGCATGATTGCGGAAATGTACAAGGATTTCGATGCATTAAACATACTTCGTCCTGACGCGGAACCAAGAGCGACGTTGCATATTCCTGAAATTATTGCGATTGTGCAAACTTTAATTGAAAAAGGTCACGCTTATGTCGCAGAAGATGGCGATGTGGTGTTTAATGTGGAATCTTTCCAACAATACGGCAAATTATCCCGCCAAAACCTTGAACAGCTGCAAGCAGGGGCGAGAGTTGAAATCAAGTCAGTTAAACGTAACCCGATGGATTTCGTGTTGTGGAAAATGTCAAAAGAGAACGAACCAAGTTGGGATTCTCCATGGGGCAAAGGTCGCCCAGGCTGGCATATTGAGTGTTCGGCAATGAACAGTAAAGAGCTTGGCAACCATTTTGATATTCACGGCGGCGGTTCGGATTTAATGTTCCCACACCATGAAAATGAAATTGCCCAATCTTGCTGCGCTCACGGCGATGATTATGTTAATTATTGGCTACATACGGGAATGTTGATGATCAACAAAGAGAAGATGTCGAAATCACTTGGCAACTATTTCACGCTACGTTATATGCTTGAGCAATACGATGCGGAAACCTTGCGTTACTTCTTCTTAACCGCACATTACCGCAGTTTGCTTGATTACAGCACAGACAATTTAGACTTAGCCCGTTCCGCTCTTGAACGCCTTTACACTGCATTGCGTGGTTGCGAATGGGTGGATTTAAACGAAGACGACAGCTATGTTCAAGCCTTTAAAGACGCGATGAATGACGACTTCAATACCCCTGGCGCGTTGGCGGTGCTGTTTGAATTAGCTCGTGAAATCAACAAAGCAAAAAGCGAAAATCCAGCTGAGGCTAACCGCTTGGCAAGTCGCTTAAAACAGTTGGCAGGCGTACTTGGCTTGCTGGAACAAGATCCTGAAGCCTTCTTACAAGGCGATACGGACAATGATGAGGTTGCTGAAATCGAAGCCCTCATCAAGCAGCGTAACGAAGCCCGTGCGGCGAAAGATTGGGCAAAAGCCGACGAAGCTCGCAACAAACTTACTGTAATGGGCATTGTGCTTGAAGATGGTGCGAACGGCACGACTTGGCGTAAGGCGTAATTCTGACGATATCCCCCTGACATTTAGGGGGATTTTTCTATTTATGATGTGTAAAAAATCCTCAGGAACTAACCGCTTGTAAGGGGCAAGATGCTCAATAAATTTGATCATTGGCTGATGAACCATCAGCCTGATCCCACTCTCACTGGTTTTCGCCGTTTTTGTAGAGAATTTTGGTTTTTTGGCTTGAAAGAAGCAAGAGCCTGCTTGTTTGCAGGGATTTTCTTCGTGGCAATGTTTGCGGTGCCAAAAGCTGGGGTACTCGGTCTTCCTCGTTATGATTTGCTGTTGATTATCGCTGTTCTCGTGCAAGCAGCGATGCTCTATTTTAAACTGGAAACGTGGGACGAAGTGAAATCGATCACGCTTTTCCATTTGGTTGGTTTTGTGTTGGAAGTATTCAAGACATCAAGCCATATTCAGTCTTGGGCGTATCCTGATTTTGCCTATACCAAAGTGCTTGGCGTACCGCTGTTTACAGGGTTTATGTATGCCGCAGTGGGGAGTTATATTATCCAAGCGTGGCGGTTGTTTGATTTAAAAGTGCAGAGTCATCCGCCTTATTGGTTAGCAACTTTAGTGGCGGTGTTGATTTATCTGAATTTTTTCACTCACCACTATATTGGCGATTATCGCTGGTATCTTGCCGCATTTGCATTGGGGCTGTATGCACGCACCATGGTCTATTTCACCCCTTACGATAGGGGACGAAAAATGCCTTTGCTGGTTTCTTTTGGGCTGATTGGCTTTTTTATTTGGCTCGCGGAAAATATTGGTACACTTGCAGGCATTTGGCGGTATCCAAATCAGTTAGGCGCATGGTCAATGGTTCATGTCAGCAAATGGAGTGCGTGGTCATTATTAGTGATTATGACTTTCACCATTGTAGCAAATTTAAAACATATCAAAGCATCTATTAGCGTATCAAAGGACTAAAATGAAACCTCAAATCAATGTGTTATTTGTGTGCTTAGGCAATATTTGTCGATCACCAATGGCGGAATGTATTCTGCGAGAAAAAATTCGTTTGGCTCATTTAGAACATGTCATTTTTACGGATAGTGCGGGTACATCAGGCTGGCACGATGGTGAAAATATGCATCATGGCACCGCCCATGTGTTAGCCAAACACGAAATTGATCATCGTGGCTTTACTAGCCGAAAGGTCCGAAAAACGGATTGGGAGCAATTTGATTATTTGGTGGCGATGGATAACCATAATCTGCATGATCTCGAAAAACTATTCGGTAAAGCCCCAGATAAGTTATTTCAAATCACCACCTTGTGTGAGAACTTACCGCATGATCATATTCCAGACCCGTGGTACACAGGCGATTTTGATGAAACTTACCGCTTGCTTGATCAATGTTGTGATGCCTTGTTAGCAAAAATCCGCCAAACCCATTATTTATAGCCACAATATGCTAAAATCGGGCTAATTTTATTTCGTGGACTTTAGCAATGAACCAACCCACTTTTTTTATCTACGATTTTGAGAGTTTTGGGATCAACCCCGCAAGCGACCGTCCTGCACAATTTGCGGGTATTCGCACCGACAGCGAATTTAACATCATCGGTGAGCCAGTAATGTTCTACTGTAAACAAACACCGGACTATTTGCCTTCGCCTGAAGCAGTGATGGTCACGGGGATCACGCCACAGCGTTGTAACGAAAAAGGTTTATCTGAACCCGAATTTGCCGCCCGCATCCATGCCGAATTTAGCCAGCCAAACACTTGCATTATGGGCTATAACAATATTCGTTACGATGACGAAATGACCCGCTACACCTTCTTCCGCAACTTTTTCGATCCCTATGAATATAGCTACAAAAATGGCAATTCCCGCTGGGATTTGCTCGATGTGGTGCGAGCGTGCTATGCGTTGCGTCCTGACGGCATTGAATGGGCGTATGACGAAGATGGGCTGCCAAGTTTCAAATTAGAAAATCTCACCAAAGCCAACGGTATTGCTCACGAAAATGCTCATGATGCGATGGCGGACGTTTATGCGACTATCGCAATGGCAAAGCTGATCAAGCAAAAACAGCCGAAGTTTTTCCAATTTTTCTTCGAAAATCGTGGTAAAAAAGCGTTGGAAGAGATGATTGATACTGGCGAAATGGCCCCATTGGTGCACGTTTCGGGAATGCTCGGTAATTATCGGGGAAATACAGCTTGGATTGTCCCGCTTGCGTGGCATCCGACCAATCAAAATGCGGTGATTGTGTGTGATTTAGCGGGCGATATACAAGGGCTGCTGAATGAGTCAGCGGAAGTATTGCGACAGCGGCTTTACACCAAAAAATCCGAATTAGAAGAACAAGGCATTGCCCACGTTCCACTAAAATTGGTGCATATCAATAAATGCCCGATTCTTGCCCCTGCCAAAACCTTGCTGCCTGAAAATGCCACCCGTTTGGGGATTGATCGCCAAGCTTGTTTGGACAATCTCAAACGGCTCAAAGCGAATAAAAGTGTGGTGCGAGAAAAAGTGGTGGAGATTTTTAGTGAGGAACGCACTTTTGCCGAATCCAACAATGTCGAAACTACACTGTATGACGGCTTTTTCTCCCCAGCGGATAAAAACAACATGGCGATCTTGCGAGATCTCCCCCCAGAACATCTTGCCAATCACGCCTTGAAATTTGCCGATCCACGGGTAGAAAAATTGCTGTTTCACTATCGTGCACGACACTACCCTGAAACGTTGAACCGTGCGGAGCAGATTCGTTGGCAGAAATATTGCCACCAACGGATTGATGAACAAGCTGAAGCATTTTCTCAATCGATTGATGCCCTTTTCCAAACTCACCATGATGATATTGATGCGGTCAAACTGTTGGAAGAATTGACCGCTTATGCCGAGCAGCTGATGATACAAACGCCGAAATGGCACTCTCCCGCCAGTTCTCAAACGGATTTATTACTGAGTGAGCTAAATCAAGTCGCCGAGCAGAGTAGTGATAAAAGTACAAAATTCGCAGCACTTAACGCATTGATTGGTAAGAAAATTTAGGTGTTGCAACATTCTGTTCGGAAGTGACCGCTTGTCATACCTTTACAAGCGGGCACCTCCTTTAAAAATTTTGCAATTTCAGCCATTGCATATAGACAATTTTTATCCAACCCATTACTATCTGAGACATTTATAACAGCCACACAACATTAAGGATGTCCTATGAATAAAACCCTTCTCTCCCTTGCGTTCGCCACTTTTTCATTGACGGCTTTTGCAAATACTCAGCCTACTGTGCAAGCTCAACAAGCGGTCACTTCCGAGCAAAATGTTGCAAAAAATGCCCTCGTGATGCAAACGGATTTCAGTTTGAAGGACGGGGCGGTATCGGCAATGCAAGGTGTGGCGTTCGGTGTGGATCGGGAGCTGAACATGTTCAACTTAACGCACGAAATCCCGCCTTATAATATTTGGGAAGCAGCATATCGCTTATACCAAACCGCGACATACTGGCCACAGGGCACCGTTTTTGTGAGCGTGGTTGACCCAGGTGTGGGCACTGATCGCAAATCCGTAGTGTTGAAAACGAAAACAGGGCATTATTTTGTCACGCCTGATAACGGCACACTAACCTTTGTGGCAGAACATTTTGGCATTGAGGCGATCCGTCAAATTGATGAGCAAACAAACCGCTTAGAAGGCTCAGAAAAATCTTACACTTTCCACGGCCGTGATGTGTATGCTTACACAGGGGCACGTTTAGCATCAGGTAAAATCAGCTTTGAGCAAGTCGGTCCTGAGTTAGAACCGAAAGTGGAAGAAATCGCCTACCAGCGTCCGACAGTAGAAGAAGGTGTATTGAAGGGCAACATCCCAGTGCTTGATATTCAATATGGCAATATTTGGACGAACATCAGCGATAGTTTACTAGAGCAGTCGGGCATCAAAAAAGATGGACGTGTGTGTGTTGAAATCCGTGAAAAAATGGGCGAAGAAAGTAAAGTCCGCTACACGGGAGCAATGCCATATAAAAGTAGCTTTGGTGAGGTAGAAGAAGGTCGCCCACTGATGTATCTCAACAGCTTACTCAATGTTTCATTTGCATTGAATATGGACAGCTTTGCAGATAAATACAAAATCAAATCAGGTGCTGAGTGGTCTGTATTACTCAAATCCTGTGAGAAGAAAAATTAATTAATAAACGGATAAACCACGGCATATAGTCATATCTGCCGTGGTTTTTGTTTTAAGAAGAATAGAATGATTAGAGACCTACATAGCCATAGTACGGCATCAGACGGTATTTTAACGCCAACAGAGTTGATTCAACGGGCAGTGGAACAAGGTGTTGACATGTTGGCGTTGACCGATCACGACACGATTGCTGGTATTACGGAAGCAAAACAAACGGCACAACATTTACCTATTCAACTGATTTCTGGTGTTGAAATATCGATTCTATGGAAAGGGAAAAGTATTCATTTGGCCGCATTGAATATTGATGAACAGAATGAAACCTTGGTCAATTTACTCAAGCAACAAGCAGAACTTCGCCAACAACGAGCAGAGCAAATCGGCGAAAAACTGGCTAAAGCTGGGATTCCAAATGCTTATGAAGGCGCGAAAAAGCTGGCAAGTGGTGAAGTCACTCGAGCACATTACGGACGTTTTTTAGTTGCAGAAGGCTATGCCCGTAATGATGAGCACGCTTTTAAACGTTACTTAGGCATGGGAAAGTCGGCTTATGTGAAGCCAATTTGGTGTTCAATGGAACAAGCCATTGATGCCACTCACCAAGCAGGTGGTGTGATTTGTGTGGCACACCCGCTACGTTACAAAATGACCGCACGTTGGATTCGTCGTTTGATCGAGGAATTTAAACACGCAGGGGGCGATGGCATTGAAGTTGCAGGCTGTGCCCAAACTCCCGATCAACGCCAATTGCTCGCCCGCTGGGCAAAAGAGTTCGAATTATTGGCTTCGGTGGGCTCGGATTTCCATTATCCATCAGGTTGGATAGAACTCGGCAGGGGACTAACTTTACCTCCAGAATGCCAGCCAATTTGGGAACGGTTCTAACCATTCAAATTTGCAAAATTTTGCATTAAACTTACCGCTTGTAGAGAAAATGCCTTACTCCTCGAGTAAGCAGAATGAAGAAAATGAGAAGATAATATGTTGAATCCAAGCCCTAAAAAATCGGATAAACCTTCCGATCCACAATTAGAACAAATCAACATCGCCCCCCATTCTATTGAAGCTGAGCAAGCGGTGCTTGGTGCATTAATGCTGAGTAGTGAACAGTGGGATAATGTTGCGGAGCGTTTACAACCGACAGATTTCTATAATTTTGCACACCGCACTATCTATGAACAGATGATTGAATTGGTACGAAATCATCAGCCGATTGATTTGATCACGCTCGATCAAGCCCTAAAAAACAAAGGCGTGTTGCAAGAGGTGGGTGGTTTTGCTTATTTAGCCGAACTCTCAAAAAATACGCCAAGTGTAGCGAATGTGCTGACTTATGCAGAGATCATCAGTGAACGTGCAATTCGACGTGAGCTGATCGCGGCAGGGAATAAAATTGCCGAAATCAGCTATCAGCCAAAAGGAATGTCGGTAAAAGATGTGTTGGATGAAGCAGAACGAGCCGTCTTCCATATCGCAGAAAAGCGAACATCAAGCGATGAGGGGCCGAAAAACATTGATGCTATTTTGCTTGATACTTTGGCTCGAATTGAATTATTAGCCGCCAGTAAAAATAATGGTGGGGTAACAGGCGTTACCACGGGCTTTTCCGATTTAGATAAAAAAACCGCAGGCTTACAGCCTTCAGATTTAGTGATCGTTGCGGCACGTCCGTCTATGGGAAAAACCACCTTTGCGATGAATTTGTGTGAAAATGCTTCTCTGGTAGATATTGATGAAATGGATGAACAGGGCAATGTTATCGGTAAAAAACCAAACAAACCAGTGCTCATTTTCAGCCTTGAGATGCCTGCTGATCAAATTATGATGCGTATGTTGGCTTCCCTTTCTCGCGTGGATCAAACGAAAATTCGTACAGGGCAGGTGAGTGATGATGAAGATTGGTCGAAAATTTCCAGTACCATGGCAATTTTGCAAGAACGTCGAAACATCTACATTGACGATAGCTCAGGGCTAACGCCAACGGAACTGCGTTCTCGTGCTAGACGGGTTTATCGGGAAAATGGCGGTTTGAGCTTAATTATGGTTGATTACTTGCAGTTAATGCGAGCCCCTGGTTTTGCGGATAACCGTACTCTTGAAATTGCCGAAATTTCCCGATCGCTCAAAGCGTTAGCCAAAGAGTTGGAAGTGCCCGTGGTCGCCCTTTCGCAGCTGAACCGAAGCCTTGAGCAGCGAGCTGATAAACGTCCTGTGAACTCCGATTTACGTGAATCAGGCTCTATTGAGCAAGATGCCGATTTAATCATGTTTATTTATCGTGATGAAGTTTATCATGACAATTCCGATCTCAAAGGAATTGCTGAAATCATCATCGGTAAACAGCGTAACGGTCCTATCGGACGAGTGCGGCTAACTTTCCAAGGGCAATATTCCCGTTTTGATAATTATCACGGTGCGTCTTACGACGACGAATATTAATCCGTATTTTGGATTTACCAAGACCGATGCAAGCGGTCAGATCTTCAAAAAATGTTACAAATAGTAGGGACGTCCTACCTAAAAACAAGGAAAATCATGATTTGTGCCATTTATAAAAGTACCAAAAAAGAGGGAATGTATCTCTATGTGGCGAAGCGAGATCAATTTGATCATGTACCTGATGAACTTCGCCAACTCTTTGGCAGACCACAATTTGTTATGTTGTTTAATCTCAAGGGCGGAAAGCCACTCAAGCGATTAGATAAGCAAGATGTTTTGCAAAAAATCGAAACCCAAGGCTACTATTTACAAATGCCACCGCCTGTTGAAAACTTACATCAAGCCTTTGTGGCACAACAGCGAGCGAAGCAATCAATTCACAAAGGAAATGACTGATGCGTTGCCCATTTTGTTCAGAAGAAGACAGTAAAGTGATTGACTCTCGTCTCACGGGAGATGGTTACCAAATTCGCCGCCGCCGTGAATGCCCAAAGTGCAAGGAACGCTTTACCACTTTTGAAACGGCAGAGCTGCTCGTGCCACATATCATCAAAAATAATGGTAATCGGGAACCGTTTGATATTCAGAAATTACGTAAAGGCATTGCGTATGCACTCGAGAAACGCCCCGTGAGTACAAATGATGTTGAACAGATGATCCAAAAAATTGTGCTGCAATTACAAGCACTGGGAGAGCGGGAAGTACCGAGTAAATTGGTTGGCAATTTAGTGTTAGATGGGCTGAAAAGTCTAGATAAAGTCGCTTATATTCGTTTTGCATCTATTTATCTGAGTTTTGATGATATTGCAGAGTTTACTAAAGAAATTGAGAAGCTACGTTTAGACAGCTAATCAAAGAGAAAAGGGCGTTGTAAACGCCCTTTTGACTAGAGATATTCCACATTAATAATCTCAAATTCGACTTTACCGCCCGGAGTTTGAATAGCCACAGATTCATCAATTTCCTTGCCAATTAAGCCGCGAGCAATGGGTGAATTCACAGAAATTAAGCCTTCTTTAATATTTGCTTCGTCATCACCTACGATGCGATAAGTCACTTCTTCGTCGCTATCTACATTCAAGAGAGTGACCGTGGTACCAAAAATCACTTTGCCATTATTAGGCATTTTAGTGACATCAATAATTTGGGCATTGCCTAGTTTACCTTCAATTTCTTGAATTCGACCTTCGCAGAATCCTTGTTGTTCACGTGCAGCGTGATATTCTGCATTTTCTTTTAAATCACCATGCTCACGAGCTTCTGCAATCGCATTGATGATTTCTGGACGACGAACATTCTTTAAAAATTCAAGTTCATCTCGCAGTAATTCTGCGCCACGTACCGTCATTGGAATTTGTTTCATTATGTTTCCTTTTTTATTTTAGATCATAGGGGCTGGTGAATGATCAACAGCCCCTATTTACGAATAGATTTCAAACCGATATTATTCATTTTCTTTTTAAAAATAGCAACCTTGATTATGATTTCATCTCTTCGCACATTTTCGCTTTTTTTCGGATTCTGCTGTTTCTCAATGGCAAATGCCAAAATCGACATCCCTTCTTTGCTGGAAACCCTACCAGAAGGGGCTTCGGTCAGTTTAATTGCCAAAAACCTCGATACTGGTCAAATGATTGTCGATTACCAAAGTAAAACCTTTATGTTGCCCGCCAGTACACAAAAAGTATTGACCGCATTAGCGACACGTTTGGCATTACCTGAAGATTTTCGTTTTGAAACCGCATTTTTAGCTGACGGTAAGGTGGAAAATGGTGTGCTGAAAGGGAATTTAATTGCTCGTTTTACAGGAGATCCCGATCTTAAAAGCGGACAGTTGACCAAACTGGTGAGCGAGTTGAAAAAACAAGGAATTCATCAGATCCGTGATGATCTCATTTTAGATACTTCTGTGTTCGCTAGTCATGATAAAGCTGCAGGGTGGGTGTGGAATGATTTAACTGTTTGTTTCAGTGCCCCACCAGCAGCAATTAACATTGATAATAACTGTTTTTATGTCAATTTAGACGCAAATCAACCAGCAGGAAGCCCTGTCAAAGTGGATGTCCCCGCAGCTTACCCAATACAAGTTTTTAGCTCTGCTTATGTCGCCGACAAGGCAGAAGCGGGATACTGTTTGCTCGATGCGATTGTCAGTGATAACAACCGCTATCACATTAAAGGTTGTATGTCACGCCAAACTAAACCATTTGGATTGAGTTTTGCTGTTCAAGATCCTACCACTTACGGTGCCAATATTATCAAGTCCCAACTTAAACGAGCAGGCATTGCATTTAAGGGACAAGTTCAGCAATCGGTAAAAAAGGTTGAAGGCACAGAGTTAGCGGTGCATTATTCCGACTCGTTAGCGGATTTGCTCAAAAAAATGATGAAAAAATCAGATAACCAGATTGCAGATGCGTTATTTCGCACAATTGCTAATCAACTACATAAACGCCCAGCATCATTTCCATTAGCAAGCCATACTATGCATAATTTATTGAAAACCAAAGCTAATGTGAAGTTGGATAATACTGTTATTACTGATGGTTCAGGGCTTTCTCGCCATAATCAAGTGAGTGCAGAAACCATGCTCCAAGCATTAGAATTTATCGCTAAAAATGAAACCCAACTTCATTTGCTTGAAACGTTTCCAATTGCTGGTGTTGATGGCACTCTCGCAGGGCGAGGTTCAATGACAACTGAACCATTAGCCAAAAATATTATGGCAAAAACAGGGGCATTGAAAGGGGTATATAATTTAGCAGGTTTTATGACGAATGCACGAGGCGAGCGAATTGCTTTTGTTCAATTTATCAACGGTTATTCAACATCTAGCGATAATGAACGTAAAACAAAGCGTGCACCCTTAAACCAATTTGAGAACCGTTTTTTTATGAGTTTATATAATGAATAGAGAAACAGAAAATAAAATTTAAGCAACTTATTGATAGATAAAAAAAGGCGTTTGAAACGCCTTTTTTGTTGGAAGAAAGTGAGTTGGTCGATAAGCCGAGTTCTGTCGTGGACAATCATTCCTCTAGGCGTATATTCACACATACGCTCAAGCAACCTACCCGAATCCCAAGCGGGCAACTCGTTGGATTCCTATTTGGTCTTGCTACGAGTGGAGTTTACCTTGCCGTGAATTGTTACCAATCACGCGGTGTGCTCTTACCACACCCTTTCACCCTTACCACTTCTAGGAGGAAAAAAGAAGTGGCGGTCTGCTCTCTGTTGCACTTGTCGTAGGCTCACGCCCCCCAGGTGTTACCTGGCACTCTGCCCTGTGTAGCTCGGACTTTCCTCTCGTTTACTTGTCCCCTAGTTTACGCATAGCGAATTTGAGGGCTTCAATAAACCAGCGATTGCCTAACCAACTCAGGCGGCGAAGTATAGCGGAGTTGCAAAAAATTGCAAGGATCTGACCGCTTGTCGGCAAAAAATAAGGGCAGGTAATAGCCTGCCCTTGAATGTGAAAGAGTCAATTATAAATAGAACTTCTCAATGAAGTTTAAATTGTCATCTAATTTCAACACTAACGGCTGACCAGTTGGGATCTCAAAATCCATAATGTCTGCATCGGAAATACCGATGATGTGTTTTGCTAAGGCTCGCAATGAGTTACCGTGAGCAGTGACAAGTACGCGTTTACCAGAAAGTAACGCTGGTGCGATTTGGTCTTCCCAGAATGGTAATACACGTTCAAGGGTGATTTTTAAGTTTTCTGCGTTTGGCACGACATCACTTGGTAAGTGAGCATAGCGGCGGTCGTTGTGAGCAGAGTTTGGATCTGCAGGATCAAGATCAGGTGGAGAAATATCGTAAGAACGACGCCAGATGTGAACTTGCTCATCACCGTATTTTTCTGCGGTTTCTTTTTTATCTAAACCTTGCAATGCACCGTAGTGACGCTCGTTTAAACGCCAGTTTTTTACTTGTGGGATCCAAAGTTGGTTAGATTCTTCTAACACGATGTTACAGGTTTTGATCGCACGGGTTAACACTGAAGTAAAAGCGATGTCGAATTCATAGCCTGCGTCTAACAATTTTTTACCCGCTGCTTTTGCTTCTTCCACACCACGTTCGGTGAGATTCACATCACGCCAGCCAGTAAATAAATTTTTAGCATTCCACTCACTGAAACCGTGGCGAATAAATACTAATTCCATACGTTCTCCTATTAGAAAGTTGATGATTTGAAAACACGCTCTTTATAGCAAAATTTGCTTGCATTTGAAATAGCCCACGGCTTTTCTTTGCAGCAAAGCTGATTTTTCGCAAAGAATTGGCATACAAGCGGTCAGATTTTCAGAAAGTTTTGCAAATGATTGTGTAACCTACCGCTTTCTTTTTCATTTTTGCGGAAATTCAGGTACAATCCGCCGATTATTTTTCTTTTAACTATGACTATTTAGGACATTCGTTGCCCTTATGAAAATGCAGAATATTCGTAACTTTTCTATTATTGCTCACATTGACCATGGTAAATCGACCCTTTCCGACCGCTTGATCCAAACCTGTGGCGGTTTGTCTGATCGTGAAATGGAAGCGCAAGTGCTTGACTCTATGGACTTAGAGCGTGAGCGTGGTATTACCATTAAAGCACAAAGTGTTACTCTCAATTACAAAGCCAAAGATGGCGAAACCTATCAGTTAAACTTTATCGACACCCCAGGACACGTTGACTTTTCTTATGAAGTATCTCGTTCCCTTGCTGCCTGTGAAGGGGCATTATTGGTGGTTGATGCGGGGCAAGGTGTGGAAGCGCAAACCTTGGCAAACTGCTATACGGCGATTGAAATGGATTTAGAAGTTGTGCCAATTCTCAACAAAATCGACTTACCAGCCGCAGAGCCAGAGCGTGTGGCGGAAGAGATTGAAGATATTGTTGGCATTGATGCCATGGAAGCGGTGCGTTGCTCAGCGAAAACAGGCTTAGGCATTGATTTAGTTTTAGAAGAAATCGTGGCGAAAATTCCTGCGCCCGAAGGTGATCCTGAAGCACCATTACAAGCCTTGATTATCGACTCTTGGTTCGATAACTACTTGGGTGTGGTTTCTCTTGTGCGTGTGAAAAATGGCGTAATCAAAAAAGGCGATAAGATCAAAGTGATGTCCACAGGGCAATCTTATAACGTAGATCGTCTTGGTATTTTTACTCCGAAACAAGTGGATACCACTGAGCTTAAAACAGGCGAAGTAGGTTGGGTTGTGTGTGCGATTAAAGATATTTTAGGTGCGCCAGTGGGCGATACGCTCACCTCTCACCACCATTCGGCAACAGAAGCCTTACCAGGCTTCAAAAAGGTGAAACCACAAGTTTATGCAGGCTTGTTCCCGATCAGTTCGGACGATTATGAAGCCTTCCGTGATGCGTTGGGTAAATTAAGCCTAAACGACGCATCCCTTTTCTATGAGCCAGAAAACTCAACGGCATTAGGTTTTGGTTTCCGTTGTGGTTTCTTAGGTTTGCTACATATGGAAATCATTCAAGAGCGTTTAGAGCGTGAATACGATCTTGATTTGATTACCACTGCACCGACCGTAGTTTACGAAGTGGAACAAACCAATGGCGAAGTGATCTATGTGGATAGCCCATCGAAATTACCGCCAATCAGCAATATTGCCGATATTCGTGAGCCAATTGCAGAATGTAATATGCTTGTCCCACAAGAGTTCTTAGGCAACGTGATTACCCTTTGCGTAGAAAAACGTGGGGTACAAACCAATATGGTTTACCATGGCAACCAAATTGCCTTGACCTACGAAATCCCAATGGGTGAAGTGGTTCTCGACTTCTTCGACCGCTTGAAATCAACGTCTCGTGGTTATGCCTCTTTAGATTATGGCTTCAAACGTTTCCAATCGGCAGATATGGTGCGTGTGGATATTATGATTAACGGCGAACGTGTTGATGCTTTGGCGTTGATCGTTCACAAAGCCAATGCGCCATATCGTGGACGTGAGCTCGTGGAAAAAATGAAAGAGTTAATTCCACGTCAGCAGTTTGATATTGCGATCCAAGCGGCAATCGGCAACCACATTATTGCTCGTTCAACAGTAAAACAATTACGTAAAAACGTTCTTGCCAAATGTTACGGTGGTGACGTAAGCCGTAAGAAAAAACTGTTACAGAAACAGAAAGAAGGTAAAAAACGTATGAAGTCACTCGGTAACGTGGAAGTACCACAAGAGGCTTTCTTAGCGATTTTACATGTTGGCAAAGACTAAGCTGATTCTATTCTTTTTGGAGAAAGTTTATGGAAAAATCATCTTTTCTTGGAAAAAACATATTAACTAAATTAGGATTTACATTTCCTAATGGTTCATCGGAAGAGATACCTACAACAGAACAAAAATCAGCTGATTATTTAGCTGTATATGGTGAAGATACTTTTTTAATTGAAGTAAAACTAAAAGAGCCTGATGAAAAAGAATCAGCAAAAAGAAGTGAAAGTCTAAATAATGGCGAAGTGTATAGCTGTATTTATGAAATAAAGACGGCTTTGGATAATATTATTAGGAAAGCTAATCAACAACTTAGAGAATCTTCTAGAAATTTTGAGTGTAGATTTCGAGTAGTACTTTTAATTATTGATACGTATGCTGGTGATTTGTATGAAAAACAATTAATAGATCTTTTGTATGGACGTGTTAGCTTAATAAAGCTTGAGACTCAACAAGAAATTTCTTGCTATGGATATGAGAGAGCAAATTTTCAAAGACGTTCTGATATTGATATGGTTGTAGTTTCTGATGTTTCTGGTAATTATTATAAAGGATATATAAATATATATTCTGGAAAATATAATGATTTAAAAGAATCATCATTCTTCATAAGTTTAAAAAGCAAGTACTATGATCCACATGACTATATTACTAATAACCAAGCATTAGTTCTTAATAATGAGGATTGGGATATTATCGGGGAGATATCATCGCATGATAAAAAAGTCGAAGAAATTATGCCTTGTTATTCAAAAAAATTACAGCGAATAGAAGATAAATATGGGTTTAAATGCTGTGTTTTTAAGCCAAAACCTATACAGCATACGATACAAACTGCTTTTTAAGCTAAGGAGCATACATGGCAAATATTCTGCCAATTATTTTTATTGCTGTTCTATACGGCGTATGGAAAGTGTTAGATGGTATGAAGTTACCGAATACGATTTCGATTATTTTAGTCGGTTTAGTTGTTATTTGCGGGAGCTTTGCAGCATTCTATAAATTTAGTGCCGAGCCACGTCGCAAAGCAAAAATCGCACGTGAGCAAAAACGCTTAGGACGTGAATTGACTGAAGATGAATTGAAGGAAATTCAACCACGTTCTGCAGTGGGTGAATTTTTGGCATCACTCTTTGGCGTGTTATTCTTTGTGACTGTGCTTCGTTCATTTTTGTTTGAGCCCTTCCAAATTCCAAGTGGCTCAATGGAACCAACGTTGCGAGTGGGCGATTTTTTAGTGGTAAATAAATTTAGCTACGGTATTAAAGATCCTATTTGGCAAAATACCTTGATTGAAACAGGCAAAGTGGAGCGTGGCGATGTGGTTGTATTTAAAGCCCCGAAACAGCCACATATTGACTACATCAAACGTGTTGTTGGCGTAGGTGGCGATAAAATTAAATATGATTTTGCCACACAAGAATTAACACTAACACGTGGTGATACCGGTGAAACTATTGCATTTAAGTATAGTCAACCGAAGCCAAATCCAGATTTCTTCTATCACGGTGATATGCAGATGGAACGGACTGAAACGGGAGACGTGACTCATCAGATTTTGAATAATCCACAGCCGTTTAATTATGCTCCGTATTTTTTCAAGCAAGAAGGTTTAAATGCAGGTGAGTGGCTTGTGCCACAAGGACATTATTTTGTAATGGGCGATAATCGTGATAACAGCGAAGACAGCCGTTTCTGGGGCTTTGTGCCTGAGAAAAATATGGTCGGTAAAGCGACTTATCTATGGCTAAGCCTTGATAAAAAACCAAACGAATTCCCAACGGGATTACGTTTTGAGAGAATGTTTACTTCGATTAAATAGCAATTATTGTAGGGCGTATTGCATACGCCCTTCATCATAAAAATACGGTGCAAGCGGTAAGAACCATAACATTTTTTGCAATTTTCGGCGTATACGCCTTATATATCTATTATGCAACTAGAACGATTACAGAAAAAATTAGGTTACCAATTTGCGAACCTTGATTACCTCAAACAAGCTTTAACTCACCGAAGTGCGGCAGCCTTTAATAACGAACGCTTAGAATTTTTAGGCGATTCCATTCTGAATTTTGCGATTGGCAAAGCGCTCTATGAAAAATTTCCAAAGTCGGATGAAGGTGAATTAAGCCGAATGCGTGCAGCCTTAGTGAAAGAACAAACCCTTGCGATTATCGCTCGCCAATTTGAGCTTGGCGAATATCTCAAATTAGGGGCTGGTGAGCTTAAAAGTGGCGGACATCGCCGAGAGTCGATTCTTTCTGACTGTGTAGAAGCCCTAATTGCTGCTATTTATTTGGATTCAGGTATTGATAACGCTTTAGAGCGAGTATATCACTGGTATCAAGAATTACTGGCTCAAATTAAACCCGGCGAAGCACAAAAAGATCCGAAAACACGCTTACAAGAGTTTTTACAAGGTCGCCGTTTAAAATTACCTGAGTATGAAGTGATTGAAATTAAAGGTGAAGCACATAATCAATCCTTCAAAGTAAGCTGTAAAGTGGAAAATTTGGCGGAAGTGGTTATCGGACAAGGCACTAGTCGCCGCAAAGCAGAGCAACATGCGGCAGAGCAGGTGATTGAGAAATTAAAAATCAAATAGACTAATGTTGTAAATACTACTTTTCCCTTCTGAACCGCCTGAACGACTTTGAATTTGTAGGAAAAATTTAGTGTCTGAGCTTGCTTTGCAAGCGAGTTTTAAATTTTTCCGTTAAGCAAATTCAAACAAAGTGAAGAGCAGCGGTGAAGTAGGGTTGCTTTTCTTTTGGTTACTTTTCTTTGGCAATACAAAGAAAAGTAACAGGAAAAAGTCTCAATCTAAAATTTATCGAATTAAAGAGAAAAATAATGACAGAACAAAAAACATATTGTGGCTTTATTGCCATTGTCGGTCGTCCAAATGTGGGCAAATCGACTCTACTCAACAAAATCCTAGGGCAAAAAATTTCAATTACCTCACGTAAAGCACAGACTACTCGCCATCGTATTTTAGGAATTAAAACCGAAGGGGCGTATCAAGAAATTTATGTGGATACCCCAGGGCTTCACATCGAAGAAAAACGTGCGATTAACCGCTTGATGAACCGAGCTGCAAGCAGTGCGATTGGTGATGTCGATATGGTAATCTTTGTAGTTGAAGGTACAAAATGGACGGATGACGATGAAATGGTGCTAAACAAACTGCGTAGCACCAAAGCCCCTGTGGTATTGGCGATCAATAAGATCGACAACATTCAAAATAAAGATGAATTGTTACCACATATCACCGAATTAAGTGCAAAATTCCCATTCAAAGAGATTATTCCTATTTCTGGGCAGCGTGGGAAAAATGTCCATATTTTAGAAAAATTTGTGCGTGAATCATTAAAAGAAGGGATTCATCATTACCCAGAAGAGTATGTGACAGACCGTTCTCAACGCTTTATGGCATCGGAAATTATTCGTGAAAAACTAATGCGTTTTATGGGCGAAGAGTTGCCTTATTCTGTCACTGTTGAAATTGAGCAATTTAAAACTAACGAGCGTGGCACTTACGAAATCAATGGCTTGATTTTAGTAGAACGTGAAGGGCAGAAAAAAATGGTGATCGGCAATAAAGGTCAAAAAATCAAAGTAATTGGCACTGAGGCTCGAGCTGATATGGAACGCCTGTTTGACAACAAAGTCCACCTTGAATTATGGGTGAAAGTCAAAGCGGGATGGGCTGATGATGAACGAGCCTTACGCAGCTTAGGTTATATTGATGAGTAAAAAGTTGAGGGGCTAGAGTTTTCTTCGTACTTCATTTAAGGTTGAAAGGTCAAATATGTTCCAGCGTGGCTTTGTGCTACACCGCCGAGAGTACAGCGAGAGCAGTTTATTAGTGGATTTTTTTACCGAAAATCACGGACGGATCACCTTACTGGCAAAAGGGGCAAGACGAGTTCGATCGCCGCTGAAAGCGTTGTTACAGCCTTTCACACCGTTGCTATTGCATTGGGGGGGGAAAGGGGAGTTGAAAACATTGCTCAAAGTGGAGTCTGCATCACTGACATTGCCGATGACAAGCTTATCTTTATATAGCGGGTTTTACGTCAATGAAGTATTGGCGAGAGTATTGGAAAATCAGACAGCTTACCCCGAACTGTTTCAGCACTATTTGCAATGTGTTACACAGTTAGCGGCATCTCCCGAACAAATTGAACCGACGCTACGAACCTTTGAATTTCGGCTGTTACAAGCGGTCGGTTACGGCGTGAATTTTGCAACTTGTGCCGCAACGGGCGAACCGGTTGATCCGAAAATGCTGTATCAATTCTATGAAAATCAAGGCTTTGTTGCTTCATTGTTGCAAAATAATCAGACCTTTTTAGGAAAAGAGTTGCTGGCGTTTGATTGTTTGGATTTCAGTGAAAAAAGTACGCAACAAGCCGCCAAACGCTTTACTCGCCTTGCGTTGAAACCGTATTTGGGTTCGGCACCGTTGAAAAGCCGTGAATTATTTCAAAGTATTTTGCCGAATAAGCTTAAAAGCGGCTAACAAGCGGTCAGTTTGGGCTCTTATTTTGCAATCCCTTTCTTAATCATCTCTTCAAAAAAATCGTAATCGACCAAAAACGCATCGTGACCGAAATTGGAATAAAACTCGTGATAGTCCACATTCACCCCAGCCTTTTCAAGGCGTTGTTTGCTTTTGTGCAGATCAATTTGTTTGAATAGCTGGTCGCTCGTTACGCCCACTAAGGTGTAATTAGCTTTGATGCGAGATAAGGCTTGCTGTTCATTATCAAAGGTGAGAGCCGGATCGTATAAATCCAATGCTCGTAGCAGCCGCAAATAGCTGTTTGCATCAAATCGATCGAGAAATTTCACCCCTTGATAGCTCAAATAAGATTCCACTTGGAAGTGATCGCCCCAAATTTCGCTTTGTTGCTTCGTTTCTCGCCCAAAGGCTTTGGCGAGTTGCACATCGGTGCGATAAGTCAGCATCCCTAGCATTCGTGCGATTTTCAAGCCGTTATCAGGCGGTGTACTGTCGTAGTAATCGCCATTGTTGAAGTGAGGATCATTGATAATCGCTTGCCGCATTACGTGGTTAAAGCCAATAGCTTCCGCACTTAAAGTCAGTGATGAGCAAAGATTGACGATGTTATCTACAAAATCAGGGTAAAAAATACCCCATTGAGTTGCTTGCATTCCACCGAAAGAACCGCCGACTACTGCTTTTAAATGTGGGATTTCTAACCAATCGATCAAGGCTTTTTGCACCCGTACAATATCTTGCACGGTGATGATGGGAAATTCGCTGCCGTAAGGGCGTTGAGTTTTTGGGTTGATGGAAATTGGGCCTGTCGTACCTTTACAGCCGCCGAGTACATTTGAGCAGATGAAAAAATAGCGGTCGGTGTCAAATGCTAAGCCTGATCCGATAAAATCTTGCCACCAGCCTTTGTCTGCGGGAGCCACATGATAAGGCTCCGCATCACCCGTTAGGGCATGGCAGAGCAGAACTACATTGCTTTTATCGGCATTGAGCGTGCCATAGGTTTGATAGGCAATATCAATAGGCGACAAATATTCGCCCGATATGAGTTCCAATGGGGAATCTTTAAACAGAGTGATGAACTTTGCCATAAAATCCTTGCAAAATATTGCTGAAAAGTAACCGCTTGTGGCATCAAAATGCTAAGTAAGTTAGCGGTAGCAGTATGGTTTGTCAAGAAATTTTGGACGTCTAGATGTTTAAACTTTTGGATGGCTATATAAATGCTTGCAATTTCTGCTTGCTTCGCTATGCTAACGCTCCATTTTACCTTTCAATGTGAGAGCATTATGCAAACGCATCAACCCGTTAAAGGGGCCATTGCAATCATTACCGCAGGTGTACTTTTTGCTTGTGTGAATACTTTGATCCCTAAATTGACCTCGGTTTCACCTATAGATGCCAGCGTGATTGCCTTGGTGCAATATTTAGTTGCATTCATTTTTCTGTTACCAAGTATGATGAATCTGGGGTTCACGCAATCCTTGAAAACGAAGAATTTTGGTTGGCACTGTTTTCGAGTTTTTCTTTCTGCAATTGGTATTCAATGTTGGACGATGGCATTGGCTTATCCGATTCCAATTTGGCAAGGCATTGCATTGTTGATGACCTCACCGCTTTTCGTGACAATCGGTTCAGGGCTATTGCTGAAAGAAAAAGTCGATCGTAAACGTTGGATTGCGACTTTTTTAGGTTTTGTTGGGGCAATGATTATTTTAGAACCTTGGTCAGAAAATTTTGATTGGATCGTGCTTCTGCCAGTGGCTGCAGCATTTTTCTGGGCGTGTTATTCCTTGATGGTGAAAAAACTCTCTAGTGATGATTCTCCTACTACAATGGTGGCATACCTATTTATTTTAATTACGCCATTCAATTTATTGATCGCCTTAACTAATTTAAGCCCAGCAGGTTTTGGTATGCCATCAATGAGCGATTTGGGCTGGTTAATTTTACTTGGCTTTTTTACTGCACTTGCACAGCTTGCAGTTGCCAAAGCGTATAGCTTGGCGGATGCTTCTTACATTCAACCTTTTGATTTTATTAAGCTGCCATTAAATGTACTTGCGGGATGGTTGGTCTTTAATTGGGTTCCACCAGGTAAATTGTGGTTAGGAGCCGCGATCATTATTGCCGCAACAATGTATATCACTCACGCAGAATCTAAGCAGGCAAAAGTAGCTAAATGAAGGAAAAAGTAGAAAACGAAGAGAAAATAACCAAAGCAACCTTTTTTTATAAGGTTGCTCGTTATTTTTGGGCGTTTTTGAAAGGCTTGGTATGGCTAATTTTTCCGTTATTGATATTGATGCTAGTTATCGATCTAGGGACGAGTTATTTAGTAAAAGATCGCATCTATACGGATATTCAGCAACTCCCTAAACGAGAATATGCGGTCGTACTTGGAACCGCTAAATATTATCCTTCAGGACGCCAGAATTTGTATTACAAATATCGTCTAGAGGCAGCCTACGCCATTTACCGATCACAAAAATCCGATTATTTTTTAATGAGTGGTGATAATCAGACGGCTTATTATAATGAACCAAAAACAATGACAAATGATTTACGCCAAATGGGGATGCCAAGTAGCGTAATAAAGCAGGATTATGCGGGATACAATACTTTAGATTCCATTTTGCGAGCAGATAAAGTCTTTAAACTGAAGCCATTTACGATTGTATCTCAACGTTTTCATTGTGAGAGAGCCTTAATGATCGCTAAATTTCACGATATTGATGCGATTTGCTTTGTTGCAACATATCCAGAGCAACATTATCGTGTGCGCATTCGAGAGTTTATTGCTCGAACGGGAATGGTATGGCGTTTCTTGATAGGTGCTGATGCGACAACATTAGAAGATTCAAAAATTATTGAGCCACCAGTTAAATGAAAAATCCACCTTTTGAATAACCTCAAAAGGTGGATTTTTTCTTATCATTTTATTGTGCATCATTCAGTTTTTTAATGCTTTCATCCGCTCGACGGGCTTCACCTTTGTGTTTTTGTTTGTTTAACTGAGTTTCTAATTTGGTTTCGACTTCGTTAATTGCTTTGTATAAATCGGCATCTTGTGCTTTTGCGAAAAGATCGCCAACGGGCGTACCAATTGAGGCTTCAACTTCATAACTGTTTGGCAATTTATGAATCATAAAATGCGGGTTGATTAGCTGGGTTTGCCACTTATTCAATTTCGCTAAACGCTCTTCAATGTGCGTACGAATTGCAGGAGTCACTTCCATCTGTTTGCTTGAAATATTGATTGTCATAGCATTTTCCTCTTTTGTTTGCGACCGAAATTGGTCAATTAACGATGATAGAAAGGTATGCCTTTCCCCTAGAAATTTCAACTGTTAGAGTCAAGAAAAAGTGAAAAGTTTGAACTACTTAACACTTTTATTCGGTTTTCGACTATAATTCGTGCAAATTGATAGAGAGATGATGAGTTAATGAGAGAGAATAAATTCCCGCCGTTCCAAACGGCTTTTTTATACCCTAAATATTGGGGATTATGGCTTGGGCTTGGGCTATTTCGAGTTATTTTGTGCTTGCCGTATCCCGTTCTGGTATTTATAGGCAGAGGTTTAGGCAGATTATTTGGGCGGCTTGGTTTTGGAAAAAAGCGTATGCAAATTGCTCGCCGCAATCTTGAATTGTGCTTTCCGCATTATACAAGCGGCCAGATCGAGCAAATTTTATGCGAAAATCGTGATTCAGTTGGAATGGCGATTATCGAAACGGGAATGGCATGGTTCTGGTCGGATAAACGCATTCTCAAATGGTCAAAAATCGAAGGATTGGAGCATCTTAAACAACCTGAAGGTGTGGGGGTGATTTTTGTCGGCGTGCATTTTTTGACGTTAGAACTCGGGGCGAGAATTGTTGGTTTGCATCACCAAGGCATTGGCGTGTATCGCCCGAATGATAATCCGCTACTGGATTGGATCCAATTTCGTGGACGAGTGCGTTCCAATAAAGGAATGCTAGATCGCAAAGACTTGCGGGGAATGATCAAAGCCTTAAAAGCAGGCGAAACGATTTGGTATGCCCCTGATCACGATTACGGTCGCAAAAATAGCGTTTTCGTGCCGTTTTTTGCGGTTGAACAGACTTGTACCACGGCGGGTACACGAATGCTACTTCGTTCTGCTCCGAATGCGGTGGTTGTGCCCTTTAGCCCCATTCGTCATGCCGATTATTCAGGCTATACCGTTAAAATCAGCCCAGTGGTTGATTTCAGTCAATGCGAAAACGATATCGACACCGCCACTCGAATGAACCAAGTCGTCGAAGCGGAAATTATGCAAGCTCAAAGCCAATATATGTGGCTCCATCGCCGTTTCAAAACTCGCCCGCACGAGAATGATCCGAACCTTTATTGAACCATCTATTGCGTAGAAACTACCAGGGCACTCGCCCACAAGCGGTTAGATTTTCGCAATTTTTTGCAAAAGGAGAACGAATGAACAAACAAAAAATCGTCCTTGCCACGGGTAATCAAGGTAAGGTAAAAGAAATGGCGGATGTGCTACGTGCGTTCGGTTTTGACGTAGTGGCACAAAGTGAATTTGGGATTGAATCACCTGAAGAAACGGGGCTGACCTTTATTGAAAATGCGTTACTCAAAGCCCGCCATGCCGCCAAAATCACAGGATTACCTGCGATTGCTGATGATTCGGGCTTGGCGGTAGATGCGTTGGGTGGTGCTCCAGGGCTTTATTCGGCACGCTATGCCGGTGTGGACGGCGATGATGCTGCGAATCGGCAAAAATTACTGGCAGAAATGGCAGCAGTAGCAGATGAAAAGCGTACCGCTAAATTTGTTAGCTGTATCGTTTTTTTGCAACACGACACCGATCCTACTCCTAAAATTGCGTTAGGCGAATGTTTTGGGACAATTTTGCGTGAAGAACGCGGTACAAACGGTTTTGGCTACGATTCACTGTTTTTCTATCCGCCGAAGAATTGTAGCTTTGCTGAGTTGGAAACAGCAGAAAAGAAAAGCCTTTCTCATAGAGCCATCGCCTTGCAATCCCTTAAACAACAATTTCAGGAGAAATTATGATTATTACAACCACTAACCAAATTGAAAATCATCAAATCGTTGAATACAAAGGCGTGGTATTTGGCGAAGTTGTCTCTGGGGCAAATTTTGCCCGCGATTTTTTTGCTAGCATCACCGATGTCATTGGTGGGCGTTCTGGGGCCTATGAAAGCAAAATCAGCGATTCGCGCCAAGATGCGTTGCGTGAACTAGAAAAAAAGGCACATAAACTTGGTGCAAACGCCATTGTCGGCGTTTCTTTTGATTATGCGACACTGGGGACCAAAAATATGTTTATGGTGGTTGCAACGGGTACGGCGGTTGTGGTGCGTTAATGTCGAATGACTTGCAAAAAAATGCCCTGAACTCACCGCTTGCAGCGAATTTTTGGCAAACCAAATCGTTGTTGGAAATGAATGAAGCGGAGTGGGAGGCACTATGCGATGGTTGCGGAAAGTGTTGCTATCGCAAATACATTCAAGGACGGGGCAAAAGAGAGAAATTGTATTACACTCGGGTGGCATGCAATTTGCTTGATGTGGAGACGGGCAAATGTTGCGATTATCCGAATCGCTTTAAACTTGAAAGCGATTGCACTAAGCTTACCAAAAAAAACTTACCCGATTTCGGTTGGCTGCCACGAACGTGTGCTTATCGGCTACTTTACGAAGGCAAGCCGTTATTTGATTGGCACCCGCTGATTTCCAAGGATCCCAACTCTGTTAAACATGCTGATATTTTAATCAAACACGGTATTCACGAAAAAGAGGTAATTGACTGGTTTGAATTTGTGATTGATGAAGTCTAACAAGCGGTCACTTTTGGGTAATTTTTTGCACATTTTTCCCCTTTTTTGTTAGATGAAAATGATTTGAATCTCATCATAAATATTTTCACTTTACACTCAAATTCGTCAGAGTATAGTTGCAAGTAATCAATGATAAAAAGGAGTAAAAAATGAAAACTGCATTAGTAACAGGGGCAACCGCGGGCTTTGGCTTGGCGATTTGTAAAACCTTAATTCAAAATGGCTACAAAGTGATTGGTACGGGCAGACGTGCTGAGCGTTTAGCTGCACTGCAAGCCGAACTTGGCGAGAATTTCTTACCTTTAGCATTTGACGTGAGTGATGTTGCTCAAACGGAAGCCGCGTTAAAGTCACGCCCAGCAGGTTGGCAAGCTGTCGATGTATTGGTGAATAATGCAGGTTTGGCGTTAGGCTTAGAACCCGCTCATAAAGTGGAGCTTGCCGATTGGATGCAAATGATCGACACCAATATCAAAGGTTTGGTGTCAGTGACTCGTTTTATTTTACCAGAGATGGTGGAACGCAATACGGGTCATGTGATTAATTTAGGATCGATTGCGGGCAATTATCCGTACCCAGGTGGAAATGTTTACGGTGGTACCAAGGCATTTGTAAAACAATTCAGCTTGAACTTGCGTGCCGATTTAGCAGGAACTAAAGTGCGAGTAAGTAACATTGAGCCGGGGCTTTGCGGTGGCACAGAGTTTTCCAATGTCCGTTTTAAAGGCGATGATGAGAAAGCCGCAAAACTGTATGAAAATGTGGATTATGTCAGCCCGCAAGATATTGCGAATATTGTGCTTTGGCTTAACCAACAGCCAGAACACGTCAATATCAACCGCATTGAAGTGATGCCAACGGCACAAACCTTCGCTCCGCTTTCCGTTCACCGTGGATAATTGGACAGTTACAAGCGGTCAGTTTCATCAAATTTTTTGCAAATAAAAAAACGGTGGGAATAGATTCAGTTCCCACCGTTTTTCACTTGAAGAATAGATTAAATAGCGTAGCCTAAGGCATAGAAGGCAACGAGTACAATAGCAATCACAACAGTACCGATATTTAATTTATTAAACTCACCTGAAATGACACGCCCGATAACTAACGTTGCAAAACCTAACATAATGCCTGTAACGATGTTAGCAGTGAGTACAATGAATACTGCACAAACTAAACCAGACATTGCTCCAATAAAATCATCAAAATCTAATTTTGAGACGTTGCTTAACATTAACAATCCAACATACATCAACGCAGGAGCGGTAGCGTAACCTGGAACAAGAAAAGCAAGTGGTTGGAAGAATAACATTAACAGGAATAGCACACCAACAACGACAGCAGTTAAACCTGTTTTACCACCCACCGCGGTTCCCGCTGCAGATTCAATATACACCGCTGCGGGTGCTGTGCCGAATAAGCCTGACAGTACACTACCTAAGGAATCAGAAGTTAAAGCACGTCCGCCATTGATAATTTGCCCGTCTTTATCCAGTAAATTCGCTTGGCCTGCAACCGCTCGAATAGTGCCTGTGGCGTCAAAAATCGCCGTCATCACAAGTGCAAAGACAACAGGTAAAATTGCGGTGTTTAATGCCCCCATAATATCTAAATTGAGAAACTGTGAGTTTTCACCAAAAGTTGGCATTTTGAACACTTTTCCGTCAAATTTTACATTCGGATCAAAAACTAAACCGATAGCGGTAATCGCAATAATGACCCACAAAATAGCCCCTTTCACTTGTCGGCGTTCTAAACCGATAATGGCAGCTAAACCAAGTAAAGACATGATGACAGGGAATGACATAAACTCGCCCATTTTGACGGGAAGACCGGCCTGATTGCTTACCACTAAACCCACGCCGTTACTTGCAATGAGTAATAAGAATAGACCGATTCCAATCCCCGCACCGTGAGCGATGCTAGAAGGTAAGTTGCGTAAAATCCAGCTACGAATTCCCGTTACGGAAACCAGTGTAAATACCACACCCATTAAGAAGATCGCCCCTAAGGCAACGGGGACGCTAATACCTTGTCCTAGCACTAAGCTGTAGGCTGTAAAGGCGGTAAGTGAAATAGCGCAACCAATTGCCATCGGCACATTTGCCCATAAGCCAATTAAAATTGAACCAAGACCTGCAACTAAACAGGTTGCGACAAACACCGAATCTGCAGGGAAGCCCGCAGCACTTAACATTTTGGGTACCACGATCACCGAATAAACCATCGCTAAGAACGTGGTTAGACCCGCAATAATTTCCTGACGAACGTTTGAGCCACGTTCCTTTATTTGGAAACGACAAAGTAAAGACATTGATAAGACCTCAAAAAGTGAATGAAAGATGAAAAAGGCGTGATTTTACACAAGGACAAATGATTAAGCAAACGTTTGCGTAATCTGTTTTTAATTAGACGCATAACCTTTTAAAAGTGCCTGCCAATTTTCATCATCAAATAAAATGCCCAAACGGATTTGTTCTTTGTGGAAAGAGCGAAGCAAGCGGGCGAGATTTTGCGATTTCCATTCATCACCTTGCTGAATTTGACACTTGTCGAAGTCAATCAGCCAAAATTTGCCGTTTTGATCGAGCAAAATATTGTGAATGTTGAGATCGGAATGGTGCACTTGATGATCGTGCAATTGTCGAATCAGTTTTCCTATTTGTTGATATTGTTTCGTGTCTAACGTGTTGTGTTGCAAAACGTGGCTTAAATCTTGGGTATTGGCAATTTTTTCCAACAAAATATCCGCTTGATAGAAGCCACAGCAGCGGTCGATTTTAAATGCAATCGGGCGGGGAACAGGCAGTTGCCATTGTGCCATTTTATTTAATAAATCAAACTCTTGCGCGGCTCTTGTGGCATTGAGAGAGAGAAAGAAATAGCGATCTTTAATGATCTTGCTAAACAACCCGCCACGATAGTAGTGCCGACGAACACTATTAACGCCTAATTCTTGCTCAGTATTGAGGAACCACGTTGTTCCACGCCCTGTCGATGACCCCAACAAGCGGTCAGATTCAGCGAAAGTTTTGCAATCTAAAAGTTGTTGAACCAAACCTTGTTGCTCAGAGGGTACAAGGTTGGCATTAAATTGGTAATATGCCATTGATGTTGAGAGTATGTTTAGAAAAGGGCTGTGATTTTACACGATTTCTCCCACTTTCGTTGTGTTTTTAATGCAATTTGGTAGAATTCTCGGCTTAAATTTTTAGGAAGGAAATTCAATGAGCAATATCTCCCCAGAAGCCCAAAGCGTACGAGCTGCCTTACTTGAGAAAGGCATTGAAACCCCAACAGTTGCCCATACCAAAGATAAAGCGGTACGCCGCAGTGAAATTCAGCAGCATATGCGTTCGGTGTTGGAATTACTTGGCTTGGATCTGCGAGATGACAGCCTTGAAGAAACGCCCCATCGTCTAGCCAAAATGTATGTGGACGAAATTTTCAGTGGACTAGACTATGAAACTTTCCCGAAAATCACCAAAATCAAAAACCAGATGAAAGTGAGCGAAATGGTGTTGGTCGATGACATTACCCTAACCAGCACTTGTGAGCATCATTTTGTGACTATTGATGGTAAAGTAGCGGTTGCTTATTATCCGAAAGATTGGGTGATCGGCTTGTCTAAAATTAACCGTGTAGTACAGTTTTTTGCCCAACGTCCGCAGGTACAAGAGCGTTTTACTGAACAAATTCTCACGGCTTTCCAAACCATTTTAGAAACAGAAGATGTGGCGGTTTATGTGAAAGCCACCCACTTCTGCGTGAAATGCCGTGGCGTGAAAGACACCAACAGCCAAACCCTCACTTCGGCATTTGGCGGCGTGTTCCTGCAAGACCGTGAAACCCGCAAAGAGTTTTTATCGTTATTGAGTAAGTAGAATCCCCTCTCACTCACTTGCGAGAGACCGCTCAAAAGTGCATTTAGGCATTTTGAGCAGAGCGCTTACAAGCGGTCAGATTTTGAGAATTTTTTGCAAATCGATCTCATAATAGTGCTCTCTTATTTTTACTTCTGAATGACGCTCGAATCTATCCCTCTCCCACTAGCGGGCGAGGGTAATTTTTTATTTAGAGAAATAAAAATGAAAATCGCCCTTGGTATTGAATATGATGGCAGCCGCTATTTTGGTTGGCAACGCCAGCAGAATGTGGATTCCGTCCAACAAAAATTAGAAGAAGCACTGTCGATTATCGCTAATTCGCCCGTTGATGTATTTTGTGCGGGGAGAACTGATGCGGGGGTGCACGGCACGGGGCAGGTGGTACACTTTGAAACGGATGCCAAACGCCCGTTACAAAGTTGGTGTTTTGGCACCAATGCCCACTTACCGCCCGATATTGCAGTGAAATGGGCTGTGGAAGTACCAGAGGATTTTCACGCTCGTTTTAGTGCAACCGCTCGCCGTTATCGCTACATTATCTATAATCACAAGCTTCGCTCGGCAATTTTACCTTTTGGCGTGTCTCATTATTATCACTCGCTTGATGTGGAAAAAATGCATGAAGCGGGGCAGTTTCTACTGGGCGAGAACGACTTCAGTTCTTTCCGGGCCGCCCAGTGCCAATCCCATACGCCTTGGCGAAATGTGCATCATCTTAACGTCAGCCGTCAAGGCGATTACATCATCGTGGATATTCAAGCCAATGCCTTTGTTCATCATATGGTGCGAAATATTGTTGGCAGCTTGATTGAAGTCGGGCAAGGCATACAGTCAGCGGAATGGATAAAATGGCTACTTGAACAGCGTGATCGCACCCTTGCCGCCCCGACAGCCAAAGCCGAAGGACTGTATTTAGTTGATGTGACTTACCCCGACCAATTTTCCATTCCAAAAGGAAAATTAGGTCCACTCTTTTTAGCCGATTAGTTTAGCCATTAACCAGACGTCATTGACATAAAAACACAAGCGGTGAGTTCCGCTCATTTTTTTGCAAATTGAATTGCAAAATTGGAGTCGGAACTCACCGCTTGTTGTTGAGATCGGTGTTAAGACAAGTCGTCTTTTCTTTTCACAATCACTAACACAATAACCGCCAAGACGGCCGCAGTCGTTGCAAAACCAAGCCAAGCCGATTTGGTAAAGCCAAGAACTAAATAACCTGCAATAGTGGCAATTGCAACCAGCATCGCATATGGCAATTGTGATGTTACGTGATCCATGTGATTACACTGTGCTCCAGTCGATGACAAAATAGTGGTATCTGAAATCGGTGAACAGTGGTCGCCACACACTGCACCAGCCATCACTGCAGATAAGCAAGGAAGTAGTAAACTTGGATCAGCATTGGCTGCCATTGCGGCGGCAATTGGTAACATAATACCGAATGTCCCCCAGCTTGTTCCCGTTGAGAATGCCATACCTGTGCCAAGTACGAAAAGAATAGCAGGTAAAAACGCAGGATCAATGCTGCTTGCGACAAGCGTTGAGAGATATTTACCTGTTTGCATATCGCCAACGATGCCGTTGATGGTCCAGGCAAAACAGAGAATGAGAATGGCACCAGACATTGATTTTGCCCCAATTACATAGGCTTTAAAGTATTCTGGTACAGTGATTTGGTGAGCGGCAAAAATACAAATGGTTGCGACAACTAATGCACTGACACCACCCACAACTAAAGAAATACCTACTGTCGTATTTTCAAATGCCCCCAAGATATCAAACGGTTTTCCATCTGCAGCAAGAGCTTGATTACCTGTGTACATCATCATCGCAACTGTCGCAAGAATGAGTGTAACAATAGGTAAAACTAGGTTGATGACTTTACCATCGCCTTGAATATTCTCTTGAGCTTGTTCAGATTGGGCTAATGCTTCGCGTTCAAAACGTTTCATTGAACCAATATCAATGGTGAAATAAGCAACCAGAAATACCATAACCATGGAAAAAATGGCATAGAAATTCATTGCACTCATTGTCATAAACGCACCTAGTGGAGAGTAGCCAGTAATCCCATAAGTGGCTAATAAACCAGCAATAAGCGTAATAATGTATGCCCCCCAACTGGAGATTGGCATTAAAACACACATTGGTGCGGCAGTTGAGTCTAAAATATAGGCAAGTTTTGCTCGTGATACTTTGAATTTATCGGTCACAGGACGAGCGATAGCACCTACGGCAAGGCTGTGGAAGTAGTCATCAATGAAGGTGAAAAAGACGAGCCCAGCTGCCATTAATTTAGCCCCACGTCTGCCTTTAATACGTTTTTGTACCCAAGTCGCAAAAGCTTGGTTACTACCAGAAAGACTGAGTAGAGCGGTAAGAATGCCTAATAACACAAGGAATAAGATAATGTTGATATTGTTGCTGTTTAATCCATCTTCGCCATAAACTAATGAAAGTACACTATTTTTTAAATGGAGAAGTGAATTAACAGGATCGCCACCTTGTAACATAACCGCACCGACAATAATCCCGATACTTAAGGATAAAATGACTTTGCGGGTCAATATAGCAAGTAATAAAGCAAGCATTGCTGGTACGAGCGACCATGCCGATGCGGAATAATCAATTGGACTCATAAAACCTCTAAGATTGTTTTAATTAATTAAAATTATTGCCAAACAAAGAAAGAGATCTACTGAAATGATTTATATCGCAATATAAATAATATAAAGGAAGGGTAAGAGAAATGCACCCAAGCCTAACAGTAGCGCTCCATAGCGACACAATGATGTTGCTATGACAGTGTCGTACCTTTCAATAACGACCCCAGCTAATTAAGATGACGCTTAACTAACTTCGGCAAATATCCCTTTCCTGTTTCGTCAACGTTTTCCACTCAGAAAAAGTACTTATGATATTTGCACCTCTACAATTTGCAGGACGGCGATAGATTACTGAAACCAAAAAAATTTGCAAGCGTTATATGACAAAAAATAATCAGCATATCGGATCTGTGTAATAAAGTTGGATTTCTGCAAGATATATACGCCAGAATATTTACCTGATAAATAGATTACGTTAATATACGAACATCTTTTCTTTTTCTTTTAGTCTTATTTTTTGTAGGAGCAAAAATGTCTGAAGTATTAAAAACATTGAACAATATTCGTAGTTTACGTGCTGCTGTGCGTGATCTTTCATTGGTTCAATTAGAAGGAATTGCTGAGAAATTAGCTACGGTGATTGATGAAAAACGTGAAGCAATTAAGGCAGAAGAAGCTGAAAAGGCAAAACGTTTAGCAGGTTTAAATAAATATAAAGAGCTTCTTGAAAAAGACGGTATTTCTGCAGAAGAATTAGTATTGTTATTAGGCTCTTCAGGCGAAACTAAAAAACGTGAATCACGTGCAGCACGTCCAGCAAAATATAAATATGTGACAGAACAAGGCGTTGAAAAAACGTGGACTGGTCAAGGAAGAACGCCATTTGCCATTCAAAAAGCGTTAGATGCAGGTAAATCATTAAAAGATTTCGAAATCTAATTGATTTTATTTTGAGATTAATAAAGAGAACTCCTAAACCGAGTTCTCTTTTCCATTTTTAAAAATAATAAAAACGGAATAGCACCACGTGATTGAAAATAAAATTTTATTAACAGAATGCCCTGATGATACGGGATTGGTCGCAAAAATCACCAATATTTGTTACAAACATCAGCTCAATATTGTTCAAAATAGTGAGTTTGTGGATAGTGATACTCGTCGCTTTTTTATGCGTACGGAATTACAAGGCATTTTTAACGATCAAACGTTATTAGCGGATTTAGCATTTACCTTACCAAAAGGCTCGGTTTATAAATTAGTGCCGCAAAAGCAAAAACGGATTGTGATTCTAGTCACCAAAGAAGCCCACTGTTTAGGCGATATTTTAATGAAAACCTATTATGGCGGATTAAATGTGGAAATTGCCGCAGTGATTGGTAATCATGCGGATTTAGCTAACCTTGCCGAGCGTTTTGATGTGCCGTTCCATTTGGTTAGCCACGAAGGTTTAAGCCGAGTTGAGCACGATAAATTACTCAGCGAAAAAATTGATGAATACGCCCCTGATTACATCGTGTTGGCGAAATATATGCGAGTACTAAACCCTGAATTTGTGGAGCGTTATCCAAACCGTGTGATCAACATTCACCATTCGTTCTTGCCTGCGTTTATCGGGGCAAAACCCTATCAACAAGCCTATGAGCGTGGAGTGAAAATTATCGGTGCGACCGCACATTTCATTAACAACGAACTCGATCAAGGCCCGATTATTATGCAGAATGTGATCAATGTGGATCATACCTACACCGCCGATGCGATGATGCGAGCGGGGCGTGATGTGGAGAAAACGGTATTGAGCCGTGCATTGGAATTGGTATTGGCGGATCGTGTGTTCGTTTACCAAAACAAAACGATTGTGATGTAATTGCAAAATTTTCTTTGGAACTGACCGCTTGTAAGCCACCAACTCCCTACAAGGTGAGCAGAATTGATAAGCGGTCAGTTTTTGGAAAAGTTTTGCAAATGGAGACAGCGATGAAACGAGTTGAAATTTTTACCGATGGTTCTTGTTTAGGTAATCCAGGCAAAGGTGGAATTGGTGTACTGCTACGTTACAAAGGGCACGAAAAAACTTTGAGTAAAGGTTATCAGCTCACGACTAATAACCGTATGGAACTGCGGGCGGTAATCGAGGCACTTTCAATGTTAAAAGAGCCTTGTCAAGTGGTGCTTTCAAGCGACAGCCAATATATGAAAAATGGTATCGAGAAATGGATGCACAACTGGAAACGCAATAACTGGAAAACTAGCAACAAAACGCCTGTAAAAAACCAAGATTTGTGGGTACAGCTCGACCAAGCGATTGCCCAACATCAACTTGAGTGGCAATGGGTCAAAGGGCATTCTGGGCATCGTGAAAATGAAATCTGCGATGAATTAGCACGTTTAGGGGCAAACCATCCTACCTTAATTGATGACGGCTATCAGCCTGAATAATCATCTCTCTGCAAACGATTTCGTGATGTAGATCACAATTCTGAATTTTCCTTTTGTCGATTTATTGACAAGCTTTTGGCGGATGTTATGATGCTTTCAATCCATTTTTGAGTTGAGTTTTGATAGATTCACTTCAAAATGGTGCTAAAAGCAAAACATGATATCCCATCATTTTTTGAGATAAAGTTCAATCAGCTATGTAAAAACGGTGCTAATACCTTAATATAGCTAAGCGTTTCATCTGAAAACGCACCTTCATCTGATCCAAGAGGAGAACTCAAATGAAATTTAACAAACTTGCACTTGCAACATTATGCTTTGGTATGTCAGCGTCTGTGTTAGCAGCTGATTACGAATTTTCTTTTGGTATGACCGCAGGGACTAACCAAAATGAATACAAAGCAGCAGAACTTTTTGCAAAAGAAGTGAAAGAAAAATCTAACGGTAAAATCGAGATCAAACTTTATCCAGATGCACAATTAGCGAAAAATGACGTTGAGTCAATGAAGCAATTAAAAGATGGTGCAATGGATTTCACTTTTGCAGAGTCTTCTCGCTTTAGTGAAGTGGGTCACCCAATTTCTCAAGTCTATGCACTTCCATATTTAGTGCCTGATTTCGAAACCATGAAAAAAGCATTAAATGAAACCAATGTGGGTAAAGAGCTTTTAGCGAACTTGAAAAAAGATAAAATCGTTGTTTTATCACAAGCTTATAACGGTACTCGTCAAACTACATCAAACCGTGCAATCAACTCTTTAGCGGATATGAAGGGCTTAAAATTACGTGTTCCAGGCGCACCATCTAACGTAGCTTATGCAAAATACACTGGTGCGGCATCAACACCAATGGCATTCTCTGAAGTTTATCTTGCATTACAAACAAATGCGGTAGATGCTCAAGAAAACCCATTGCCAACAATCAACGATAAAAAATTCTACGAAGTACAAAAATACTTAGCGATGACTAACCACATCTTAAATGACCAACTCTATTTAATGAGTGGTGATGCTTATGATGAATTACCAGCAGACTTACAAAAAGTGGTTAAAGATGCGGCAGAAAAAGCAGCAGAATTCCATACTGGTTTATTCAAAGAGGGTGAAGCGAAGTTAGTGGATTACTTCAAATCAAAAGGCGTAACAGTAACTATGCCTAAACTTGATGAGTTTAAAGCAGCGTTAAAACCTTACCACGATGAATTTGCTGAAAAACATGGTGAAGCTGGTAAAAAAGCGATTGCTGAAATCAACGCACTTTCAAAATAATTTAATTTCACAGCCTTAGCCTATGTGCTAAGGCTGCTTTTTAAATATTGTCGATTTTGGAGTATTTATGAAAATCATCAATAAATTGGAAGAGTGGATAGGCGGTTCTTTATTTATCCTCATCTTTTTGATCTTAATTGCTCAAATTCTTGCCAGACAAGTATTTCATAGCCCGTTAAACTGGAGTGAAGAACTTGCGAGATTACTTTTCGTTTATGTCGGCATGCTCGGAATTAGTGTTGGTATCCGTAATCAACAACACGTTTTTATTGACTTTATTACAAACCTATTTCCAGAAAAAGTAAAAAAAGTGGCAAATAGTTTTGTGCAACTCATTATTTTTATCTGTCTAATTTCTTTTATTCATTTTGGTATTAAACTTTTCTTTAAAGCTGAAAATAATATTTTTACATTAGGCATCTCAGAAAAATGGATGTACGGTAGCTTGCCTTTAATTGCTTGTTTAATGTTATTCCGTTTTTTCCAAGCGCAATACGAAAACTTTAAAAATGGCTTGTCTTACTTACCGGCAACGCTTTTTGTGATCTTGACGGTATTAGCGCTTGCAACGCTCTATTTTGCACCAGATTTCTTTAAAATTTTCCGTATTTCAGACTATGTGAAATTTGGAAAAAATGCAGTTTACATTACCTTAGCTTTCTGGCTGATCATTATGTTTATCGGAACACCAGTAGGCTGGTCTCTATTGATTGCGACCTTACTCTATTTTTCAATGACACGTTGGAATCTATCATCTTACGCAGCGGAAAAATTAGTTTCTAGCTTAGATAGCTTCCCATTATTGAGTGTTCCATTCTTTATTTTGACCGGTATTCTGATGAATACAGGGGGTATCACAGAGCGTATTTTCAACTTCGCCAAAGCCCTATTGGGTCACTATCGTGGTGGTATGGGGCATGTAAATATCGGGGCAAGTTTAATCTTCTCAGGTATGTCAGGCTCAGCCTTAGCCGATGCGGGTGGTTTAGGTCAATTAGAAATTAAAGCAATGCGTGATGCAGGTTATGATGATGATATTTGCGGTGGTATTACAGCAGCATCTTGTATTATCGGGCCTTTAGTTCCACCAAGTATTGCAATGATTATCTACGGTGTTATTGCAAACCAATCTATTGCTAAGCTCTTTATTGCGGGCTTTGTTCCAGGGGTATTAGTGACTATCGCATTAATGGTGATGAACTACTACGTTTCTAAAAAACGTGGCTACCCAAGATCACCAAAAGCAACCCTAGCTGAACGTTGCCAAGCCTTCAAAAAAGCAATTTGGGCAGTATTAACCCCGATTCTCATTATTGGTGGTATTTTCTCTGGTATGTTTACCCCAACAGAAGCGGCGGTAGTTGCAGCACTTTACTCAATCATTATCGGTATGTTTGTGTATAAAGAGCTAACTCTTAAAAAACTTTTCCAAAGCTGTGTTGAAGCGATTGCAATTACAGGTGTAACTGTATTGATGGTAATGACGGTAACTTTCTTCGGCGATATGATCGCACGTGAGCAAGTGGCAATGCGTATTGCAGAGTTTTTCGTATCTGTTGCGGATTCGCCTGTGATGGTGTTAGTGATGATTAACTTACTGCTTTTATTCCTAGGTATGTTTATCGATGCTTTAGCCTTACAGTTCCTTGTATTACCAATGTTAATTCCTATTGCAATGCACTTTGGTATCGATCTCATCTTCTTCGGTGTGATGACAACCTTAAATATGATGATTGGTATTCTTACACCTCCAATGGGAATGGCATTATTTGTGGTTGCTCGTGTAGGTAATATGCCAGTGAGTGTGGTAGCGAGAGGGGTATTACCTTTCTTAGTACCAATCTTCATTACCTTGGTATTAATGACGATTTTCCCACAAATCATTACATTTATTCCTAACTTACTAATGCCTTAGCATTAAAAATTCAAAGCCAACACAATAAGTGGTTGGCTTTTAATAAAGACTTGCCATTCAATGTTGTATCTGAATAGGTATTCATTAGACTTAACCTAAAATGAGGTAATAAAATGAAATTAGCAAAACTTGCATTATTCACAGCAATCGCAACAACTGCATTTGCCGCACAAGCGGGGCAATATCCAGATCTTCCAGTTGGTATTAAAAGTGGTACAGGGGCATTGATTGGTGACACTGTCTATGTGGGATTAGGTTCAGGCGGCGATAAATTCTTTGCACTGAACTTAAAAGAAAAAGATGGTCAATGGAAAGAATTACCAGCTTTCCCTGGCGGTGCACGTAACCAACCAGTTTCTGCGGTCGTTGATGGTAAGTTATACGTGTTTGGTGGTATGCAAAAAACGGATGTTGCAGCAAACCAAATCATCAATGATGTTCACGTTTATAACCCAGCAGATAACACTTGGACCAAAGTGAAAACGCGTTCACCACGTTCTGCTTCAGTGGGTGCAAGTGCAATCGCAAAAGATGGCAAAATCTACTTCGTAGGTGGTGTTAACCACGAGATCTGGAATGGTTTATTCCAAGATTTAGAAGGTGTTGAGAAAGAAAAACAAGGTATGTACTTAGACCCATACTTCAACCTTCGTCACCAAGACTTCTTCTTCAACTCAGACATCTTAAGCTATGAGCCTGCAACAAACACATGGCGTAACGAAGGTTATTTCCCATATTCAGGTCGTGCAGGTGCTGCTGTCGCAGTGAAAGGCGATAAATTATTAGTGGTAAACGGCGAGATTAAAGCAGGTCTTCGTACAGACACTACAGAGTTAGGTACACTGGGTAAAAATGGCGTCACTTGGAAGCAATTAGGCAAACTTCCAGCACCAAAAGGTTACACAGAACAAGAAGGTTTAGCTGGCGGTATGGGCGGTTACACCAAAGGTGGTTATATCGTAACGGGTGGTGCTAACTTCCCTGGTGCACGTGCGAACTATGCGAAAGGTATCAATGATGCACACCGCACAGGTGGCTTGAAGAAAACTTTCCACAATGCCGTTTATTCTTTAGATGAGAAAAAAGGTACTTGGAAAGTGGTTGGCGAATACCCAATCAACATCGCATACGGTGTGGCTCTTCCATACGACAATAAAGTGTTAATGGTTGGTGGTGAAACTGATGGCGGTAAAGCGTTAACTGAAGTGAAAACCATGAGTTTCGATGGTAAAAGCTTAAAAGTTGAGTAATTGTAACTAAACGGAAAATGCTGAGTGTGATGCTCAGCATTTTTATTTTCCGTAACAAGCGGTCAGTTTCTGGCAATTTTTTGCAATTGCAAAACTTGTGCGTGATCTGACCGCTTGTAATGTAAAAGACAGAGAAGATTTCCCTTTAGGGGCTACGCAAACGTTTTCTTTTTTTGTAAAATACGCCGTTCTGTTTTGCCTACTTTTTGAGGTTTTATGATTGATTTTATTATTATCGGGATTATTGTTTTTTCATTACTAGTGAGTTTATGGCGAGGTTTTGTCAGAGAGGTGTTGTCATTAGCTGGCTGGGTAATCGCCTTTTTTGTAGCAAGCAAATTTTATCAGCCAATGGCACAACTCCTATTGCAGTTTGATTCTGTCTATTTGAATAATTCGGAATATCTGCGTAATGGTATTGCCGCAGGAATTTTATTTATCGCTGTGTTAATCATCAGCGGAATTATCAACGCATTATTGGCTAAATTGGTCGATAAAACAGGGCTCTCTGGCACAGATCGCGTTTTAGGTGCTGGTTTTGGGATTCTACGAGGCGTGTTTATTGTTGCCGCTATTTTATTTTTTCTCGACACCTTCACTGCATTTAGCCAAAGTGAACTTTGGAAAGAATCTAAATTAATTCCCCATTTTGATTTCATCGTCAAATGGTTTTTTGAACAACTACAAGCAAATTCAACATTTTTAAAATCAACTAATTAGAGGTAGTTATGTGCGGTATTGTTGGGATTATCGGGCAATCGCCCGTTAATCAAGCGATTTATGATGGGCTGACGCTGTTGCAGCATCGTGGGCAAGATGCGGCGGGGATTGTCACCATTGATGCAGAAAATCGTTTCCGTTTACGCAAGGCAAACGGTTTAGTTAGTGATGTATTTCGTCAAGAACATATGTTGCGACTACAAGGTAATGTCGGCATTGGACATGTTCGTTATCCAACGGCGGGTAGTTCCAGTGTTTCCGAGGCTCAACCGTTTTATGTGAATTCACCTTACGGGTTAACCTTGGTTCACAACGGTAATTTAACCAATAATACCGAGCTGAAGAAGTTATTATTTACCATGGCAAAACGCCATGTGAATACCAACTCTGATTCCGAATCTCTCCTTAACATCTTCGCATACTATCTTGATCAATACGACACCGAGCCACTTACACCAGACAATATTTTTGAAACGGTTCGCAAAACCAACAGTGTAATTCGCGGGGCTTATGCCTGCTTAGCGATGATTATTGGTTACGGTATGGTTGCATTTCGTGATCCCTTTGGTATTCGTCCGCTTGTACTTGGAAAACGAGAAGAAAATGGTAAAACCGAATATATGTTTGCTTCAGAAACCATTGCATTAGATATTGTGGGCTTTGACTATGTACGAGATGTCAAACCAGGTGAGGCCATCTACATCACTTTTGATGGGGAGTTTCACTCTGCAATTTGTGCCGATGATCCGAAATTGAACCCGTGTATTTTTGAATACGTTTATTTTGCTCGTCCAGACTCCGTCATTGATGGCGTGTCCGTTTATGCTGCTCGTGTGCATATGGGACGTCTATTGGGAGAGAAAATCGCCCGAGAATGGCAAGATGTGTTGGACGATATTGATGTGGTGATCCCAATTCCTGAAACATCTACTGACATTGCTTTGCAAATTGCCAACGTGCTTGGCAAACCATATCGCCAAGGTTATGTGAAAAATCGCTATGTGGCACGTACCTTTATTATGCCTGGGCAGGCTCAGCGGAAATCGTCTGTTCGCCGCAAACTCAACCCAATCGCCAGCGAATTTAAAGGCAAAAATGTGTTGTTAGTGGATGATTCAATCGTGCGAGGTACAACCTCAGAACAGATTGTTGAAATGGCACGACAAGCGGGGGCAAATAAGGTCTATTTTGCATCGGCTGCACCCGAAATTCGCTATCCGAATGTCTATGGCATTGATATGCCAACGTGCCAAGAGCTTGTCGCTTATGACCGTACCGTTGAACAAGTTGCGGAAATGATCGGCGTTGATCGTCTCATTTTCCAAGATTTGCAAGACCTATTCAAATCCGTACAGCTTGAAAACCCTGCAATCCATAATTTCGATGCTTCTGTCTTTACTGGCGAATATATTACGGGTGATATTGATAAATGCTATCTCGATGCGATTGCAGCTACCCGTAACGACAAAGCCAAAGCACAACAAGCCAAACAAGCCACTAATTTAGAAATTCATAATGAAGGCTAGTAGTTAATCCACAATAACGCAATGGTAGAAAAGCTGATAAAGGGAATAAAAGGTAACTTTATCAGTTTTTCTTTTTTTATGAGCCAGTAACATAAATAAAATAGAATACCGAGTAAGCAAGAGCAGAGTAATAGCCAGAGCATTTGGTCTAATTGAAAGAGTGGACTGATAGCAATAAATAAAATCGCATCACCTAAACCAAAGACTTCTTTCTTATAGCACCATGTTGTCAATGGGATAAATATTGAAAAGAATAAAAAGGTGAAAAACAGGCTACAGATTTTCTCGTATAAGAAGTGGCTTTCAAAAAAGAGTAAATTAGCTAAAGATAATAATAAGATATAGGCAACATAACGACTGTCCGTTAAATAGTATTCATAATCTAACAATGATAAATAAATCAACATAAATAGCATTAAGATAATGGGTAAAGAATGGGAGGTAAATAATATTAAGATAAACGGATATAAAATAAAAAATAGCCAAGATAGTCTATTATTTTTCGGTTGTAATTTGGAATGCGCTAAACATTGTTGCAATGAAAAATTTAGCGGTATCAAACTTTGCATATCTTGATAAATTTGTTGATTTATTTTGTGTGGGAACTGTTTGATTTCTAAGTGAAACCATATCGCACAAAGTAATGAAATGCCAAATAATATCATTCCACAATACTCCCCATATCAAAAATGGGTAAATAAAGTCCAATTAAAATCGTGCCAATAATAATTCCCATCAATATCATCAATAGCGGTTCAAGTAATTGTGAAAGCATATCAATTTGGTAATCTAACCGTTGCTGATAAAGTTCACTAATATGGTTAAGCATTTCAGATAAATTACCGCTTTGTTCACCGATTGCAATCATTTGAATCACTTCATTGCCAAAAATGGTTGGATTTAATCCATCATTTAAGCGATAACCTTGCTGCAATAATTTTAAAACCAACTCTGATTCACTTGATAAAACTGGATCACTTTTCGTCTGAATAAAAGAATGTAAAATTCGATCTAAACGGATATGGGCTTGCAACATTAATGCACTATGTTGGCAGAAGAAAATAATGCGGGAGTGGGTAATAGTTTGATTAAATATGGGAAGGTGACTTAAGATGGCTAATTTTAATCGAGTAAGAAAGGGTATCTTTTTATTTAACCAGATGCTGAAAATACTCATGATTAAACTGAACATTGAAATAGTTTGAATGTTTTCCGTTAAAAACTCAGAGAGTAGAAAAAGGATTTCGGTAATAAAAGGTAATGATTTTCCTTTGCTATCATACAGTTCGGCAAATTGCGGAACGATGAAAATCAATAAACCAAGTGAAAGTGCCAACGAAATACATAACACAATCACAGGGTAAAATAGAATTTTCTTCATTTTTTTATGTAACTTTTCTGATTTAGTACGAGCCTCCACAATTTTGCAAAACATAGTCGCTAACTGACCGCTTGTTTCCCCCATTTTTATTAGCTGAATTTCTTGAGAGGGCAGAAATTTACCTAATTTTTCTAACGCAGATGAGAGAGCAAAACCACTTTCTAACTGTTGAATAAGTTGATTAATCCATTGATAAAGCGGAATATTTTGGCAATTTTGCAGCACCATTGCTAACGCATTTTTTAATGGAATCGCCGCACTGAGCAACAGTGCGATTTGGTTTAGTGTTTGGGTAATCTCTTCCTGTTTTGGGGCGGATCTAAATACAAAATTGCGGCTGATTTTGAGTTGAGAATAGCCTTTGTGGATCAGCTGTTTCTCCAGCTGAGCTCGACTTTCCGCTAAGCATTTGCCTTTCTGTTTCTGCCCAAAACGGTTTACACCTTTCCAGTGAAATTCTGCAATCATACTTTTTCCTCTTCGCCAATTACCCTTTCTACTTCTTTCATATCCGTTACACCTTCGTGTACTTTTTGTTTTGCGGCGGTGAAAAGGGTTGGGTAGTCTAAACAAGCGGTTTGTTTGTCGAAAACTTTTGCAGTTCGGCTGAGCAGTTGATAAACCCCAATTCGTCCTTGGTAGCCTTGATAACAATTGTCACAACCTTTGCCCGCACATTTGGAGCAGCATTTTCGGACAAGACGTTGAGCGATAACGAGCAGCAATGCATTGCGGATTTCATATTCGTGAATACCGAGCTGCATTAGGCGTTCAATCGCAGAAGGGGCATCATTGGTATGTAAGGTAGAAAGCACTAAATGCCCCGTTTGTGCGGCACGCAATGCCATTTGGGCACTTTCTTCATCACGAATTTCGCCCAACATAATGATGTCGGGATCTTGGCGTAAAAACGTCCGCAACAGTTGGCTGAAATCAAGGTTGATCCCACGATTGACTTGGGTTTGAATTAAGCCGTTGATCTCAATTTCGATCGGGTCTTCCGCTGTCAAAATATGTTTATCGCTTTGGTTTAGGTAACTCAATGCACTATACAGCGTAATACTTTTGCCACTACCGGTTGGACCGGTCACTAAAATTAGCCCCTGTGGTTGTTTTAACGCGGTGAGCAAGGTGGCTTTTTGCGGTTCGGTAAAACCGAGAGCGGTGAAATCAAAGTGCGTAGGTTTGTTTTTCTGCAGTCGCAAGACGATTTTTTCACCGTGATTAGTCGGCAAAGTTGAAACCCGAAAATCTAAGGTTTCAGACAAGGCAGTGGTGAAACTAAATTGTCCATCTTGTGGAAGGCGAGTTTCGCTAATATCTAGTTTTGCCAGCAGCTTCAGCCGAGAAAGAATACGGCTGCTGAAATTGTGCGATAGGTTCTGGTAAATATGCAAAACGCCATCAATTCGTAAGCGAATCAATAACTTATTGGGATATGGCTCAATATGAATATCAGAAGCATTTTTTGCCAAGCAGAATTTAAATAGTGAATCTAAAATCTGGATAATCGGATCATTATGGTCGATTTGCTCTTGCGGTTGCTGGTAATAGAGCAATTCGCCCGTGTCGTAAAGTGGCTGTTGTTCGGGCGATAACGCATTGAGTAGATAATTCAGCTCTTCTTTTGACACGATAACAGGCTCAATCGCTTTATTCAGCAAAAATGCGAAAATTTCGCAGGCGTTGAGATTTTTCTCATCATCAATCGCCAGCCATAATTTTTCGTTATTCTCTTGGAGCGGAACGGCGAGATAACGTTGTAGTATTTGTTTTTCTCGGCAGTTTCGCTGCCATAATGGTTCAGAAATCTCAAAAATGCGTTGGGTATTGAGCTCACAAGCAGAATAAGTATTCATCCATTTTCCTTATTAGCTGGGATACAAGCGGTCAGATTCTTCGTATATTTTGCAACTGAAGACGGGCAAAAATGCCCATCTCATTATTGTCTTGGCGAAGCACTTGAGCAGAATCCTGCTGGAAATAGACTGCTATCGCCTGTACAGCTGCCAGCCCAAGTCACATTGTTATTAGCGAAAGTGGGAATCAGTTTATAACTGATATTTTCCAATGTGCCTTTGCCAGCTACGGTGATCGTGCCATCGCTGACAGCGATAGATTTCAAGTATTTGGCATTGGCCACCTCGGTTTTTTCTGCTTGAATGCCGTGAGTTCCCGCCGAACATCCTGCTGTTTTTCCTAAATTATAGATACAGATTTCAACATCGGATTTATAGGAAGATGAGGCTCGAAGTAGTTCAGACATTGCCGCTTTTTGCGTATAACTTGTGTAAGAAGGAATAGCAATGGTGGCAAGAATGGCGATGATTGCAATCACAATCATCAATTCAATTAATGTGAATGCTCGTTTGAGCGGTTGGTGAAGTTTAGCCATAAAAAGTTCCTTTTAACGTGACGTATTATTTACGCCTAATTAGTTTGCAATTTATGAAAAGAAAATCGACTAGCAAAAATGATTTTCTCGATCTGTGTCGCAAAAATAGAAAATCTACCCTGTTTGTTTACACAGTGTTTTTTGCTAATATGTCAGCGTTTCAAAGGTCAAATTAGGAAAAGAAAATGGCAAAGGCACCGAAAACAGCTTATGTATGTAGCGATTGTGGCGAGGAATATTCAAAATGGCTGGGACAATGCCGTTCGTGTTTAGCGTGGAATACCATTAGCGAAGTACGTTTGGTTTCCGCAAAACAAGAGAGCAAAGGCGATCGTTTTAGTGGCTATGCGGGAGCAACCTCGGGCAAAATCCAGACATTATCGGAAATCGACTTACAAGACGTGCCGCGGTTTTCCAGTGGCTTTAATGAGTTGGATCGTGTTCTTGGTGGTGGGATTGTACCTGGTAGTGCGATTTTGATTGGCGGGCACCCAGGTGCGGGCAAAAGTACCTTATTACTGCAAGTGATGTGCGGGCTTTCGGTTCATCTTCCGACCTTATATGTAACGGGGGAGGAATCGCTGCAGCAGGTGGCGATGAGAGCAAACCGATTAGGCTTGCCCACGGAACATCTCAAAATGCTGTCGGAAACCTCGGTAGAACATATTTGCAATCTTGCCGATCAAGAAAAGCCAAAGTTGATTGTGATTGACTCAATCCAAGTGATGCACCTTGCCGACATTCAATCCTCACCAGGAAGTGTGGCTCAAGTGCGTGAATGTGCCTCATTTTTGACCCGTTATGCCAAAACTCGCCAAGTAGCGATTATTATGGTCGGGCATGTTACCAAAGATGGCACTTTGGCCGGTCCAAAAGTGCTAGAACATGCCATCGATGCCTCGTTATTATTAGAGGGTGAAGCCGATTCCCGTTTTCGTACCTTGCGGAGCCACAAAAACCGTTTCGGTGCGGTCAATGAATTGGGGGTGTTTGCCATGACGGAGCAAGGCTTACGAGAAGTGAAAAATCCGTCTGCGATTTTTCTAAGCCGTAGTGAGGAGCAGACTTCGGGTAGTTCGGTGATGGTGCTGTGGGAAGGCACACGTCCGTTACTGGTGGAAATTCAAGCATTGGTCGATCATTCAATGCTTGCCAACCCTCGCCGAGTTGCCGTAGGCTTGGAGCAGAACCGTTTGTCGTTACTGCTTGCAGTGTTGCATCGCCACGGCGGCTTGCAGATGTCTGATCAAGATGTGTTTGTTAATGTCGTGGGGGGGGTGAAAGTGACTGAAACTAGTGCTGATTTAGCTTTGCTGTTGGCGTTGATTTCCAGCTTCCGTAACCGCCCGTTGCCACAAGATCTGGTAATTTTCGGTGAAGTCGGGTTAGGGGGCGAAATCCGCCCTGTGCCAAGCGGTCAAGAACGAATTGCTGAAGCCGCTAAACATGGCTTTAAACGTGCCATCGTCCCTGCAGGTAACGCCCCGAAAAAAGCAATTAAGGGAATGGACGTGTTTACTGTAAAAAAACTGAGTGATGCCTTGGATATTGTAGGGAATTTATAGCGGATTTCTTGAGTGGATTTTATGATTAGCGTTTTTGATATGTTTAAAATAGGTATTGGTCCGTCCAGTTCCCATACCGTTGGGCCGATGAAAGCGGCGAAAGCGTTTATTGATGAGTTACTCATTGGCAAAATGTTAGCCAGAACTGACCGCTTGCAAGTAGATGTTTACGGCTCACTCGCACTCACAGGGAGGGGGCATAGCACCGATATTGCAATTGTGATGGGGATGATGGGCTATTTGCCAGATGATGTCGATATTGAAGGTATTGAAGGTGTGATCGCAAGGGTGAAAAGTGAGCAGCAATTAGTGCTTTGTGAAGCCCAGCCAGAACACAGTAAACTCATTCCTTTTGATTTTTTCGCGGATATGCCGTTTCACTACGATTTCTTGCCACGTCACGAAAATGGGCTGAAGTTTAAGGCCTTTAATAGCGATAACTTATTGTTTGAAAAGACTTATTATTCGATTGGCGGCGGTTTTATTGTTTCCGATGAAAATGTCGATAGTGATAAACAGAACCAAATCAGTGTCCCATTTCCGTATAAAAATGCCGCCGATCTACTGAAACATTGCAAAGAGCAGGGCTTACCGCTGGCAAGTTTAGTGTGGAAAAATGAGCTGGCGTTGCGTGCTAAACTGGCAATCAGCGACTATCTGGCGAAAATTTGGCAGACGATGGATCAATGTATTCAGCGTGGTTTGCATACGGAAGGGTTGCTGCCCGGGCCACTTAAGGTGGTTCGTCGTGCGGCTAGTTTACGTAGAGCACTTGAAGCAACGGATAAATTAAATAACGATCCTATGCAAATTATTGATTGGATAAATCTGTATGCCCTAGCGGTGAGTGAAGAAAATGCGGCAGGAGGGCGGGTAGTCACTGCTCCTACTAATGGAGCCTGTGGTATTGTGCCTGCGGTGCTGGCGTATTATCGTCAGTTTGTGGGCGTGCTCACCCAAGAAACTATTGAACGCTATTTTTTAGCGGCTGGTGTGATTGGCTCTCTGTATAAAATGAACGCTTCTATTTCGGGTGCGGAAGTTGGCTGTCAAGGTGAGGTTGGAGTTGCTTGTTCAATGGCTGCGGCAGGTTTGGCAGAAATTATGGGCGGTTCACCCAATCAAGTCTGCATTGCAGCAGAAATCGCAATGGAACACAATCTTGGCTTAACTTGTGATCCCGTTGGTGGGCAGGTGCAAGTTCCGTGTATTGAACGTAATGCGATTGCTGCAGTTAAAGCCATTAACGCCTGCCGAATGGCACTGCGTTTAACGTCCCAGCCACGCGTTACTCTTGATAAAGTGATCGAAACGATGTACGAAACAGGGCGAGATATGAATGCCAAATACCGAGAAACTGCCACGGGTGGGCTAGCAATTAAAATTGTGCCATGTGATTAGGCCAGTTAAAAAGCTCGTTTCGATGATGTTATCAAAACGAGCTTTTTCTCTTTCAACGTAATTATTGGTTATCTACCAATTATTTGGTATCCAATTGGGGAATGACATTGTTTTTCACTGATAACAAACCCGTGTCGGTGTAAATACCGAGCTTAGCACGGGTATCGACGATGTCGAGATTACGCATCGTGAGCTGACCGATACGGTCTGCAGGGGTGAATGGGGCATCTTCCACTTTTTCCATACTCAAACGCTCTGGTTCGTAGGTGAGGTTCGGTGACTCGGTGTTGAGAATGGAGAAATCGTTACCGCGGCGAAGTTCAAGGGTTACGGTACCTGTTATTGCTTTTGCCACCCAACGTTGTGCGGTTTCACGCAACATTAACGCTTGTGGATCGAACCAGCGACCCTGGTAGAGCAAGCGACCTAAACGCAAGCCGTTGATGCGATATTGTTCAATGGTGTCCTCGTTGTGAATACCAGTTAGCAAACGCTCGTAAGCGATATGAAGTAACGCCATTCCTGGAGCTTCGTAAATACCACGGCTTTTCGCTTCAATGATGCGATTTTCGATTTGGTCAGTCATACCTAAACCATGGCGACCACCAATGCGGTTTGCTTCTAAAATCAATTCAACAGGATCTTCTAAACGCTTGCCGTTTAATGCTACGGGTACGCCTTCTTCAAAAGTCACTGAAACGGTTTCAGGTTTGATTTCAATGCTTTCGTCCCAGAATGCTACGCCCATGATTGGCTTCACAATTTTGATGCCAGTACTTAATAATTCTAAATCTTTCGCTTCGTGAGTTGCACCGAGCATATTCGAATCGGTCGAGTAGGCTTTTTCGACTGACATTTTGTAGTTAAAGCCGTTGGCGATTAAAAATTCGGACATCTCAAAACGTCCACCCAGTTCATCAATAAAGGTTTGGTCTAACCAAGGTTTGTAGATTTTGAGTTTTGGATTGGTCAGCAAGCCGTAGCGATAGAAACGCTCAATATCGTTGCCTTTGAAAGTGGAACCATCGCCCCAAATGTTTACATCGTCTTCTTTCATTGCTGCGACAAGCATCGTGCCTGTTACTGCACGGCCAAGTGGAGTGGTGTTGAAATACGGCATCCCCCCCGTAGAAATATGGAAAGCACCGCATTGAATTGCGGCAATTCCTTCATGAGCAAGCTGCGTGCGGCAATCGATCAATCGGGCGTTTTCTGCACCGTACTCCATCGCTTTTTTCGGGATCGCATTGTAATCGTCTTCATCAGGCTGACCTAAATTAGCGGTATAAGCATAAGGTACGGCACCTTTTTGACGCATCCAAAGTAGTGCGGCACTGGTATCTAAACCGCCTGAAAAGGCAATACCGACTTTTTGTCCGAGTGGGAGAGTTTCTAAAATAGTTGCTGACATCTGAATTCCTGAATATTTGTAGGGTTTAAGAAAAGAGTTGCGGAAACGGTTGCGTTTCGGGGAACGTATTCTAACTGAAAATACGTCTAAATGGCTAGAGAATTGCAACATAAGCGATTAAAATAAGCCACTTTTAAGTGTAAAAAGGCGGAAATATGCAAAAACTTCTCGTAATTCGAAATGATAAAATTGGCGATTTTATGGTGGCTTGGCCCGCCTTTGCGATGTTGAAAAAATCCTTGCCTAACACGCAAATTGTCGCCCTTGTGCCGCCTTATACTGCTCCTCTTGCTGAGCTTTGTCCTTATATTGATGAGATTATTATCGATAGCCGTGATCGTAATGATAAAGCCGAAAATCAGCGGGTGTTACAAGCGGTCAGATCCGCAGGATTTTTTGCGATGATCAGCTTTGTATCTGACTGGTATAATGCGAAGCTGGCGTGGCAAAGCGGTATTAGCTATCGTCTCGCCCCTGCGACCAAGCTCTTTCAATTTTTGTATAACCACCGTTTAACCCAACGTCGTTCCCGTTCAGAACAGGCAGAATTTCAATACAATATGGATCTCGCTCGCCAGTTTTTACGCGATCATAATGTGCCGATTATTGAACCGAATACGCCTTATCTCACTATTCCAGCCAACGAACGCCAAGCTCAAAAGCAGAAATTGAGCGAGCAGCTTGGGATCAATCCACATAAAAAATGGCTGTTTGTGCATAGTAGTACAGGCGGGTCGGCTACGAATTTATCCCTTGAGCAATATGCTCAGCTGATGAACGGCATTCAAACCGAATTTGAATGCGAAGTGGTGCTGACTGCGGGGGCGAATGAAAGCGAACGGGCAAATACGTTATCCACCATGCTCAACCAGCCCGCTGCCATTTACGATAAAAACGAGGGCTTGCAAGATTTCACTCGTTCCCTTGCTTGTGCAGATCTGTTCATTGCGGGCTCAACAGGGCCATTGCATATTTGCGGTGCGTTGAATGTGGCGACGATCGGTTTCTATCCAAGCCGATTATCTGCTATTCCACGCCGCTGGCAGCCGATTAACGATGCGGATAAACATCTTGCGTTCGCAGCCCCAGAAGGCAAAGCGACTGAAAAGAATTTGACTCTGATTTCGATTGAAAAAGCGCTGCTGGATGTGATTCCGTTTGTGCGGAGCGTGTGGAAGTAGAGTGACTAGGGTAGGCGACAAGCGGTCAGTTCCTAGAAAAATTTTGCAAATTTTTGCCTGAAACTGACCGCTTGTGCTATCTACTAGTTGCGAGTGCGATCCCATAAGTCCGCATATTTCACAAAGGTGGAATGGGCGGAGAGAATGGCAAGAAGCAAGCCCTGTTTGCCATCTAAAAAACCCGCTTTCAAAATATACATTTTAATGAATGCCGATAATGCATGGGTAATGCCTTGAAAAATCGTGGCTTTTTTGCCCGCCCGCTCTCGTTGGATTGCCCATGCTTTGGCATAGCCTGCAGATTTCACAAGGTAATGATGAATATTTTTGTAGGTGTAATGCAACAGATCGCCTTGTAATTTGATGATGTTAGCGTTTTGGGGAAAATGCACTTTTTCGTGTACTAATTCATCGCCATAAGCCGCAAAATGAGTGCGATAGAGCCGCACCACATAATCAGGATACCAACCTGAATGGCGAATTTCCCGCCCGAAAATGTTGCTGAGTCGAGCGATTTTATACACGGTATGTTGTTCGTCATTTTTGACCGCTTGTAAAATCGAGGTTTTTAATTCAGGCGTCACACGTTCATCGGCATCCAACCATAACACATAATCGCTGGTTACATATTGTTGGGCGATTTGTCGTTGTTTGCCAAAGCCTTGCCAATTGCGATTTTCATACCACTTTGCCCCGTAGCTTAGGGCGATCTCTTTCGTTTGATCTTCACTACCGCTATCTAAAATCACAATTTCATCGACCCAATCTTTGACGCTGTCTAAACATTGAGCAAGATCCTGAGCTTCGTTTTTTACAATCATCGCAACGCTGAGAGTTGGCATAGGCTTTTCCTTTGGCTGAAAACATTGTGGGCATTCTAGCACAATCAAATCGCTTTAAAAATCGGGCTATTTGTGCTATTTTCACCGCCGTTTTTATTTCTATTTTTTATTCAAGGCAAAATCAATGTCGATTACATTAACAACCAAACAAAAACAATATTTGAAAAGCTTAGCTCACCATTTAAGCCCTGTGGTGATGCTTGGCGGCAACGGCTTAACTGAAGGCGTGCTTGCGGAAATTGATCACGCACTTGATCACCACGAATTGATCAAAGTGAAAATCGCAGGGGCGGATCGTGATACCAAGCAGCTGATTATTGATGCAATTGTGCGTGAAACTAAAGCCGTGGAAGTGCAAACTATTGGACACGTTTTAGTCCTTTTCCGCCAAAGTGAAGAGAAAAAAATCAGCTTGCCAAAGGCGACAAAGGCCATTTAATCGCTAGTTATAGGGTGGGGCTTGCCCCACCATTTTTATATCTTCATTTTAACTTTTAAAATAAGGTGAATTAGTGGGAGAAATTCCTATTTAACAAACCTTGATGACGGAAATCGGTGAGAGCCAAACCTCTACCTACTCAATATGATAAAAAAACTCTCTCTTTTTACTTTTCTCATGCTGCTCGTGCCGCTGGTGACTTGGGCAATGGGCTGGAAATGGACACTGGCGATGGATTACCAGCCATTTGATTTCGATTTCTGGCTACTCTTTTTAACCGAAACTGGCTCAACCCCGTATTCGTTAATCACTTGCGTGCTGTTTATGTTGTGGATAATGTGGTTAACCCGTAAACGCTATTCATGGCTGTTAGTTGGGTTTATTTGTGCTAGCTCGGTGGTTGGTACACAAATTATCAAAGAAGGGGCGAAAGCGGTGTTTAAAGAGCCACGCCCGTTCGTGACTGAAATGTTCCAAGGGCAAACCGCACAATTTTATGCTTTGCCAAAAGCGGAACAGTTCCAACAGGTGATTAAGGTGGCAACGGCAGAAACTGCCCCGATTGTCTCTCACCAAGCCGATGAATTAGGCTACTCATTTCCCTCTGGACATACGATTTTTGCAGTCTCTTGGCTATTAGTGTTCGGCGGATTTTTGATGGGCTTGCGTGGACAAGCGGTGGTTTTCGCCCAATTTTTTGCAATTTGTTGGGCGGGTTTGATGTTGATCAGCCGTTTGCGTTTAGGAATGCATTATCCTATTGACCTTTTCGTCAGCACGTTGATTGCGTGGGGGGGCCATCTCATCGTGTTTGGCTGGGCGGTTCCTTATTTAGAAACTTGGAAATTATTTAAACAGAGAGGGCAACAATGACCTACTATTACGGCTTAGACATCGGCGGCACAAAAATCGAACTTGCCGCATTTAACGACAAGTTAGAAAAATTGTACAGCGAACGAGTGCCAACCCCACAAACGAGTTATGAAGATTGGCTCTCAGCGGTAGAAACTTTGGTTCGCCACGCAGACCAAAAATTCGGTACGCAAGGCAGTGTTGGCTTAGGCTTACCGGGCTTTGTTAATCGTGAAACGGGCTTGGCAAAAATCAGCAATATCCGTGTCGCAGATGGCAAAAATATCGTACAAGATTTGAGCGAACGTTTAGAGCGTGAAGTTCGAGCTGAAAACGATGCTAACTGCTTTGCGTTATCAGAAGCGTGGGACGACAGTAATCAGCAATACCCAACAGTGCTTGGTTTAATTTTAGGCACGGGCTTCGGCGGTGGCTTGGTGTTTGACGGTAAAGTGCATTCAGGCAAAATCGGTATGGCGGGCGAAGTCGGGCACATTCAGCTCAACTATCACGCATTGAAACTACTTGGTTGGGACAACGCCCCAATTTATGAATGCGGTTGCGGCAATAAAGCCTGTTTGGATACCTATCTCTCAGGACGTGGCTTTGAAATGCTCTATCGAGATTTAGTCGGCGAAGTGATTGATGCCAAAACGATTATCCGCCGTTTCTATGAAGGCGAGCCGAAAACCGTGAAATTCGTGGAAATGTTTATCGAACTGATGGCGATCAGTATCGGCAATTTGATCACCGTTTTAGACCCAGATATGATCGTCTTAGGGGGAGGGTTATCCAATTTCGATCACATCTATGACGCCTTGCCAAAAGCGTTACCTGCTCACTTAATGCAAAATGCCAAAGTGCCTGCGATCAAAAAAGCGATCCACGGCGACTCTGGCGGTGTGCGTGGTGCTGCGGCATTGTTCTTAAAATAAACAAGTCAGTTCGTAGGAGCGGGTCTATTGTGTCCGCTCGTAACAAGCTTTTATCTACAAACGAGAAGATAAAATGATCACCATTACTCCCATTCCCGCCCTTTCAGATAACTATATTTGGGTGTTGCAAAAAGATCAGCAAGCGATTGTATTTGATCCCGCCCAAGCCCATCCGGTATTAGATTTTTTTGCAAAACATTCGTTGGAACTGACCGCTTGCTTGCTCACCCATAATCACAACGACCACACCGATGGTGTGGCGGGGTTGCTGGAACGCTATCCTGATTTAGTCGTCATCGGTCCGCAAGAAACGGCCCAATTTGCTAATCAAATCTTACAGCCTGAACAGCAGTTTGGGTTATTGGGCTTGTCGTTTGAGGTGATCGAAAGTGCGGGACATACCGCAGGGCACATCAGTTATTTGGTAGATCGTGAGTATCTTTTCTGCGGCGATTCGCTCTTTTCTGGCGGTTGTGGCCGGGTGTTTACTGGCGATTATTCAGCGCAATTTGCCGCATTACAACGCTTCAAACAACTGCCCGATTTTGTGCTAGTTTATCCTGCTCACGAATATACCCAAAGTAATCTCAAATTTGCCGAAGCGGTGATGCCACCAAGCTGCATATTGCTGGAATATCAAGAGCGGGCGGATATTTTGCGTGCACAACATCGCCCAACACTACCAACCACAATAGGTATCGAAAAGCAGATCAACCCCTTCTTACAAGCGGTCAGTTTGGACGAATTTATTGCACTTCGGCAGCAAAAGGATAATTTTTAACGGGCATCTCAGGGCAAATGATTATTTGCCCTGCTTTTTTATGGTATAGTTACGCCATTTTGCATTATGCATTGAGTAAGAGAGTCCTGTGAATTTTGATCGGAATAACATGCCGCAACACGTTGCGATTATTATGGATGGCAACGGTCGTTGGGCGAAACAGCAAGGTAAACTCCGTATTTTTGGCCATCAGAATGGGGTGAAAGCGGTGCGTGCAGCGGTAAATTTTGCCGCAAAACATCAGATCAAAGTGCTGACGTTATATGCGTTTAGCAGTGAAAACTGGAATCGCCCTGAAGCTGAAGTCTCGGCGTTGATGAACTTATTTATGAAAGCGCTTGATTCCGAAGTGAAAAAACTGCATAAAAATAATATTCGGCTGAAAATCATTGGTAATAAATCCGCATTTAGTAACCGCTTGCAGCAACGTATTGCCGAGTCCGAAGCTTTAACCGCCAATAACACGGGACTGACGCTTAATATCGCCGCTAATTATGGTGGCTATTGGGATATTATAACCGCTGCTCAAGTGCTTGCAGAACAAGTAAAAAATGAGCAAATTAGCATAGCAGATATTACGCCTGAACGTTTTCAGCAGGCATTAGTAACAGGTGACCAACCCCAAGTAGATTTGTTAATTCGTACTAGTGGTGAACAGCGGATCAGCAATTTCTTACTCTGGCAAATTGCCTATGCAGAACTTTTTTTCAGCCCTGTGCTGTGGCCTGACTTTGACGAACAGCATTTTGCTCAAGCGATTGAGGCTTATCAACAACGTGATCGCCGTTTTGGTGGTTGTTAAAATAGAAGGAAATTCAAATGCTTAAACAACGAGTTTTATCTGCGATTGTGATGATTGCAGTAGCATTAGCCGCACTTTTTGGGTTACCACCATTACCATTTACCTTGGCATTAGCAGGCATCATTGTATTAGGAATGTGGGAGTGGGCACAATTTGTTGGCATTAAACGTCCTGTGGCACGAGCAATTGTTGGCTTTGCGACTTTCGGCCTTTTACTCTTTCCCATTATGGCAAGCACTAACTATATTCAAGCGGCTCGTTTTTTAACAGATGAAACCACACCATTGCTGCTCCTTGGCGGTATTTGGTGGATCGTTGCCATCGTTTTAGTGACCTCTTATCCCAATTCAGCGACTTGGTGGAATAAATCCATTGCAGCAAAATTTATTTTTGGCTTCTGTACCTTAATTCCGTTTTTCATCGGCACCCTGGCTTTACGTTTCTACAACTACAATTTAGATCAATTCCAAGGCACCTATTTATTGCTTTACGTTTTCTTGCTCGTTTGGGGGGCAGATTCAGGCGCGTATTTTGTGGGCCGTGCTATCGGTAAACATAAATTAGCGCCGAAAGTTTCCCCTGGGAAATCGTGGGAGGGGGCGATTGGCGGAGTGCTGACTTCAGCCGTTATTGCCGCTATTTTTCTCAATGTTGCACCGAGCAATGTGTTTGGACGGGAATTAGCAACTGTGCCGTTTATTGTGTTATCCATGGTTACTGTAGTGATTTCTGCGTTAGGTGATTTGAGCGAAAGCATGTTCAAACGCCAAGCGGGAATTAAAGACAGTAGCAATTTAATTCCAGGTCACGGTGGTATTTTAGACCGTATCGACAGCTTAACCGCAGCCGTCCCCGTATTTGCAATTGGTTTTTTCTTTTTGTTGTAAGGCGATAATATGACATCAATTTTAGCCTTTTTTGTACTCATCTGCGTGTTAGTCTTTGTCCATGAGTATGGACATTTCTGGGCTGCACGTAAATGTGGTGTGAAAGTATTACGTTTTTCTATTGGCTTTGGCAAAGTACTCTGGAAAAAAACGGATAAGCAGGGCACAGAATTTGCATTTTCATTGATTCCACTAGGTGGTTATGTACATATGTATAATGGCGAGCCGGAATATGGATTGCCTGAAAGCCAATCAGTGAAACATAAAAGTGTATTACAGCGTGCGTTTATTATATTTGCGGGGCCCGCAGCGAACTTCTTGTTTGCGATTGCTGCGTATTGGGTTGTTTTTGCGACTGGTGTGCCCACACTAAAACCTGTTGTGGGTGCCGTCATTCCACAAACTATTGCGGCAGATGCTGGGATTGTGCCTGAGTTTCAGTTCAAACAAGTCGATGGTGCGGTTGTTCAAGACTGGGAAGAGGTAACCTTAGCACTTATTGGCAAAGTCGGCGTTAAACATGTTGAAGTATCAGGAGCATTGATTGATGAAGATTCTCCACGAACCTACACTCTGGATTTAAGTAATTGGGATATTCAAGGCCGTCGTGAGAATCCTTTAACGACTCTCGGGCTTAGTGCAAAAAGTGGTGTTGTTGAACCAATTATCAAACGCATAGTCGAACAATCGCCAGCAGAAAAGCAGGGGTTAAAAGCCGGCGATATCATTGTTTCTATAAACCAGCAGCCTTACGATTGGGCTTTTCTAATTAAGCAAGTGCAAACAGGCAAGCCTCTACATTTGGTTGTTGAGCGTCTTGGTCAGCAAAGCGAATATCAAATTCAACCTGAAAAATCGTTGAAGGAAAATCGTTATTTTATTGGTATTGAGCCAACTTATAAGCCCTTGGCTGATAAGTATCGAACCGAATTAAAGTATGATATGCTAACGGCTTTTCAGAAAAGTGTAGAAAAAGTCGGTTCGCTCATTGTTAATATTTTGCAGTTTATTGGTAAATTAATTACTGGCGATATTTCATTGACTAATATGGGCGGTCCGATTTCTATTGCTAAAAGTGCTGGAATAACCGTTGAAATAGGCTGGGTTTATTATCTGAGTTTTATGGCATTAATTAGCGTGAATCTCGGCGTGATGAATTTATTCCCCATTTTACCATTAGATGGTGGTCAGTTGCTGTTGCTGAGTGGCGAAGCCTTGCGTGGTAAACCATTGGCAGAAAAAATACAGTTCCGCTTTCAGCAATTAGGGTTTGTATTTGTATTGAGCTTAATGGCATTTGTGCTGTTTAATGATTTAGTCCACTTTTAATCTGACGACAAGCGGTTAGATTCCCGAATAATTTTACAAATAGGATTATTTAAATGAAAAAACTTTTACTTTCAACACTTTTAATTGCAAATGGTGTGCTTGCGGCTCCCTTTGTAGTAAAAGATATTCGTATTGATGGCGTGCAACCAGAAACGGGAGCAACGATTATCCAAACATTGCCTGTTAAAATTGGACAAACCGCAACGGATAATGATGTTGCGAATGTGGTTCGCCAACTTTTCTTACAAAACCGCTTCAAAGATGTGAGAGCTGTTCGTGAGGGTAATACGCTTGTGATTAAAGTTGTCGAGCAGCCGATTATTAATAGTGTTGAGATTGAAGGTAACTCAGCAATTCCAAAAGATCCTTTAGAACAGAACTTAAAAGCAAATTTAATTACGCGTGGTGAAATTTTTGAGCCCGCTAAACTTGAGTCGTTTAAACAGGCATTGATTGAACATTATCATTCGATTGGTCGTTATAATGCACAAATTGATACCGTAGTCACGAATGCGGAAAATGGTAGCGTAAACATCAAATTAGCGATTAAAGAGAATGAAGTTTCTTATGTAAAAACGATTAATTTTGAAGGCAACCAAGTGTTTAGCTCAAAAGAATTGACTAAACTGCTAGACATCCAGCCAGATGTCTCTTGGTGGAATATTTTCGAAAGTAGTAAATTTGAACAGCCTGCATATAGCCAAGATCTTGAAAATTTGCGTAATTTTTATCTAAACCGTGGTTATGCAAAATTCAATATTGAAGATGCGGATGTTAAATTCAGCGATGATAAAAAAGAAGTGAATTTAACCTACAAAATTCACGAAGGTGAGCAATACAATATTAGTGAAATTCGTATTGTTGGTAATACCGCTAAAATGGATACCGCATTAAATGCATTGTTAAAAGAGTTTAAAGCAGGGCAGCAATTCCGTCGTGATGATTTAGTGAAAATTGAAGAGGGCATCAAAGAGATATTAGGTGATGCGGGTTTTGCTTCTGCTAAAGTAGAAATTCATCCGAATTTTAACGATGAAAATAAAACCGTACGAATCAATTATGTGGTAGATGCGGGTGCTCGCCTTTATGTGCGTAAAATTCGTTTTGAAGGCAACGACGTTACCGCAGACTCAACATTACGCCGTGAAATGCGTCAGCAAGAAGGGGCTTGGTTATCAACAGGTTTAGCAAACTTAGGCAAAACTCGCTTGGAGCGTACAGGTTTTTATGACTCGGTTGAAATGTCATTACCAAATGTGCCAAATACACCAGATCAAGTTGATGTGGTATATAAAATTAAAGAACGTAACACAGGAAGCATCAACTTTGGTATTGGCTATGGTACAGAGACTGGATTCAGCTATCAAGCAGGGATCAAGCAAGACAACTTCTTAGGTATGGGCTCATCAATTAGTTTAAACGGCACACGTAATGACTATGGCAACAGTATCAACTTAGGTTATACCGAACCATATTTCACTAAAGATGGAGTGAGTTTGGGCGGGAATGTTTTCTATGAGGATTACGATAACTCAAAAAGTGATACCGCATCTAACTATAAACGTCGTACTTATGGATTAAACGGCACTTTAGGCTTCCCTGTAGATGAAAATAACTCTTACTATTTAGGGTTAGGCTATACTCACGATGTCATTAAAAATGCACAGCGTGAATATTCTCGTGAGCTTTATGTAAAATCGTTGAATATCCCAATTTCAAATAGCCCATACTATAAACAAATCAAAGCCAATGATTTTGATTTCTCATTTGGTTGGAACTATAACAGCTTAAACCGTGGTTTCTTACCAACTAAAGGTAGTGTTGCCAATATTGGTGGTAAAGTTACTATTCCTGGTTCGACCAATAAATACTATAAATTGAACGCCGATTTCAAAAACTTCTTCCCATTAAATCGTGAACATAAATGGGTGATCTCCACAAAAGTTGGCGTATCTTACGCAAATGGCTTTGGTGGAAAACGTTTACCGTTCTACCAAAACTATATGGCGGGTGGCATTGGATCACTACGTGGCTTCTCCTACGGGGCCATTGGTCCGAGAGCGATTTATCTCAATCAAAATGGGAAATTTGAATCGTTAAGTGCCGATGTGATCGGTGGTAACGCAATGGCATTAGCAAGTTTAGAATTAATTATGCCAACGCCATTTGTTAGCGATAAATATCAGCACAATGTCAGAACATCATTCTTTGTTGACGCAGCATCCGTTTGGGACACAAACTGGGATCGTAAAAAATATCCAAATTTAGATTTTGGTAACTATAAACGAGTTCGATCTTCTGCAGGTATTGCGTTCCAGTGGAACTCACCAATCGGACCACTTTTATTCTCTTATGCAAAACCGCTTAAGAAATATAAATATGATGAAATTGAACAGTTCCAATTTAGCATTGGTGGCTCGTTCTAATAATTTAACCTTACAAGCGGTAAGATTCGTAAAAAATTTTGCAAATCTAACCGCTTGTATTTAGCAAAAAGGAAACTCAATGAAAAAAGTATTTAAATTAGCAGCTATCGCCGCAGCGTTTACTCTCCCAGCCACATTTGCCAATGCGAATGATAAAATCGCATTTGCTGATCCTAATTTTTTGATCCAAAACCACCCTGAGATGGTCATTGCGACACAAAAAATTGAAAAAGCAGTGCAGGAAGTGAAAAATAAATTCGCGGACGAAGAGAAAAAACTCACAGAAGAAGACAAAGCATTATCCGATGAATTCCAAAAAATTGAGGATGATGCGAAAAAATTACAAACAGAAAAAGAAGCCGTTGAAGCATCATTGAAGAAAAAAGTGGCGGCATTAGAAAAAGATGCGCCAAGACTGCGTTCAAAAGAAATTCAAGCAAGACAAAAAGCGATTGAAACAGAATCAAATGCTTTCCAGAAAAAAGTGGATGCAATTCAAAAACGTGAAGCAGACTTCCGCAAAAAAGCAGATGCTTTCCAAAATAAAGTGGCTCAGTTCCAACAAAAATTAGATCAAGAACAAAATGCACTGAATATTGATACTAATGAAATTCAGAAAAAAGCGGTTGAAGACGTGAATGTGGCGATTAAAGCCGTTGCGGAAAGTAAAGGCTACACATTGGTGTTAATTCCTTCTGTGGCATTATATGCAAAAGATGAAACTGCCAATATTACTGAAGCAGTGTTGTCTTCATTAAAAGCGAATGTAAAAGTGACTGAAGAAAAACCAGCTGAACAGGCGAAGTAATAATGAAAACTTTCCGTTTAAGTGAATTGGCGGAACAAATCGGCGGAACGATAAAAGGTGACGCCGATTTAGTCGTTTCCACAATCGCGCCTTTAGAAAAAGCAGAGGCTTCTCACATTACGTTTATTTCAAATGCAAAATATCGCTCGCAACTGACCGCTTGTCAGGCTGGTGCAATTATTGTGAACGAAAGTGATGTTGAGTTTTGTCGCAATGATCAAAATTTGATTGTAGTGAAAAATCCTTACCTCGCGTATGCAATTTTGGCACAATATATGGACACCACACCAAAACCAGCCAGCGGAATTGCGTCTACGGCAGTCATTTCACCAGATGCAAAATTAGGGAGCAATGTTTCTATTGGTGCTAACGCTGTGATTGAAAGCGGAGTGGAATTGGGTGATGATGTTGTCATCGGTGCTGGTTGTTTTGTTGGTAAAAATACGCAAATAGGCTCCCGAACCAAACTGTGGGCAAATGTATCCATTTATCACAATGTGCGTATTGGCACAGATTGTTTGATTCAATCCTCTGCCGTGATCGGTAGCGATGGCTTTGGTTACGCAAACGATAAAGGACAATGGATTAAGATCCCACAAACAGGCGGTGTAGTTATCGGTAACCGAGTGGAGATTGGGGCTTGTACTTGTATCGACCGTGGTGCACTAGATCCTACTGTGATTGAAGATAATGTGATTATTGATAACCTATGCCAAATCGCTCACAACGTCCATATCGGTTTTGGTACCGCCGTCGCTGGAGGCGTAATTATGGCAGGTAGCTTAAAAGTAGGGCGATTCTGCCAAATTGGTGGAGCAAGTGTTATCAATGGACATATGGAAATTTGTGATGGTGCGATTATTACAGGAATGGGAATGGTGATGCGACCAATTACCGAAAAAGGTATCTATTCATCAGGCATTCCATTGCAAACCAACAAAGAATGGCGTAAAACCGCAGCATTAACAATGAATATTGATAAAATCAATGAGCGATTAAAAGCCGTTGAGAAATATATAAAAGAATCGTAAGGCGAAATATTTAGCTCTTAGGGGTTGGATGATTTTACCTGATACAAGATGAAACTATAGTGAATTTGATTTTAAGAGGGACTTACAGTGTCAGAAACTCGTGAACCAAAAGTGGTTGAAATTGAAGAGATTATGCGATTACTACCGCACCGCTATCCATTTTTAATGGTTGATCGTGTTGTGGATTTTGAAGAAGGGAAATGGCTTACCGCGATTAAAAATGTCAGTGTAAATGAACCATGTTTTACTGGACATTTTCCAGAAAAACCAATTTTTCCTGGTGTATTGATTATGGAAGCGTTAGCGCAATCGATGGGAATTTTAGCATTTAAAACCAGAGAATTAGAGCCAGGCTCGTTATTCTACTTCGCAGGTATTGATAATGCACGCTTCAAAAAACCGGTAGTGCCAGGTGATCAAATGACGCTTCATGTCGAAGTGATCAAAGAAGTTCGTGGCATTACCCGTTTTACTGGCACCGCAACCGTTGATGGAAAAGTGGTCTGTGAAGCGGAATTAATGTGTGCTCGTAAATAATTTTGAGAAGGAAGATTGCTATGCAATTTATTGATTCTTCAGCAAAAATCAGCCCACTTGCAGTGATTGAAGACGGTGCAAGAATTGGTGCGAATGTTGAGATTGGTCCATTTTGTGTGATCGGAAAAGACGTAAAAATTGGTGCTGGCACTAAGATCCATTCGCATGTTGTCATTCAAGGCGATACTGACATTGGTGAAGATAACCATATTTTCCAATTTGCTAGCATCGGCGAGATCAACCAAGATCTAAAATATCATGGCGAACCAACGAAAACCATTATCGGTAATCGTAACCGCATTCGTGAAAGCGTGACCATTCACCGTGGAACCGTACAAGGCGGTGGAGTGACTAAAGTCGGTGATGATAACTTATTTATGATTAACTGCCATATTGCTCACGACTGCTCGATCGGCAACCGTTGTATTATTGCGAATAACGGCACTTTAGCTGGGCACGTTACCCTAGACGACTTTGTGATTGTTGGGGGGATGTCAGCCATTCACCAGTTTGTTGTTATCGGTTCACACGTTATGCTCGGTGGTGGTTCAATGGTTAGCCAAGACGTGCCACCTTATGTCATGGCACAAGGCAACCACGCACAACCATTTGGCGTAAACCTTGAAGGTTTAAAACGTCGTGGTTTTGATAAAGCAACGATGCACGCGATTCGCAATGTTTATAAGTTGATTTATCGCAGTGGTAAAACCCTTGAAGAAGCCATTCCAGAAATTGAGCAATATGCGAAAACAGAAGCTGCAGTCAGCCTATTCTTAGATTTCTTCGAGCGTTCAACCCGTGGAATTATTCGCTAATTTGTGATTTTCCCTGAGCTGAGACAAGCGGTCAGTTCCTTCAAATTTTTTGCAAGTTGCAAAATTTTGGCTGGAACTGGCCGCTTGTTGTTTATATCAAGCCCGCTGTAATAAAGAAATGACGATAAGCTTCGACTTTTTTGGTGAAGCTTAATGGGTAGGCTCTGGAGGTGGAAGGCAGACGGTAGAGTTTGAGATCGAAATTGCCAAAAGGGTAGTCGATCCAGTCGTTTGTTTTGGGCGATTTGACCTTATTCGGCAACAGTTCAAGTAAAATATCGGTCGCTTTGCCGCCGGTGGTGAATAGCCAACGGCAGTGAGGCACTTGGGCGAGTATGGTATTCAAATCGACTTTTTCCACAACGGTGAGAAATTTATCAGAGGCGTTGTCCTGTTCTCGAATGGCTTTGGTTACGGTCGGGCAGAGGGCGATGCCTTTTTCATAGAGAAATTGCAAAATCTTGTCGGGATCAAACCGCTTGTCGTTCGGTATGATGAAGTGGTTCGGATTACCAAAGAAGATCTCACCGTAAATTCGCCACATATCATTTTGGAAATTGGGGTAGTAGAAATCCATCGAGCGTTTTTCAGGCTTAGGTGGAAACGTCCCCATCATCATTATGGTGGCATTCGGTGGGAGAATTGGTGGGAAAGGGTGGATTTCGATTAGTTTCATGAGATGATTTGGTTCGAAATCACTCTCGCCCGTTGATGGGCGAGAGTGAGTTAAAATTATAACGCCTTCAAAATATCATCCACACGCTCTTTGGCATCGCCAAACAGCATTTGGGTGTTTTCTTTGAAGAAGAGAGGGTTTTGTACGCCTGCGTAGCCAACCGCCATTGAGCGTTTGAACACCACCACGTTTGCCGCTTTCCATACTTCAAGCACTGGCATACCGGCGATTGGGCTGTTTGGATCGTCCATCGCTGCTGGGTTTACGGTGTCATTCGCACCGATAACAAGCACCACATCAGTTTCTGGGAAATCTTCGTTGATTTCATCCATTTCTAACACCACATCGTAAGGCACTTTTGCTTCTGCCAGTAACACGTTCATATGCCCCGGTAAGCGACCTGCCACAGGATGAATCCCAAAACGCACGTTCACGCCACGCTCACGCAATTTTTGGGTGATTTCTGCGACAGGATATTGTGCCTGTGCCACCGCCATTCCGTAGCCTGGGGTGATGATCACAGAGCTTGCATTTTTAAGCATTTCTGCCACTTCTTCGGCAGTGGTTTCACGATGTTCGCCTTGTTCTTCATCAGCACTTGCTACCACATCATTACCAAAGCCACCAGCGATTACGCTGATGAACGAGCGGTTCATCGCTTTACACATAATGTAGGATAAAATCGCACCTGAAGAACCAACCAATGCCCCCGTTACGATCAACAAGTCGTTGCTTAACATAAAGCCTGCCGCCGCAGCTGCCCAACCTGAGTAAGAGTTCAGCATTGACACTACCACTGGCATATCCGCCCCACCGATAGAGGCGACTAAGTGCCAACCGAATGCAAGAGCAATTGCCGTCATGATTAATACAGGGAAAATATTGTCAGGGTTGTTTAGGAAGACGATCATCAATAATGCAGAAACGACTAACGCCGCTAAATTGAGCTTGTGGCGATGTGGTAACATCAATGCTTTTGAGTTGATTTTGCCGTTGAGTTTGCCGAAAGCGACCACAGAACCGGTAAACGTCACCGCACCGATGAAGATCCCTAAGAACACTTCGACATTGTGAATAGTTGCAAGGGTCGCTTGTTCTGCCAAGAAGGCAGCTTGTGCTGCCGCCTCTAAATTGGCTGGCATTTCAGCAGTGTGGTGCAAACCGTAGCTGTTAAAGCCAACAAGCACCGCGGCTAAACCAACAAAGCTATGCAAAATTGCCACAAGTTCTGGCATTTCAGTCATTTCGACTTTTAACGCTTTACGCACGCCGATAAAACCACCGATCGCCATTGCCGCTAAGATCCAAATTGTGCCTTGCGATTGTGGTCCGAAAATAGTCGCAACGAGGGCAATCGTCATCCCGACAATACCGTACCAACAGCCCGCTTTGGCGGTTTCATGTTTGGACAAACCCGCCAAACTCATAATAAATAACAGTGCTGCAATAATGTACGCAGCTTGGACTAAACCTAAAGACATATGCAGCTCCTTAACCTTTTCTGAACATCGCTAACATTCTTTGGGTCACTTTAAAGCCGCCAAAGATGTTGATACTTGCCACTAAAATCGCAATAAAGGCGAGAATACTGATGAAGAATCCGCCTTGAGCGATTTGCAATAACGCTCCCACGATGATGATGCCCGAAATCGCATTCGTCACCGCCATTAACGGTGTATGCAATGCGTGGCTCACATTCCACACCACATAATAACCGACCACGCAGGACAAAACGAAAACGGTGAAATGTGATAAGAACGCAGATGGGGCAACGGAGGCGAGTAACAGGAAAAGCACGCCAGCGGTGGCCATAATGCCGTATTTGATGCGAGGATCTGCAGGTTTTTCCTCTTTTTTGACCGCTTGTGCCGTTTTTGCCGCTTGTTGTGGTTGAGCGGACACTTGGATTGGCGGGGCAGGGAAGGTGATTTCACCTGCACGCACCACGGTTACACCACGGAGCACGACATCATCAAAGTCGATGTTGATCTTGCCGTCTTTCTCTTTGCAGAGCAGTTTGAGCAAGTTCACTAAGTTGGTGCCGTAAAGTTGTGAAGATTGGGTTGGTAAGCGGCTTGGTAAATCGGTATAGCCGATGATTTTCACTTGGTTGTCAGTAATGACCACTTCGCCTGATTTGGTGAGCTCGCAGTTTCCGCCCGTTGCTGCGGCTAAATCGACAATCACCGACCCCGGTTTCATCGATTCAACCATCTCTTTGGTGATCAAACGTGGGGCAGGTTTGCCAGGAATCAACGCCGTAGTAATAATAATATCCACTTCTTTCGCCTGTTCAGCGTAAAGGGCTAAAGCACGGCGGTTGAACTCTTCCGACATGACTTTCGCATAGCCATCACCGCTGCCACCTTCTTCTTTGAAATCAATTTCTAAGAAGCTTGCCCCCATGGATTGCACTTGCTCTTTCACTTCTGGGCGAGAGTCGAATGCTCGCACAATCGCACCAAGGCTGTTCGCTGCACCAATTGCGGCTAAACCAGCTACACCCGCACCGATCACCAACACTTTCGCTGGCGGCACTTTACCCGCCGCAGTGATTTGACCCGTAAAGAAGCTGCCAAATTCATGAGCCGCTTCCACCACCGCACGATAGCCTGCAATGTTTGCCATTGAGCTAAGTGCATCGAGAGACTGTGCACGGGAAATACGCGGCACGGCGTCCATCGCTAACACATTGATTTTCTTGGCAGAAAGCTTTGCCATCAAATCAGGATTCTGTGCTGGCCAAATAAAGCTAACCAGTGTGGCTCCTTCTTTAATTTGAGCGATTTCTGTATCTGTTGGTGGATTCACTTTGAAAATGATGTCTGCATTCCAAACTGCTTTCGCATCACCAACGTTGGCCCCCGCTTCGGCGTAGGCTTGGTCTTCAAAACTCGCTTTAAAGCCAGCGTCTTTTTCGACGACCACGTCAAAACCGAGTTTCAGGATTTGCTGAACGGTCTTTGGCGTTGCCGCCACACGACTTTCATTGTCCAGCAGCTCTCTTGGTACACCAATAAGCATAAAGACTCCTATATTATGATTTAAGAAATGTGAAATGGAAGGGAGAACAAGCGGTCAGATCCAGCAAAAATTTTGCAAAAAGCGTTGCAAATTTTTCAGCGGAAGTGACCGCTTGTCTTTGCATTTAAGCAAATTTCCCGATTCAAAACGGGGCTAACTTTATCATTTATTTTAATGCTTGGGTAAACATTTTCTAATGACGAATCGGAATCTTGCAACATCATTGATTTAGCACATTTTTTGAAATAAATCTTTGGTGTTTCAAGGCTTTTTTGCTATATTTGCACGCAATTTTTGCCTGTTCTGACAGAGCGGGAATGAATTTTCTTTCTATTCATGGACACACAATTTTATGTTTAAAAAATTTCTTGGATTATTTTCAAACGATCTTTCTATCGATTTAGGTACGGCAAATACATTAATTTATGTGAAAGGGCAGGGCATTGTGCTTGATGAACCCTCCGTTGTTGCCGTTCGCCAAGATCGTATGGGAACCTCAAAAAGTATTGCAGCGGTGGGAACAAATGCGAAATCAATGTTAGGTCGCACACCAAAAAGTATTATTGCTATTCGACCAATGAAAGATGGCGTTATCGCCGATTTCCACGTGACTGAAAAAATGTTACAACATTTCATCAAGCAAGTTCATAGCAACAATTTTATGCGTCCGAGCCCGCGTGTTTTGATCTGCGTGCCTGCTGGTGCAACTCAAGTTGAGCGTAAAGCCATCAAAGAATCTGCCATGGGGGCGGGTGCACGTGAGGTGTATTTAATTGAAGAACCAATGGCTGCGGCAATTGGTGCAGGTTTACCTGTGGCAGAAGCGGCGGGATCGATGGTGATCGATATTGGCGGCGGTACCACAGAAGTGGCGGTACTTTCATTAAACGGCATTGTACATTCTTCTTCGGTACGTATCGGGGGGGATAAATTTGATGAAGCGATTATTGCCTACGTTCGTCGCCATTATGGTTCTGCGATTGGGGAAACGACGGCAGAACGTATCAAACAAGAAATTGCAACAGCATATTTACAAAGTGAAGATGAAATTCGCACGATGGAAGTGCATGGCCATAACCTTGCTGAAGGTGCACCGCGTACATTCACCTTAAGCTCAAAAGAAGTATTAGAGGCGATTGAACAGCCATTAACGGGTATTGTTGAAGCGGTCAAAGCCGTATTAGAACAATGTCCACCAGAGTTGGCTGCAGATATTTTTGAGCGTGGTATGGTACTGACTGGTGGTGGTGCCTTAATGCAAAACTTAGATGTATTATTGTCTAATGCAACAGGCGTGCCGGTTATTGTCGCAGAAGATCCGCTGACTTGCGTGGCTCGTGGTGGTGGTAAAGCGTTAGAAATGATCGACACTCATGGTGGCGATGTCTTTAGTGACGATAACTAAGATGTCGTCAAGTCGGGGCGAAAGCCCCGATTACAAGCGGTCAGTTCCTGCAAAGGTTTTGCAAATTGATCCTTCCTATTAAAGCCTGCTAATTTCCGTTTTCCATTTTTATGAAACCAATTTTTGCAAAAGCGCCTCCCCTTGGTGTTCGTCTTGTTATTGCTATTGCACTTTCTGTCGCCTGTATTTTTTTTGACGGGCGGGGGTCTACCATGGTTCAAGTGCGTAACCTGCTGGAAACTGCGGTAGGTGGCTTATATTATTTTGCAAATACCCCACGAGTAGTATTAGACGGAGTAAGCAATAATTTTATTGATAGCCAACGGCTAAAAATGGAAAACCAAGTTTTGCGGGAGCAGATCAGAGAAAAGAATGCTGATCTGCTCTTGCTTGATCAGCTTAAAGTTGAAAATCAACGACTGCGGTTGTTGCTCAGCTCGCCATTACGTCAAGATGAATATAAAAAGGTAGCGGAAGTGCTCACCGCAGAAATGGACGCTTATCGTCAACAAGTCATTATCAATCAAGGCAAATCAGACGGTGCTTTTGTTGGGCAACCAATTATTGACGAGCGTGGTGTGGTCGGGCAGGTGATTTCTGTCGGCGAAAAAAGCAGCAGAGTATTATTGCTGACTGACGTAACCCATGCCATTCCTGTACAAGTGCTACGTAATGATGTACGTGGTATTGCCAGCGGTACAGGGCATAGTGAAGAGCTGATCTTAGATCATTTACCGAGAACAGTGGACATTGCCAAAGGCGATGTGTTGGTGACTTCTGGGCTAGGGGGGCATTTTCCCGAAGGTTATCCTGTTGCCGTGGTGGAAACGGTGATCAACGATGGTTCAAGCCATTTTGCACGCGTTACTGCACGTCCATTAGCTTCATTGGATCGCTTGCGTTATTTGCTATTACTATGGCCAACCAACGAAGAATTACGTAAAGCCCAAACGATTTCACCACAAGATGTTCGAGATGCGGTGGAAGAGCGCCGTAAAAGTTTGAATCCATTAGACCGCTTGCGACAAAAGAAAAAAGAACAGATAAAAGAGGATGTGGAAATGCGCGTCATAGACGAGTCAACGGAAAATCCTGCGGCGGAACCTGAAAATGAGAATGCCATTGAGCCGATTGACGAAGGAGTGGTGCAATGAGACAAAATGCGATTTTTCAACTACTCATACTGATTTTTATTTTCGCAGTTGCCTTTGTGTTAGAAATTATGCCATGGCCCTTGGGGTTTCAAGGGCTACGTCCAGCGTGGGTTGCGTTAGTGCTGATTTATTGGGCATTGGCGTTACCCGATAAAATCAGCGTGGGCACCGCGTTTTTAGCGGGGATTGTGTGGGACGTTATTTTAGGTTCAATTCTTGGCATACATGCCCTTGTTTTATCTGTTGCGATTTACTTTGTTGCGAAGTATCACCTGATATTACGCAATCTTTCTCTCTGGCTACAAAGTATTTTAGTCATGCTATACATCGCACTAATTCGCTTTGCGATTTTTTTTATCGAATTTATTCTACACAGTGCAGAATTTAATGCTCAAGAAATTCTTGGGGCTGCGATTAGTGGTGTGCTTTGGCCTTGGGTTTTCTTGTTAATGCGACATATTCGCCGAGGCTTACATCTACGTTAATGAACAGCTTATCCTTTGATTTTTCAGCGGATTTTAGACCGCTTTCTGCCCGAATGCGGCCACGCACTCTCGCAGAATATGTCGGACAATCTCATCTCATCGGTGAAGGAAAACCCCTTCACCGAGCTATCGCCGCAGGGCATAGCCATTCAATGATTTTCTGGGGGCCGCCAGGTACAGGCAAAACGACCCTCGCTGAAATTATTGCCAACGAATTAGATGCCGAAGTCGAACGCCTTTCTGCCGTCACTAGTGGCGTTAAAGAGATCCGTGAAGCGATTGACCGAGCCAAACTCAATCGACAAAGCAGTAGACGCACCTTGCTATTTGTCGATGAAGTCCACCGTTTTAACAAAAGTCAACAAGACGCTTTTCTCCCCCACATTGAAGACGGCACTATTATTTTTATCGGGGCAACCACCGAAAATCCGTCCTTTGAACTGAATAACGCCCTGCTTTCACGTGCCAGAATTTACATTCTCAAACCATTACAAGCGGTCGATATTTTGAAAATCTTGCAAAATGCAATAGCCGACAAAGAACGGGGCTTTGGCAACGAAAAACTGATTTTACAAGACGATGTATTGAATTTGCTTGCGGATTATGTCAATGGCGACGGACGTTTTGCATTGAATTGTTTAGAGCTGATGGTTGATATGGCAGAAAGCTTACCGCAAGGCAAACTGCTCGATAAAAACTTACTAACCGAAGTGCTCGGTGAACGGCAGGCCCGTTTTGATAAAGGCGGTGATCGCTTTTACGATCTCATTTCCGCCTTACATAAATCGGTACGAGGATCGTCTCCCGATGGGGCATTATATTGGTACGCCCGCATTCTCACGGCAGGTGGCGATCCGCTGTATGTCGCTCGTCGCTTGCTGGCGATTGCTTCCGAAGACATTGGTAATGCTGATCCAAGAGCGATGCAAGTGGCATTGGCTGCGTGGGATTGTTACACCCGCGTGGGTGCCTATGAAGGCGAACGAGCCATCGCCCAAGCGGTGATTTATCTCGCCGTTGCCCCAAAAAGTAATGCGGTTTACACCGCTTTCAACGCTGCTAAACAGCTTGCGAAAGAAGCAAAAGATTATGACGTACCAGAACATTTACGTAACGCTCCAACGCAATTGATGAAATCTCTCGGGTATGGCGAAGAATATCGCTATGCTCATAACGAGCCGAACGCCTATGCTGCAGGTGAAAATTACTTCCCTCCAGAGCTGCAAGACACCCAATTCTACTACCCAAGCGAACGGGGAATGGAAAAACAGATCAAAGAAAAACTCGAGTGGCTCAACGGCTTAGACCAACAGAGCGAATTGAAACGTTACCCATAAGACAAGCGGTTAGATCCGCTTAGTTTTTTGCAAATCTAATGAAAATCGAACAAAAAATTGAACACGCCTTTAGCGAATCCGGCACATTAAGTAAAAATATTAACGGCTTTCGTCCTCGCCAAGCACAGCTTGACATGGCACAAGCGGTTGGACGGGCGATTCATTTTGCTGAAAGTGCGGTGATTGAAGCCGGTACAGGCACGGGCAAAACCTTTGCTTATCTCGTGCCAGCGTTGCTGTCTGGCAAGAAAACCATTGTGTCCACAGGCTCGAAAAACTTACAAGATCAGCTGTTTAACCGCGATTTGCCGACCATTCAAAAAGCGTTGAAATACAGCGGCAAAGTTGCTTTACTCAAAGGGCGAGCCAATTATCTCTGCTTGGAACGGCTAGATCAGCTGATCGCAATGGGCGTGTTAGGCGATAAATCAGTGCTTGCCGATCTTACCAAAGTGCGAAAATGGCAAACGGGGACGGCAACGGGCGATCTCAGCGAATGCATCGCCATTGCTGAAGACAGTCCGATTTTGCCACAACTGGTTAGCACTACCGACAGCTGTTTGGGTTCCGATTGTCCGAATTATAAAGAGTGTTATGTGGTGCAGGCACGCCGTAGAGCGATGGATGCGGACGTAGTGGTGGTGAATCATCATCTATTTTGTGCCGATATGGCGGTTAAAGAGAGTGGCTTTGGTGAGCTAATCCCCGAAGCTGAGCTGATTATTTTTGATGAGGCACATCAGCTACCTGATATTGCCAGCCAATACTTCGGGCAATCACTGACCTCCCGCCAGCTGTTCGATATTTGCAAAGATTGCAACATTGTTTACCGCTCTGAACTCAAAGATCTCGCCCAACTGGGCAAAGCGGCGGATCATCTGCAAAAAGTGGTGCAGGATTTCCGTTTGCTGATTGGTGAAGGATCAATTCGGGGCAATTTGCGAGAGTTGTTGCAAAATCGCAAAGTAGTCGATGGTTTAAATAAACTGAATGAAACCCTCGATTTTCTAAGTGAAGTGGTGAAAAAATCTCTCGGACGTTCCGAAATGTTGGATAAAATTTTTGAGCGTTTGGCGGAAGTCAAAGTGTTATTGAAAAAATTAAGCGATACTACCGTGGTGGGTTACTGTTATTGGTATGAAACGAATGGGCGATTCTTTGGTTTACATATCACACCGCTGACGGTGGCAGATAAATTTGGCGATCAACTCAAAAACCAAAAAATTGGTTGGGTGTTTACCTCTGCAACACTGGAAGTCGGTGGCAAGTTTGACCACTTCTGCCAACGGCTTGGCATTGAGAATGCCGAACAAATGGTGCTACAAAGCCCGTTTGATTACGCTAAACAATCTTTGCTGTGTGTGCCTCGTTATCTGCCTGACAGCAATAAATCGCATACGTTAACGGCATTAGGGCAGTTACTTAAACCTGTGATTGAGGCGAATAACGGTCGTTGCTTTTTACTTTGTACATCCTATTTTATGATGAGAGGGTTGGCGGATTTTTTACGGGAACATAGCTCGCTCAGCGTACTGCTGCAAGGGGAAACGAGCAAAAGCCGCTTGCTGGAAAAATTTATTGATGAGCCAAATAGCGTGCTGGTCGCCACCCAGAGTTTTTGGGAAGGGATTGATGTACGGGGAGAGGCGTTGTCGTTGGTGATTATCGACAAATTACCGTTCGCTTCGCCTGACGATCCGCTGCTCAAAGCCCGAATGGAAGATTGCCGCTTGCAAGGCGGTGAGCCGTTTAACGATATTCAAATTCCCGAAGCGGTGATTACCCTCAAACAAGGCGTAGGGCGATTGATTCGGGATGTGACAGACAAAGGGGCGGTGATTATTTGCGATCCTCGCTTGGTCATGCGAAATTACGGAGCGACTTTCCTAAAAAGCTTACCGCCGTTTGCTCGCACCCGAGATTTGAATAAAGTCGTGACGTTTTTGCAAGCAAGCGGTTAGTTTGTAGAGATTTTTTGCAAATTTTTTCTCAAAACTGACCGCTTGTAATCCATAAAATTGTGTAGGGAGGCGTTTAGCCCTCCTGAAGGCGTAACGGTAGGTTAAAACCTGTCCCTACAAATACGATTAATGTTTCATCTTTTTGGAAAGCCTATGTTAATCAAAGTATTACGTTTTATTGTTGGGCTCGCATTGCTGTTTTTAATGCTCTATTTGGGGAGGTTGGTCAATCAACTGCTCCCGATTGGCATTCCCGAAAGCATTTGGGGATTATTGATTTTATTTAGTTTATTACTGACGAATATTCTCAAAATACAATGGGTTTCCCCGGCATCTCGCCCAATTTTACGTTATATGACACTGTTCTTTTTGCCGATTTGTTCAGGCATTATTGAGCAAACGGATATGCTTCATCAACATCTCAACGCCTTGATTTTGGCTAACTTTTTGAGTGCAGTCTTATCACTGGTACTGATTGGCTATCTTGCACAGTGGCTATTTAGTCAAGAACAAAAACAGGAACATGTTGATGAATGACCTGATGATTTATGCCTATACATTATTGACGGTGGCGGTATTTGTAACGGCATGGAAATTGAGCAAAAAACTCAAATCCGCCATTTTAAATCCGTTTATTTTATCACTGCTGTTACTGGTGTTGATTCTGCTCGGGTTTGACATTCCGTTTGAACGCTATTATCAAGGTAATAGCGTTTTAAATGAATTGCTTGGTGTATCGGTTGTTGCTCTTGCCGTTCCATTTTATGAGCAATTGCCGCAGCTAATTAAGCATTGGCGAAAAATCAGTATCATCGTGATAATTTCAACGCTACTCACTATGTTGATGGGCGTCGGGTTAGCGATCTTATTTGGGGCTAGTCCACAGATTGTGGCAGCGGTTTTACCGAAATCGGTAACCACAGCAATTGCCATCTCAATCGCGAATGAAATTGGCGGCAGTTCGGCAATCAGTGCCGTTGCTGTGTTGATCGCAGGGCTAACAGGCTCAGCATTCGGCTTAGCTATCTTACAGAAAGTCAACGTGCATAACACCCGTGCGATTGGGTTAAGTATGGGCGCCGTTTCTCATGCGTTAGGCACGGCTCGTTCAATGGAGTATAGTATTAAAGCGGGAAGTTATGCCTCAGTCTCTTTGGTGTTGTGTGGCGTACTTTCTTCGTTGCTTGCCCCTTGGGTGTTTCGTTTAGCGTTAGCCATGTGCTATTAACAAGCGGTCGGTTTAGGCAAAAGTTTTGCAAAAAATCAGTAGGATCTGACCGCTTGCGGACAATAAATTTGGTAGAACGGCAAATACCCTTTAAAATGCGTACTGTTTTTGCTTCAGAATATGAGAAATTATGACTAAGAAATCATTCTCCATTGATGAGATGACACAAGATCAATCCACGATGCAAACATTCAAGCGTTTGTGGCCGATGATCTCCCCCTTTAAATTAGGCATTATTGTGGCAATGGTTGCCATGATTTTAAATGCGGCTGCAGATGCGTATTTAATTACAATGTTGAAGCCGTTAATTGATGAAGGATTCGGTAATAATGCAGACCGCAATTTCTTGAAAATTATGGCATTTATTGTGGTGGGACTGATTTTTGCTCGCGGAATGACCAGCTTTGTTTCAAGCTATTGCTTGGCATGGGTCTCGGGTAAAGTGGTGATGACGATGCGGCAGAAAGTATTTAAGCACTTGATGTTCATGCCTGTCACTTTCTTTGATCAAAACTCCTCAGGGAAATTGCTTTCTCGAATTACTTATGATTCAGAACAGATTGCAGGATCGTCTGCTAGTGCCTTGCAAAGTGTGGTGCGGGAAGGGGTGTATATCATTTTCTTAGTGGCTACGATGTTCTATTACAGCTGGCGATTATCCCTTGTGCTGTTTTTGATCGGCCCATTAATTGCGATTTTGATTCGGGTGGTGTCAAAACGCTTTCGTAAGTTGAGCCGCAACATGCAAGAATCCATGGGAAGTATGACAGAAAGTGCCGAACAAATGTTACGTGGTCATAAAGTAGTGTTGTCCTTTGGTGGTCAGCAAGTGGAAGAAGAACGTTTCAACCATACAAGCAATGATATGCGTCGCAAAGGCATGAAAATGATGGCCGCTACAGCCATTTCTGATCCGATTATTCAGGTGATTGCATCTTTGGCATTGGCGGTAGTCCTATTTGTCGCAGGGTCGCCAGAAATCATGGGTGAAACATTGACCGCCGGTGAGTTTGCCGCTGTTATTGGGGCATTGATGGGGATTCTACGTCCACTAAAAACACTCACTAATGTGAATGCACAATTTCAACGTGGCATGGCGGCTTGCCAAACGTTGTTTACTTTATTTGATTTACCAACGGAAAAAGATGAAGGAACCCACCAAGTTGAACGAGCAAAAGGGGATATTCGTTTTGAAAATGTCACCTTTACCTATTTTGGTAAAGAACAACCAGCATTGAAAAATATTTCGTTTGATCTTCCAGCAGGTAAAACATTGGCTTTGGTTGGACGATCTGGATCAGGCAAATCGACCATTGCGAATTTGATTACCCGTTTTTATGAGATTGATTCGGGCAAAATTACGCTTGATGACGTGTCTATCAGCGATTACACACTCAATAATTTACGTGAACAATGTGCGATTGTTTCGCAGCAAGTTCACTTATTTAACGATACAGTTGCAAACAACATTGCTTATGCAGCAAAAGATAAATTCAGCCGTGAGCAAATTATTGAAGCCGCAAAAGCTGCGTATGCAATGGAGTTTATCGAAAAAATGCCACAAGGGTTAGATACCATTATTGGTGAAAATGGTGTGAATTTATCTGGCGGACAACGTCAGCGTTTAGCAATTGCTCGAGCATTGTTACGCAATTCCCCTGTATTAGTGTTAGATGAAGCAACCTCTGCATTGGATACAGAATCTGAACGAGCAATTCAAGCTGCGCTTGATGAGTTGCAAAAAGACCGTACTGTTTTGGTGATCGCTCACCGACTATCGACAATTGAAAAAGCCGATGAGATTTTGGTTGTTGATCATGGTGAAATTATTGAAAGAGGATCTCACCAAGCGTTATTGGAAAAAGATGGCGCTTATAAACAGCTACACAGTTTGCAGTTTGGTGAATAGATAATAAAAAAATGCCCTAGCGTTTGAATTTCTAGGGCATTTTCATTGTGGCTAAACACTGAGCATTTAGCCTGTATTCCGCATGCCTGCCGCAATGCCAGTGATAGTAATCATCAGGGCTTGTTCAAGGGCTGGGTTTGGATTATCGCCTTGGGAACGTAAGCGGTGTAACAGTTCCACTTGCAACAAGTTAAGCGGGTCAGTGTAAACATTACGCAGAGCGATGGAGTCCGCAACCCAAGGTAAATCAGCCATTAATTGACTCTCGTGAGCGAGAGAAAGTACGGTTTTAATATCATCTTGCAACTGGCTGCGTAACGTTTTGCCTAAGTGGTGCAGATTTTCTGGTACAAGGCGTTGATCGTAATGTTCCGCTAACCACGCATCGGCTTTGCTGAACACCATTTCCAACATACCAATACGGGTCGAGAAGAACGGCCATTGTTTGCACATTTCTTTCAGTAACGCTTCATTGCCCTGTTCAATTAACTGACGCAACGCTGCACCCGCCCCAAGCCATGCAGGGAGCATTAAGCGGTTTTGCATCCACGCAAAAATCCACGGAATAGCCCGCAAACTTTCTACTCCGCCGTTTGGATTACGCTTCGCTGGGCGTGAACCTAATGGTAATTTTGAGAGTTCTAACTCAGGCGTTGCTGAACGGAAATAAGGCACGAAATCTGGCTCACCACGTACAATGCCACGATAGATTTCACAAGAAAGTTGCGAACCTTGATCCATTATCGCTCGCCACGCTGTTTTGGGTTCTGGCGGTGGGAAAATATTCGCTTCTAAAATCGCACTGGCGTAGAGGTCTAAACTTTCCACGGCCACTGCAGGTAAGCCGAGTTTAAAACGGATCATCTCGCCTTGTTCTGTCACTCGTAAACCGTTTTTGAGTGAGCGAGGTGGCTGAGAAAGCAGTGCCGCATGAGCAGGTGCACCGCCACGACCAATGGTGCCGCCACGCCCGTGGAATAAGGTCAATTCAATGTTGAATTTTTCGCACAAGTTTACTAAGGCCTCTTGGGCTCGATATTGTGCCCATGATGCCGCCAACATTCCCGCATCTTTGGCGGAGTCGGAATAGCCGATCATCACCATTTGTTTATTGTTGATCACACCACGATACCAGCCGATATTAAACAAATCGGTCATGACTTTTTCGCAGCGATCTAAATCGTCTAAGGTTTCAAAGAGTGGTGCAACGGGGATCGCTTGTTTACAGCCTGATTCTTTGAGCAATAAATGTACCGCAAGCACATCAGAGGCTTCTCTCGCCATCGAAATCACATAAGCTGAAATCACGCCTTCTGGCTGTTCTGCCACCACTTTGCAGGTCGCCAAAATTTCTGCTGTTTCTGGGCTTGGTGTCCAATTGCTTGGCACAAGCGGTCGGCGAGAACTCAGTTCACGGACTAAGAAGGCTTGTTTGTCATCTTCTGTCCATTGCGAATAATCGCCTAAACCGATATAGCGAGTAATTTCAGCAACTGCCATTGCGTGACGCGTACTTTCTTGGCGAATATCTAAACGAGAAAGCCCTAAGCCAAAACAGCGAATGCGGCGTAAGCAGTCAAGTAAACCGCCGTTGGCGATGATCCGCATTCCACATTGGTGCAACGATTGATAACAGTCGTAAAGTGGTTCCCAAAGCTGTTCGTCATTTGTCAAAATTTCGTCAAAACTGACCGCTTGTGGTCTGCCTTCAAGCAAATCGCCATAGTAGGCAACGGTTTTGGTTAACTTGGAACGCAGGGATTTCATCAACACACGATATGGCTCTAAGTGATCACCATATTTCGCCCGAAATTCTGTGGTACAATTCACTACCGAAAGTTCGTCTGCCAAGCCTTTCACATCTTCTAAGAACAGTTCTGCCGCTTTCCAACGATTCATCAACAACACTTGACGAGTGGTTTGTGCAGTCACAAATGGGTTACCATCACGGTCACCGCCCATCCACGACGAAAAACGCACAGGAGCTAAACCTACAGGGTGTTGCACACCGAAATGTTTCTCTAAATGGAAATTGATTTGGCGGCAGAATTCAGGCACGGCTTTCCATAAACTGTTTTCAATGACCGCCATTCCCCATTTAGCTTCATCGACTGGCGTTGGGCGTTGAGTGCGGATTTCGTTAGTATGCCACGCAAGAGCAATCAGCTGCATCAAACGGCGTTTGAGCTTGGTGGTTTCTTTTTCGGTCAGATCATTGTGTTCTAAACGGCTTAAACAGCGGTTGATTTCAACGTGTTTATTGACAAGTGAACGGCGGGTAACTTCCGTTGGGTGAGCGGTAAGTACCAAGTCGATCAACAGTTTTTCAATGGTTTCGATCACTTTTTCTGCAGGCACGTTTTGAGCTTTTAAACGCTCAAATAACGCTCCCATTGAACGTTCTCCGAGAGAAGCATCTTTGCTGTGGCGAGAAATGGTTTGGTACTGTTCTGCAATGTTGGTCAGGTTTAAAAATTGGCTGAAGGCACGAGCAACGGGGATCACATTTTCAGTCGAAATATTGGCAAGAATATCAAGCAATTGTTCACGTGCTTTCTCATCGCCCGCACGAGACGCTCTAGATAATTGGCGAATATTCTCAATCAACTCTAAAATGTCGTTGCCTTGGGCATCACGAATGGTTTCCCCTAGAAAATCCCCTAACATATGAATATTACTACGCAGTGATTCATATTGGTGGTGCATAAAATCCCCTTAAAAAATAGTTCAAAAAACAGGGGGTAGATATACCGAAAAAGCCTAAAAATTGCAATATGATTTAATTTTTTTGATGAAATAAATTAAAAAAAGTTATTAAAAGAAGAGAGTATACAAGTGGTCAGATCCCACTCTTTTTTTGCAATTCCCATTTGCAAAGTTTTTGTTGGATCTGACCGCTTGTATTAGGATGATACTTGCCATGAAATCATCGCACAACGGCGTTGTCCGTGTTTGATTGGACGATTATTTTGCTGTCTGGTTTGGTAGAAATACAGGAGCTTTGTTTTTTTGTATTGTTGTAGTAACTCCAATATTCCTTGGCGAAATCTAACGCATAGACTTGTTGAGATTGGCGAGATAAAGGAAATGTAAGCGTACTTGGATCATTGCCAATATTGAGAAAACTGGCAGTTGGTTCAACACTTAATTGGTTTAAAAATTGTGTTGTGTGGCTATTTTTTTCTACATACATAGTCTTAAACGTAAATAATCATGGGAATGATTTTGCAAAAGACATTACATAAAAAATAGCTTGGTTGAGAACCAAGCTATTAATGCATTTTTAGTTAAACAGATGGCGATTTGCTATAAGTTGCTGTTTTGTCAGGCTAAATACGCCTAAGCCGCCGTGTTTAAATTCGAGCCAGTTAAATGGTACCGTTGGGAATTGTTCGATGAGATGCACCATACTGTTGCCCACTTCACATACCAGCACGCCATTGTCCGACAAGTAATCTGCCGCTTGTGTCAAAATCCGTTTGGTGATGTCTAAGCCGTCCACGCCAGAACCCAGAGCCATTTCTGGTTCATGGTGAAACTCCTCTGGCATTGTTTCCAAATCTTCCAAGTCCACGTATGGTGGGTTGGTGATAATCAGATCGTATTGATCTTGTGGCAAGCTATCGAATAAATCCGACTGTAACGGGAACACTTGCTGTGCCATATTGTGTCGGTCGATGTTGATTTCCGCCACATTTAACGCATCGACAGAGAGATCAACGGCATCAATTTCTGCATGTGGAAAACGTTCAGCACAAGCAATTGCAATACAACCGCTGCCAGTACATAAATCCAAAATGCGTTTTGGCTCGGTACGCAAAATGCCCGTAAACCCTTCACGGATCAGCTCACCAATCGGTGAACGCGGAATAATTACCCGCTCGTCCACATAAAACTCTAAACCACAGAACCATGCTGAATTCGTCAAATACGCTACTGGTTTACGCAAGCCCAAACGCTGCTGCACCATGTTAATAATGCGTAATTTTTCCGTTTGGGTCAGGTTAGATTGATACAGACTTTCAGGTACATCGACAGGTAACGCCAAGGCACTGAGAACCATCTGATTTGCTTCGTCCCACGCATTGTCGTGTCCGTGTCCGTAATAGAGATCGGAGGCATTAAAATAACTATATGCCCAACGCATCATATCCAAAATCGTTTTTAAATCTTGCTCTGCAGGTGATTGAGCCATGTCATCGAGTAATTCAAGGTTGTATTCAAACATAAATGATCCTTGTAGAAAAATTTGCCGATTTATACCACATTTCCGTTTATGTTAGAATGCACACCGACAAATTTAGAAGGAAAAACGATGATTGAGAATGATGATTTTGCGTTATTTCAAGATGCGGTAAAAGGCACGAAGAAGATCGAACAAAATACCTTTGTGCCGAAAACTGAGCCGAAAAAGAAAGTGAGCGAAATTCGGGCACAGAAAGAACATGCCGACACGCTGTTCTATTTTTCTGATGAATATGAACCGTTACTAACCGAAGAAAATGAAAAAGTTCGCTATCGGCGGGAGGATGTTGATCCTTATATTTTGAAACAGTTGCGTCGTGGTGATTTCCACCCCGAGTTGTTTTTGGATCTGCATGGCTTAACCCGTGAACAAGCTAAAAAAGAGTTGGCAAGTTTGATTTTAGCCTGTGAGCGGGAACGAGTCTATTGTGCCAGTATTATGACAGGCTATGGTACCAAAGCCTTGAAATATCAAATCCCTCGTTGGTTGGTACAGCACCCGAAAGTGATTGCTTTACACCAAGCCCCAAGAGAATGGGGTGGCGATGCCGCGATTTTAATTCTGATTGAACAGCCGAGAAATAATGAAGCGTTTCGTCGGTGATGTGAAGGGGGATAAAGTGAGAAAGGAGAGTGGATCTATTACTCTCCTTTCTGATTTTAGGGTAACGGTTTAAGGCTTAGCCACTTTCCAAATATTTTTGAAACCGTCGCCATTTTTCTCGCCTGCTTTGGTATCTTTCACAAAATAGTAAAGTGGCGAGCCTTTATAAGCCCATTGTTTGATGCCGTCATTACGTTCAATGATGGAGTAATCATCAGTGGCTTTTTCACCTTCTGCAACGGTAAACGGTGGCCAGTTCGCTGCACAAGCATCGTAGCAAGTAGATTTCCCGCTGCCGATCTCGTCTTTATCAAAAGTGTATAAGGTTTTTCCATTCACACCAGTTAAGACTCCATCCATCACATTGGTAGGTTGCATTTGAGCAAATAAACTCATAGAAAAGACAGTGCCACATAATAAAGCGGTGAATTGGTTTGCAAGTCTCATCTTAATCTCCTCTTTTGTTAAAAAAATGTTATATGAAAAAGTATAGATAAGTGAAAATTTTTTTCAACATTTTTGTTCTAGCCGTTACAATAGCAAGCGTTTTACTTTGTTTATCGTAAGTGAATATTGTGTAAAAAAGTAACTGACTATTTGTATTAAGGATTACATTTCTTTTAAGGAGAACCAATGTTAGAACTCATGTTAGCGGTACTGTGCAGTGTATCGGTTGGGATTTTGATTAAAATTGCTCGCTCAAAAGGTGTGACAATCGCCCAGAGTATTGCAGTCAACTACATTGTGGCTACGGCAATGTGTTATTTCTTGCTCAAACCAGATTTTAAAGGGCAAACGATGGTTGAAATCGTGAGCAATAACCCGTCTTCTTACTTATTCTTTGCACTTGGTATACTATTACCAACAGTGTTCTTAATCCAAGCGAAAGCGCTTGAATTTGCTGGGATTATTCGTACGGATGCCGCCCAACGCCTTTCGCTTTTCTTGCCAATTTTAGCCGCCTTCACTATTTTTGGTGAAGCATTCAATTCCCATAAATTTATCGCACTTTTGCTTGCTTTTGCGGCACTTGGCTGCTTACTGTGGAAAAGTAATGAAGGTATGGGCGGCAACGGCAAAACAGCGTTGATAAGTTTAGCACTGGTGTGGGTCGGCTTTGGGGTGATCGACATTCTATTCAAACAGATGGCAAAAAGTGGTTCTGCATTTCCGCTTACCTTGTTCATCTCTTTTATCGGTGCGGGCTGTGTGATGTTTATTTACCTATTGTTGAAACGTACGCAATGGCATGTGCCAAGTGTGCTGACAGGGTTATTATTAGGTGTACTCAACTTCGGTAATATTCTTTTTTATATCAAAGCTCACCAAGCGATGAAAGATGATCCAACTTTAGTGTTCACTGGGATGAACTTAGGTGTGATCTGCTTAGGCACACTCGCCGGTGCTTTCTTATTTAAAGAGAAAATTCATAAAATCAACTATTTAGGTGTAGTGATTGCAATAATTGCGATTGTTTGTTTATTTTATTGGAGATAATCTATTCGCATCCGCTTTGCTCTAAAAAGTAAACAGAGCAAGTCACTAAAACGTAAAGGGGCAATTCGCATTTGCAAAATTTTGCATGAAAGTGACCGCTTGTTTTGCCCCTATCCTTCCCTTGCTTTGAAGGGGACTTATTTGCTAACGCTCACCCTTTGGGGTGGTGGCAAAGCCAACACTTAAATGCAAGGATTTGTCCCCGCTTTTCGGGGAGCAGAATTTACTTTAAGGCATCAAAATGAAAAACCTCAAACAATATGGTCAAAATTATGTAAATTGGGTATTGCGATTGGGCAAGGAACGAGCTGCGTTGTTTGGTTTTGTTGTGTTATCGCTGTTTGCCATTGGTTTACAATCTCTGTTAAGTTTTTTGATGACAGGCTATGTTCCTCCTGAAGACATTTTACGATCGATCGCATTTGGTTTGATTTCGGCCCCATTTGTGCTCTATTTTTTCAATTTGGTGGTTGAAAAACTGGAGCGTTCTCGTCTTCGATTACAAGAATCGCTCAATGATCTTTCATTGCTGCGTGAACAAGATGCTCGTTTGAATGTTGAGTTAGAACAAACCGCATCTTTTTTACGTTCTTTCTTTGATGCATCGCCTGATTTGATTTTCTATCGTGATGATAAAGGACACTTTTTGGGATGCAACCGAGCAATGGAGCTACTCACAGGAAAGTCAGAGCAAGAGCTAATCAATTTAACCCCACGAGATATCTATTCAAAAGAAGCTGCAAAACTCATCCTTTCAACGGATCGGGATACCTTTATCAGTAATACTGGCGTAACCTATGAACAATGGATCCGCTATCCAAATAATAAGTTAGCTTGCTTTGAAATCCGTAAAGTGCCGTATTACGACAGAGTAAAAAAGCTCCATTGCATTATTGGATTTGGACGGGATATTACAGAACGTAAACGCTACCAAGAAATCATTGAAAAAAATAGCCGTGACAAAACGACGTTGATGGCAACAATCAGCCATGAGCTTCGTACCCCACTCAATGGTATTATTGGTTTAAGCCAGATTCTTCTAGAAGGTGAACTGTCTCAGCAACAGCGAGAATACCTCAAAACAATTAACATCAGTGCGGTGTCGCTAGGACATATTTTCAGTGACATTATTGATTTAGAAAAAATTGATAGCCGTCGCATTGAGCTTTTCCCAAAAGAGATCGAGTTTTCACAATTGATCAGCAATATTAGCCATTTTGCAAATTTAATGGCGGAACAGAAAAATATTCGTTTCCATATTCAATATGAGCAAGACTTACCACATTTTATTTATGTAGATAACGCCCGTTTGAGCCAAATTTTATGGAATCTAGTGAGCAATGCGGTGAAATTCACCCCTGCAGGTGGAAACATTTACCTAAATGTGGTGCGTTACGATCAGGATCACTTTGGCTTCATCCTAAGAGATACCGGCATTGGTATTAAGAAAAGTGAGCAACGTAAAATTTTTGCGATGTTTTACCAAGCCGCCTCGGTGGATGGTAAAAAGGTCGCTGGCAGTGGCATTGGCTTAGCTATTTCAAAACGTATCGCGAAATTAATGGGTGGTGATCTAACCGTGGAAAGTGAAGCAGGACAAGGGGCAACCTTCACTCTCACCATTCAAGCCAACGAAGTCGCTCCACAACAGGAAATGGCACTCAGTAAACACGCCTTAAAAGTATTATTGGTAGAAGATATTGAAGTTAATATCGTGGTGGCGAAAGCAATGTTGGCAAAATTTGGCTGTGAAGTGGATGTGGCAATGAGCGGGGCAGAAACCTTTGAGCTATTTGAGAAAAATAGTTATGACTTGATTTTACTCGATATTCAACTGCCAGATACTACGGGCTTTGAGATTGCCAAAAAATTACGAGAGCGTTATGAAGAAGGCGAAGTCGATTATTTGCCGCTTTTAGTCGCTTTAACCGCAAATATCATTCAAACCAAAGACGAATATCAGCAGCAAGGAATGGATGATGTGCTGCGTAAACCCCTTTCTTTGGAAGCCTTAGAACACTGTTTAAATAGTCATTTTGACGAAGGCTTTTTGGAAAATTCGTTTGAGAACCGACCGCTTGCTGAGCCTGTCGAAACGTCGGATTTGCCTTTTGATCGTCGAATTCTGGGAGAGCTCATTGATGTGATGGGGAAAAATGCGGTGCTCGCCAATTTCGAGCTGTTTGCGACATTAATGCCTGATTATCTGGCTAATCTCAACCGCTATCTGAGTGACTGGCAGGCGGAAGATAATGCAACAAGCCGCAAACTCACCGTAGATGAAGCTCATAAAATCAAAGGAGCATTGGCATCAGTTGGTTTAGTCAAATTGCAGAAAATCGCTCAACTTGCCCAAACAGACAACGGCGAAGCGTGGGAAAACGGTATCGCAAATTGGGTTGAACAACTGCAACATTGGCAATGTGATTTACAACAAGCAACAGAGTGGGTGAAAAATGGAAAATAAAGCTCTTCAATGCAATTCGTCCGCGACAAAGCAGAGTAAGCTGATGGCGGAACAAATGGAAGAATGCAAAAACGATCTCTATCTTGGCATGATGTCTGGCACTAGCCTTGACGGCGTGGATATTGTGTTGATGGACTTTGTAGGCACGCCAACATTATTGGCGGCAGATTGCATTTCCATGCCCGCTGATCTTCGCCAAGATCTCGCTGAATTAATCCATTCAGGCGGGGCCAGTTTGCAAAAACTGGGGGAAATCGATCACCGTTTGGGCTTGCTTTATGCGGAATGTATCCATACTTTTTTAGCCAAAAATCAGCTAAAACCCGAACAAATTCAAGCCGTTGGTTGCCACGGGCAAACCATTTGGCATGCACCGAAAGGCGATTTTCCGTTTACCATGCAAATTGGCGATATGAATTTGGTTGCGGCAAAAACAGGCATTACGGTAATTGGTGACTTTCGCCGTAAAGATATGGCATTTGGCGGGCAAGGTGCTCCACTTGTGCCTGCGTTTCATCAAGCGTTATTTGCTGATCCCAAGGCGATTGTCGGCGTGCTGAATATTGGCGGCATCAGCAATATCTCGTTACTCGTGCCAAATCAAGCGGTGATGGGCTATGACATTGGTACAGGCAATACGTTGTTGGATAGTTGGATCGAAAGACATCAAGGCAAACGCTTTGATCACGATGCTGAATGGGCGAAAACAGGCAATGTCCATGTTGATTTATTAGCCGAATTGTTAGACGACCCTTTTTTCCAACAACCACCACCAAAAAGCACGGGGCGAGAGCTGTTCAATTTAGATTGGCTTGCAAAAAAATTAGCGAAAGTGACCGCTTGTTCGCCCGAAGATGTGCAAGCCACTTTAGTAGAATTTACCGCCCAGAGCATTGCCAATGAGCTAGCCAAGGTTAGCAACCCGAATCATTTGCCTTGTCGCCTATTGGTTTGTGGCGGTGGAGCGAGAAATCCGCTATTGATGGCTCGGCTGCAGGCACTCACCGACTGGCAAATTCACACGACGACGGAATTTGGATTAAATGTTGATGACGTTGAAGCTGCCGCATTTGCGTGGTTGGCATATCAACGTGTGCACGGCTTGGCAGGCAATTTACCAAGTGTAACTGGAGCGACACAAGCGGTCAGTTTAGGGGCGATTTTTCCCAAAATGTAAACCTGAATAGGAGAATAATGATGGAAAAAGATCTATTGCAAACCTTGACTCAGCTAGTTACTGAGCAGCGTAATCCAAATTCAATGGATTTAGATCAACTTTCTGCCTTGGAAATTGTGCAGCTGATGAACAATGAAGACAAGCAAGTGCCGTTAGCCATTGAAAAATGTTTGCCTCAGATTGCGCAAACGGTTGAAAAAATCGTAGCGGCGTTTCAGTCTGGTGGGCGGTTAATTTACATCGGAGCAGGAACTAGTGGACGGCTTGGTGTGCTTGACGCCTCTGAATGCCCACCAACGTTTGGTGTTTCACCTGAAATGGTCAAAGGGATTATTGCAGGTGGCGATAAAGCGTTACGAAACCCAATTGAAGGGGCTGAAGACAATCCGCAAGCGGGCATGAATGATTTGCAAGCGATTGATTTTTCAGATAAAGATGTTTTAGTTGGTCTTGCCGCAAGTGGTCGAACACCTTATGTGATGGGTGCGTTACATTATGCCAAATCGCTTGGGGCGACAACGATGTCGATTGCGAGCAATCCGAATTGTGCGATGAGCCAACTTTCTGATATTGCGATTGAAACCGTTGTAGGAGCAGAAGTGCTGACCGGCTCAAGCCGCTTGAAATCAGGCACGGCACAAAAATTGGTGCTGAATATGCTCACCACTGCCAGTATGGTATTGATTGGCAAATGCTATCAAAATTTAATGGTAGATGTGCAAGCGAGTAACCAAAAACTGATCGCCAGAGCGGTTCGGATTGTGATGCAAGCCACTGACTGCACTAAATCAGAAGCGGAGTCCGCCTTACAAGCGGCAGATAATCACGCAAAATTAGCCATTATGATGATTTTAGCGAATGTTAAACGAGCCGAAGCCGAACGATTATTAGCAGAAAATCACGGGCGACTTCGCTCAGTTTAAGTCGCGTTTTGCAGCTTTTTCCGCAGCCGTGAGCATACCTCGCAGTAAATTTAATTCATTGGTTTCAAGCTCCGCTCGTTGGTATAAACGGCGGAGCTTTTGCATTACACCGTCATTGCGGATAAAGCCCAGTTCTTTATACAGCCGTTCCGTATGGTTGAAAAAATGTGCTAAAGCCTCTGAGGTCGGGTATTCAACAAGCGGTTGGTTCTGCAGTTTTTTTTGCAAATCGTCATCCGCCAGCCACGCCATTCGAATTTCGTAACTCACCAACTGCACGGCCATCGCTAAATTAAGCGAGCCGTATTCAGGATTGGTTGGAATATTTAAATGATAATGACACTTCAATAGTTCTTCATTGGTCAGTCCAACTCGTTCCCGTCCAAATACTATCGCCACATTACCTTGCCTTGTTCGAGATATAGCAAGTTCGCCACACGCTCTTGGCTCAATCAGCGTGCTTTGCAAATGGCGAAGTCGAGCACTGGTGCCGATGACAAGCTGGCAATCAGCAACAGCGTCGTCAAAAGTGGCAAACATTTGAGAATTGTCCAGTACATCTTTCGCACCTGCTGAAAGTGCCTCTGCTTGTTCGTCAATCGGCTGTTGTGGGGCAACAAGTCGCAGGTGTTTTAGCCCCATGGTTTTCATTGCTCGAGCAGCGGATCCAATATTGCCACTGTGGGAAGTTTCAACCAAAACAATGTGAATGTGATCAAGTAAGTTCATAACAATAATAGAAATAGATAAAGGCGTTGAATTTTAGCATAGATTATGCCAACAGATTATTTGACCTATGTAGATGAAATGCTACACTTCGCACTCTTTTTTTGTTGTATCTAAAGGCAGGAAATAAAAATGCAAACCAAACTAAAGTCCGCCATCGCATCATTTTGCTTCGCAAGTCCGTTATTTTTCGCAAATAACGTACAGGCAGAAGGGCGATTGACGGTTTACTGTAGTGTGCAAAATGAAGTGTGCGAAGATCTCACCAAACAATTTTCACAAAAATATAATGTCCAAACCAATTTTATTCGTGGCGGGACGGGGACAATTTTTGGGAGAATCAAAGCCGAAAAAGATAACCCGCAAGCAGATATATGGTACGGTGGTACGATTGAACCGCATTTCCAAGCTGGGCAGTTAGGGTTATTAGCAGCCTATCGTTCCCCTAAACAGGCTGAAATTATGCCGCGTTTTAAATCATTATTAGAAACCCAACGGGGAGATTTCACCTCTATTGTGTACATGATGGTGTTAGGTTTTGGCGTAAACAGTGAAAAATTCCAAAAATTAGGCGTGCCTTTACCAACAAAATGGGCAGATTTGCTTGATCCCCGTTTAAACGATGAAATCCAATTGCCAGATCCACGTAGTTCAGGTACGACTTATACGGTGATTGCGACACTTATTCAACTTTGGGGCGAAGAAAAAACGTTCGAATATCTAAAAAAATTAGATGAAAATGTCTCCCAATATGTGAAAAGTGGCTTAGTCACGCAAAATTTATCCCGTGGCGAAAGTGCGGTGAGCATTGGTTTTGTGCATAGTTACGCAACAGAGAAGGAGAAAGGGGCTCCCGTGGAATCCGTTCTACCTAAAGATGGCGTAGGCTATGCGTTGGGCGGAGCAAGTATTATTAAAGGTGCCAGAAACTTAGAGAATGCCAAATTATTTATGGATTGGGCTCTTTCAAAAGAAGCTCAAGAAATTCCGTGGAGAAACCACAAGCTGTACCAAATTCCTACCAATATTTATGCGGAAGTTTCGCCACGTTCGGTGGATATTGATCAGGTCAAATTAGTTGAATTAGACTACGATCGTTTCGGATCCAGCGAAGAAGGCAAGCGTTTGGTCGATAAATGGGCAGAAGAAATTAAATTGTCCAAATAGGCTGACAAGCGGTCACTTTCTGCAAATTTTTTGCAAATCAAAGGCAGGTGAAAATCTGCCTTTTTTACGTTCACATTATGGTGTGTTGTGACAAACCTGAATTGTAAATTTATGTGATCTTGTTCACGTTTTTGAATGTTTACGATTGTTTTTGAATTTGATTGTTTTATAGTTAATTCGAAAGTAATTGAAGTCTGTGGTAGTTACTTGATGTTAGGAGAGAAAATGAAAAGCAGCGTTGAAAGACGTTCCGATATTTTAACGTTATTACAGCAAACTAACAGCCAGCGGGTTGAAGTGCTCGCACAACATTTTGGTGTGTCAAGTGTGACCATTCGTAGTGATTTGAATGCACTTGAGCAGCAGGGTTATATCACTCGATCCCATGGATTTGCTGTGTTGAAATCTCGACTTATTAATGAACTTTCTATTGCTGATAAACGTAATCATTACCCTGAATTAAAACAACGCATTGGTAAAATGGCTGCGACACTATTAAAAAATGGTGATCGAGTGATTTTAGATTCAGGTACAACAACGAAAGCAATCGTAAGTCACTTGCAGCATTTATCTTTGACTGTCTTGACAAATGGGCTTGATGTGGCTATGGAATTAACAAATTGTCCAAATGTTGAAGTGCGAATGACTGGTGGTGTGTTGCGAAAAAATGCGATGTCGTTTTCAGGGGTAATGGCGGACAATAACTTGCGTTATAACCGCTTTGATAAAGTCTTTCTTGGTGTTGATGGATTTGATTTGCACAAAGGTGTGACGACTTTTAACGAACAAGAAGCCCATCTCAATCGCTTAATGTGTGATGCAGCAGATCAAGTGATTGTGGTCACCGACTCGAGCAAATTCGGACAATACAGCGATTTCGTGATTTGCCAAGCGAACCAAATTGATGTGCTGGTGACTGACGATCAACTACCAAGAAACTATCAAGAATACCTTGAAAACGCAGGAGTTGCAGTGTTGATTGCGTAAATCCCTTCTCCTCTTGAAAAAGGGGAAAATAGGAGGAATTAAACTCTCCTTCCCACTAATTTTTTATGAGGGAAGCAGCATGATCCTCAATATCTCAAACCAAACCTTAGAAAGCCAAAAAGCCTTTTGGACTGCTAAAGAGATTGCTCAACAACCTGCAACATGGCGGGAAACAGCAGACATCGTGGCAACTTCACAAGTTAAAGCCTTTGTGGCACCGCTTGTTGAACGAGCTAAAAAAGGCGAACTCCGCATTATTTTTACGGGGGCTGGCACCTCTGCATTTATCGGGCAAGTGGTGGCTCCTGTTCTGAGCGAAAAATTAGGCTGTGTGGTTGAAGCCATTGCCAGCACTGATTTAGTTTCCAATCCTTATCAATATCTTTTCGCTGATAAACCGACCTTACTGGTCTCTTTCGGGCGTTCTGGCAACAGCCCAGAAAGCATTGGGGCGATGGATCGGGTGAATGATATTGTAAAACAGCCATATCATTTGGCGATTACCAACAATCGCAACGGTGCCTTATTTGTAAAATGTAGTGAAAATCCAACCGCTTGCTTTCCTCTCGCCTTGCCTGACTCCACTCACGACCAAGGCTTTGCGATGACGTCTTCCGCCAGCAATATGATGCTTGCTGCACTACTTGCCTTTGCTCCTGATACTTTTGAACGCCACTGGGTGGAAAATGTTGCGAGCGTGACGGAAACCTTACTCAATGAAGACGCATTGACTATTCAACATCTTGCCCATTTACCGTTAAAACGGGTTGTCTATTTAGGTAGCGGGCATTTTCAAGGGCTTGCTCGTGAAACGGCATTGAAATTACTTGAACTCACCGCCGGCGAACGCTTGGGCTTTTTTGAATCAACAATGGGTTTCCGCCACGGACCAAAATCGTTGGTACAAAACGAAACGCTTGTGTTTGTGTTCCCTTCTTCTCACCCATACACCGAGCAATATGATCGAGATCTTTACCACGAACTAGTGCGGGATAAAAAAGCCCGTGAAGTGGTTTTCGTGGGAGATACAAGCGGTCAGTTTAAGGCTGACATTTGCAAATTAGACGATGCCGCACGCATTTTTCCCTTCTTAGTGGTAGGGCAGCTTTACGCGTTTTATAGCTCTTTACATCTTGGTTATACCACTGATAACCCTTGCCCAACAGGGGAAGTCAATCGTGTGGTGCAAGGTGTTACCCTTTATTCATATAAGTAAAACAGGAGACCAATATGGCAATTTTAAATGTGCGTATTGATGGACGGTTGATCCACGGACAGGTGGCAAACCTTTGGACATCTTACCTAGATATTACACGCATTATGGTCGTTGATGATGCAGCGGCGCATAATGATATTGATAAAGCAGGATTACGTTTAGCTTGCCCTGCAGGGGTCAATTTGAGCGTGCTGACGGTTGAGAAAGCCGCAAACAATATCAACGAAGGGCGTTACGATTCCCAACGGGTATTGATTGTCACAAGAGATCCGCAAACCTTGTTGCGGTTAGTGGAACAAGGCGTGGCATTAACTGAAATTAATGCAGGAAATATGCCAAAAACGGAGCATACACGTCCTATTCGTAAAACTGTGCATGTTACAGATGCGGATATTGACGTGTTTAAACAACTTTCTGAAAAAGGTATCAAACTGACCGCACAGCTAGTACCTAATGAAGAAAAAGTCGACTTAATGAAACTTTTATAGAGGAGCAACGATTATGATCGAATGGTGGCAAATCCTTTTGATAACGCTCTATGCGTTCTATCAAATCTTAGATGAAATTACTATCGTATCAAGTGCAGGTTCCCCTGTGTTCGCCGGTTTGATTACCGGGATCATTATGGGAGATATAACCACTGGGTTGTTAATTGGTGGCTCAATGCAATTGACCGTGTTAGGGGTTGGTACTTTCGGTGGTGCATCACGTATTGACGCAAACTCTGGTACGGTTATTGCAACAGCATTCTCTGTCTCTGCGGGAATGGATCCACAATTAGCCTTAACCACATTGGCGGTACCTATTGCAGCCTTGATGGTGTACACCGATATCTTAGCACGTATGTCTAACGTATTCTTTGCACACCGCATTGATAAAAATATCCAAGATCACAACTACAATGCGATCACTGTAAACTACCTCTCGGGTGCATTAGCGTGGGGTCTCTCTCGTGCGTTACCAATCTTCTTGGCATTAGTCTTCGGTGGTCCATTCGTAGCAAGCCTTGCAGAAGCTATGCAACACGGTTTCTTAAAAGTGATCGCAGACGGCTTAACCCTTGCAGGTGGTGTATTGCCAGCGTTAGGTTTCGCCATCTTACTTCGTTACTTACCAACCAAACGCCACATTGCCTACTTAATCCTTGCGTTTGCATTAACCGCAATCTTCATTACCTTATTCGGTAACATCAATGCGGTGGCAGGAGCAACAAATGTTAGCAATTCCATTACAAGCGTACCAATGTTAGCGATGGCAGCTATCGGTTTCGGTTTTGCTTACCTTGCTTATCAACGCAGTGTTGAAGGTGGCTCCGCACCAGTAACCAAAAATAACCCTTCTGCAAAAGGAGAAATTGAAGATGACGAACTATAACGAACAAGTCGGAAACCCAAAAGGCTATAAATTAACTGATGCGGATTTCCGCCAAATCAACATTCGTAACTTATTCTTCAACCAAATCGGTTGGAACTACGAACGTATGCAAGGTTCAGGCTATTTATGGATTATGTTGCCACAGCTTCGCAAAATGTACGGTGATAATTCGCCTGAATTACAAAAAGTAATGGTAATGCACAACCAATTCTTCAATACCAGTCCATTCTTTAACACCATTGTAAAAGGGATTGACTTAGCACTTGAAGAAAAACAAGGGGTGAAATCCTTTGAAGCCGTAGCTGGGATCAAATCAGGTTTAATGGGGCCATTTGCTGCAATTGGTGATGCGTTATTTGCGTCTCTTATCCCAGCAATTATGGGGGCAATCGCAGCCACGATGGCGGTGAATGGTAATCCATTAGGCGTTGGTTTATGGGTACTTGTTGCAATCGCAACGATGGTATTCCGTTGGGTTCAGCTCAAAATCGCTTACCGTGAAGGGGTGAACTTGGTTACTAACCTTGGTCACAAACTCAATGCATTAACTAATGCTGCAACGGTACTTGGGGTGTTCGTTGTCGGGGTGATGTGTGCCACGATGGTGAACGTCAAAGTGCCACTGGTTGCGACTATCGGGGAAAAAGTGGTGTCTGCACAAGCTAACCTTGATTTGATTCTCCCACGTTTAGTTCCTGCTCTCGTGGTTGGTTTCATCTACTGGTTACTCGGCAGACCAAAAATGAACTCCAACAAAGCGATTATGATCATCATCGCTCTCTGTATCTTGCTCTCTTGGGCTGGATTATTAGCGAAGGGTTAATGGTGAATGTAGGGGCAATATGATTTGCCCCTACAAATAAAAAGCCCATTATGACAAGCGGTCACTTTATAACAAAGTTTTGCAAATCAGGAAAGCACACAATGAAACAGCTCTATATTTTCGATTTTGATGGCACTTTGGCGGACACCTTGCCACTTTGTTTTATGTGTTTTCGTGAAACCTTTTTGAAATATAACCAACAGTATTTAACCGATAAGCAAATCACCCGTTATTTTGGCGGTTCAGAACAACAAATCATTGAGCAGATTGTACAAGGCTCGCCAGAACGCAAACAGCAAGCCGTTGAATTTTTCTACAAACTGTATTCCGCTAATCATCCTCTTTATGCCACTTGCCCGCCAGCGATTTTCCAGCTTTTACAACAACTTAAACAACAGCAGAAAACCTTAGCGATTTTTACAGGCAAGGGCAGACGTAGTCTTGAGTATTCTTTAGATGCACTCAAACTGCGAGAATTTTTTGATGTAACTATCAGTGATGATGAGGTTGAAAACTCAAAGCCTGCACCTGATGGCTTACTTCAAATTGTAGAACAGCTCCAGATAGATAAAGCAAAAGCAGTCTATTTTGGCGACAGTCAAGCGGATCTTATTTCAGGGCAACAGGCAGGGATTGAAACGTATTTGATTGACTGGATAACAAAACCGACGGATACGATTTTGTTACCCAATGAAGAACATGCAGAATTAGTGTGAGCTAGTGTTGGAAAATAAGTTAATTACCAACACGCCTCCAATAATCATCGCCATACCAATAAAGCCAGCTAAATCTGGCTTTTGTCCAAAGGCAAAATAGGCGATAACGGCGGTGAGAACGATACCAACGCCCGACCAAATGGCGTACACCAAACCAACAGGTAGGGTACGGAAAACGATAGAAACCATATAAAAAGCGAGTCCAAAGGCACATAGTGCAATGATTGTTGGCACAGGTTTAGTGAAACCATCGCTATATTTTAGGGCAGTAGTGCCACAAATTTCACACAAAATAGAGATAAATAATAATATCCAAGGGTTCATATAATAAGGGTATGAATGAAATAATTGGGTGGGGAATTCTATAGATAAATAAAAAATTCACTAGTCTTGAAAATTTGGATTTTTTGTGAGCAAACAGAATAGGAAACGCATAATGATAACATTTGAAATAGGCAAAAAAGATTTCCTACTTAACGGCAAGCCGTTCAAAATTATATCAGGTGCGGTGCATTATTTTCGCATTGTGCCAGAGTATTGGCACAGAACGCTCTACAACCTAAAAGCAATGGGTTGCAATACGGTGGAAACCTATGTGCCGTGGAACTTGCACCAGCCGCAGCCAGAAGAATTCTGCTTTGGCAAGCGGGCGGATTTAGCCAAATTTTTGCAAACGGCTCAGGATTTAGGTTTATATGTGATTCTTCGCCCAACACCTTATATCTGTGCCGAATGGGAATTTGGTGGGTTGCCTGCGTGGTTACTCAACGATCCCACCGTTCATATTCGTCAAAATGATCCCATTTTTCTCGGCTATGTTGAGCGATATTTTGCCAAATTATTACCGATTGTTGCGCCATTTCAGTTTACCCAAAGTGGTAACATTTTGATGATGCAGATCGAAAACGAGTATGGTTCATTCGGCAATGATAAAAACTACCTAAGAGCCATTCGAGATCTCATGCGAGCCAACGGCATCACCGTTCCGCTCTTTACGTCCGACGGCGCTTGGCAAAACGCATTGGAAGCGGGTGCATTGATTGAAGATGATATTTTGCCAACAGGCAATTTCGGTTCTCGTTCCAATCAAAATTTAGACGAGCTCCAACGCTATTTTGACAATCATCAGAAATCCTATCCGTTGATGTGTATGGAATTTTGGGACGGCTGGTTCAACCGTTGGAAAGAGCCTGTGATTACTCGTGATGCGCAAGATTTAGCCGACTGTACCGATGAACTGCTCAAACGTGCGAGCATCAATTTTTATATGTTCCAAGGTGGGACGAATTTCGGCTTTATGAATGGTTGTTCGGCTCGATTGGATACCGATCTCCCCCAAGTGACGAGCTATGACTACGATGCACCTATGAGAGAGTGGGGCGAGCCGTCTGAAAAATACTACCTGCTGCAAAAAGTGATCAGTCAATACCCTGATGCAAGTCCAATTCAAGATCCCATTTTGCCAAAAATCACCCAATATCCACCGCTTGCAGTGGCGAACGAGGTTTCGCTCTTTAGCACTTTAGACAAAATTAGCCAGCCGATTGAAAGCCCTTGTACTCAAACAATGGAGCAACTTGGACACTATTACGGCTATATGCTCTATCGGGCAAATCCGACAGCATACAGTGATGAAATTAAGTTACGCATTTTCCAAGGGCGAGATCGGATTCAGGTGTTTAACGATCAACAAAAAGTTGCCACACAATATCAACACGAAATCGGCAACGACATTATGTTGCAAACGCCAAACGGACAATTCCAATTAGATCTGTTGGTCGAAAATATGGGGCGGGTAAATTATGGCGGCAAAATGTTAGCCCCAACCCAACGTAAAGGAATCGCTGCAGGGGCGGTGCTTGATCTGCACTTCCACACAGGTTGGCAACATTACGCTCTGGATTTTGAGCGGCTTGCGGAAATTGATTTTAATGGTGAAAAAGATAGCCGAGTGCCTTCGTTCTACCAATTTCATTTACAAATTGATGGCGGGCCGCAAGATACGTTTATCGACACGAGCAAACTCGGCAAAGGGGTAATCTTCGTGAATGGCGAAAATCTTGGACGTTACTGGCACGAAGGCCCAACCTGTTTTCTTTATCTGCCGGCTCCGTTATTAAAACAAGGACAGAATGAAATTATTGTGTTTGAAACAGAAGGCATTCGCCTAACGGAATTAACCTTTAGCGACAAGCCAATTTATAAAAAGTTAGAGACGAAGAATTTGTAGGGAAAAGTTCCCATCGTAGCTCAAAGAGGAGATAGCTACGAATGGTACAAGCGGTCAGATTTTATAAGTTTTTTACCTATCTGATTACAGGAGCATAAAATGAAGGATATAGTATGGCTTTTTCCTATTATTTTTATGATTCATGAAATGGAAGAAATAATAGGTTTTAGAATTTGGCTAAATAGGAATGTAGCACTTGTTAAAAAATATCCTTTGCTTGAGAAAATAGATAAAAGTTTTAGTTATGAAGGGTTTTCTGTTGCAGTCTTAGAGCAATATTTGCTTTGTATTTTAATCACACTGTTATCTATTTATTATGATAATTATCTTATATGGATAGGATTTTTTATTGCTTTTGTTATACATCTTGCTATTCATATCTTGCAAAGCATTGTGATTAGAAAATATATCCCTGCTTTGATTACAAGTATTACTTTATTACCAATAAGTGCAATGGTTTTAAATAGGTCGATAAATCAAACGGATTATTCAAACTTTCAGATTGTTATTGTTTCAGTATGCTGTTTTATTGTAATGATCTTAAATTTGATTTTTATGCATTATGTAATGAAACAAATAACTCAAAAATACGTTTTTAAAAATACATTAAGGAGCAAAATATGAGCTTAATTTTAATCAGCCACGGGGAGTTTGCCACGGGATTGTTGGATACTGCTGAGATGATTTTAGGCAAAATCGACAACGCCCAAGTGGTTAATCTCTATCCGCATGAAAGTTCTGACGATTTCAAGGCGAAATTTGAGAAGGCGTTAGAAAATGCCACGGGTGAGATCGTGGTATTGGCAGATATTATGGGTGGCACGCCTTGCAATGTGGCGATGCGGTATTTACCGAAACTGGCGGGGCTGTATGGCGGAATGAATTTGCCGATGGTGATCAGTTATGTGAGTGAAGAAGGCACTGACGGTTTGCTCGAAAATGCCAAAGCACAAATTTACGATGTAGCAGAACAGTTAAAAAATGTAGCGTCAGAAGATGATGAATAGGAGTATCCAATGGCTAAAAAAGACTTTATGAAAAAATTAGCAACTAAAGACGGTATTATTGCGGCTCTCGCTATCGACCAACGTGGTGCGTTACGCAGAATGATGGGCGATGATATTACCCCTGAACAAGTGAGCGAATTCAAAACGTTGATTTCACAGGAATTGACCCCGTACGCCTCTTCGATCTTACTCGATCCCGAATTTGGCTGGCCAGCGGCAGGCAAACGTGATGCTAACTGCGGTTTGATTATGGCATACGAAAAAACGGGCTATGATAAAACGGCGGTTGGTCGTTTCCCTGATTTGATTGACGATGTGTCCGTTCGCCGTTTGAAAGACAACGGGGCGGAAGCGGTCAAATTATTGCTTTATTTTGACATTGATGAAAGTTCAGTGATCAACGATCGTAAAGCTGCATTTGTGGAACGTGTCGCTTCGGAATGTCACGCGGAAGGCTTGCCATTGTTCTTAGAAATTTTGACCTACGATGCTAACAATGAAGACAAAGCTCATTTTGCTAAAGTCAAACCACACAAAGTGATTGAAGCGATGAAATTCTTTGCCGATGAGCGTTTTGGTGTGGACGTGTTGAAAGTGGAAGTGCCAGTGGATATGAATTTCGTCGAAGGTTTTGCCAAAGACGAAGTGGCTTACAGCCAAGCAGAAGCGAAAGCGTTCTTCAAAGCTCAAAGTGATGCAACACCAATCCCCTTTATTTTCTTAAGTGCGGGCGTGTCTGCTAAATTGTTCCAAGACACCTTAGTTTTCGCCAAAGAGGCGGGTAGCCAATTTAACGGTGTACTCTGTGGGCGGGCGACTTGGGCTGGTGCAACGGAAACCTACAAGGCTCAAGGCGTAGATGCAGCTCGCCAGTGGCTCAAAACCGAAGGTAAAAAGAACATCAGTGAATTGTTGGCCGTGTTAGAAAAAACCGCAACGCCAATTCGTTTTTAACCTGAAAAAATCCCTAGCACAGTGATGTGCTAGGGATTGATGACTTAACAAGCGGTGAGATTCGAGCCATTTTTTGCAAATTTTCTCAAGGAACTGACCGCTTGTAGATTAGGCCTTACTTCTCAACATACAAGTCACGGACAAAATAGACGCCTTGTGGGCTTTTACCTTCGTAGCCTTTGAGTTTTGGATTTTTGATGAATAATCCAGCGTAGTGATAAATCGCTACAAATGGATGGTGGTTACCAAGCTCTTCTTCTGCTTTCGCATAGATTTCTGCACGTTCTTCTTCATTCTTCGCATAGTAAGAATCATTGATCAGCTTATCAAATTTTTCGCTCTTAAAGCCGATTTTATTCTGCTCGCTGTTGGATAAATAGTAAGTTAAGAATGTGCTAGCATCGTTATAGTCTGCAATCCATGCACTAAATGCGAGGTTGTAGTTTTTCTGTTGCTTGGTGTCTAAGAAAGTTTTCCATTCCATATTTTTCAAGCTAATTTCAGCCATACCACCTAAGTTTTTCTTCCACATTGAAGTAGCGGCTACCGCAATGTTTTTCAAACCTTCGTTGGTGTTGTAAAGCAATTCAGTTTTGAGTGGATTCGATTTGCTATAACCAGCTTCCATCAATAATTTTTTCGCTTCTTCGTTACGCTCTTTTTGCGTCCAAGTTGCGTACTCAGGCTGTTTAATTTTCTCACCACCACCGATGTAATTTGGCGTAAAGCGGTAAGTTGGTGTTTGACCAAAGCCAAGCACTTTATCGGTGATTACTTCACGTTCAAGGGCTAAATCTAATGCTTTACGCACACGAATATCATCAAACGGGGCTTTTGCTAGGTTCATTTCATAGGTAAATGTACCGAGTTTGCGTGATTTGTGAATTTGCGGATCGTATTCTTTACGGAATTTTGGATCTTTGTAGAGTGTAGAAGGAATATTCGCAATATCTAAGTCGCCAGAGCGGAAGCGAGCGATACCTGAGCTTTCATTTAATACGAAGAAAGTCACTTTATTGACCACAGTCTCTTTATCGTTCCAATAGGTTGGGCTGCGTTCAAACACAATTTTTTCGTTGAGTGTACGTTCTGCGATTTTATAGGCTCCGTTACCTACAAAGTTTTCTGGGCGAGTCCAATCATCACCAAACTTTTCAACGGTGGCTTTGTGTACAGGGAAGAGTGAGGCATGTTGAGTAAGTTGAGCCGCATAAGGAACGGGAGCGGTTAAGGTGAGTTGTAGCGTGTAATCATCAAGTGCTTTTGCACCAAGTGTGTCGGGTGATTTGTGACCAGCAACGATATCCGCCACATTTTCTAATTTCATAAATTCAAGATAGGCGGCATAAGGCGATGCCGTTTTCGGATCGACTACACGTTGCCACGCATAGACGAAATCATGAGCAGTGACAGGATCGCCATTCGACCATTTAGCGTCTTTACGCAGATGGAAGGTGAGTGTTTTAAAATCGTCAGCGTAGTCCCATTTTTCCGCCACACCAGGAATGATGTGATCCAATTCATCGGTACTGACTAAGCCTTCCAATAATTGGCGAGCAAGTAAACTTTCAGCAGTACCTTCCATTTTTTGTGGATCAAGTGTAGCGGCTTCGGCTGTGGTTTGAATGCGAATTTCTTGCTTATCGGCAAGCTGAACGCCAGCGGGTACTTTCGCCGCAAAAGCACTAGAGGAAAATGCCAATAAAACGGCACTGCTGAGTGCAGATAATGTAATAAGCGGTTTGCTTCTTGACCATATTGTATTCTGCATAGAAATCTCCTTATAGCAATCAATGAAAAAATAGGGCGTTATAAATAGCCCAATTCGTCAGTTGTGTAAAGATTTGTGCCTGATTTTTTATTGATTTTGAGACAGACTTAACATTTTTATGCCATTGACAAGCGGTCAGATCAGAGAAAAATTTTGCAAATGAATGTTTTTCTACATACCAATTTTTGATAGATAGCGACTTTATTTTTACCTTTGTAAATATCGCAATGGCGATTCGTTGTCATTTTTTATTTAAATGGTGAAATGTGTAACATTTTATTGGTCGGAACTCACTGTAAAGTTGCATAAATCCAGAAATAGTAGGCGATTTTTAGTGAAACTGCTGTATAATGTGGGAGTTTTATTTCCGTGTATGTAATAGGCGGCTATCAAAAAGGCTTTTGATTGAGTAATACAAGCGGTCAGTTCCGAGAGTTTTTTTGCTAGTCGCAATTTTTAGGAAATAGAACAAGGTGCAGGGTAGGCTTAATGCCACCTTTTAATATTTTCTGAAAAATGAAGGACTTATCAATGACTCCAATCGTCAAACAATTTAAATATGGTCAACACACGGTGACCTTAGAAACAGGTGCGATTGCTCGCCAAGCAACTGCGGCAGTAATGGCAAGTATGGATGATACTACGGTTTTCGTGACAGTAGTCGCTAAAAAAGACGTGAAAGAAGGGCAAGACTTCTTCCCTTTAACCGTTGATTATCAAGAGCGTACCTACGCAGCAGGTCGTATCCCTGGCGGTTTCTTCAAACGTGAAGGTCGCCCATCTGAAGGTGAAACACTCGTCGCTCGTTTAATTGACCGCCCAGTTCGCCCACTGTTCCCTGAAGGCTTTTTCAATGAAATTCAAGTAATTGCGACCGTTGTGTCAGTGAATCCACAAATTAGCCCAGATTTAGTCGCTATGATCGGTGCATCTGCGGCTCTTTCATTATCTGGCGTGCCATTTAATGGGCCAATCGGTGCAGCACGTGTTGGTTTAATCAACGATCAATTTGTTCTCAACCCAACGATTGCTGAACAAAAACTCAGCCGCTTAGATTTAGTGGTTGCAGGTACCGATAAAGCGGTATTGATGGTGGAATCTGAAGCGGATATTTTAAGCGAAGAGCAAATGTTAGCGGCGGTGGTATTCGGTCACGAACAACAACAAGTTGTTATCGAAAACATCAAAGAATTTGTGAAAGAAGCGGGAAAACCACGTTGGGATTGGGTTGCACCAACACCAGATACCGCATTGATTGATAAAGTAAAAGCTTTAGCAGAAAGCCGTTTAGGCGATGCGTATCGTATTGTTGAGAAACAAGTTCGCTATGAGCAAATTGATGCAATCAAAGCAGAGGTTATCGCACAACTTACTGCGGAAGATGAAACCGTTTCCGAAGGCAAAATTATTGATATTATTACCGCATTAGAAAGCCAAATCGTGCGTAGCCGTATTATCGCAGGCGAACCACGTATTGATGGTCGTACCGTTGATACCGTTCGTGCATTAGATATTTGTACTGGTGTTTTACCACGTACTCACGGTTCTGCGTTGTTCACCCGTGGTGAAACACAAGCGTTAGCGGTTGCAACTTTAGGGACAGAACGTGATGCGCAAATTATTGATGAATTAACGGGCGAGAAATCAGATCGCTTCCTTTTCCACTACAACTTCCCTCCATATTCTGTGGGCGAAACTGGTCGTATTGGCTCGCCAAAACGTCGTGAAATCGGTCACGGTCGTCTAGCAAAACGTGGCGTATTAGCAGTAATGCCAACGGCAGAAGAATTCCCGTATGTAGTGCGTGTAGTTTCAGAAATTACTGAATCAAATGGTTCTTCTTCAATGGCATCAGTATGTGGTGCATCATTAGCGTTAATGGACGCTGGCGTGCCAATTAAAGCGGCAGTTGCTGGTATCGCCATGGGCTTAGTGAAAGAAGATGATAAATTTGTAGTGCTTTCTGATATCTTAGGTGATGAAGATCACCTAGGCGATATGGACTTCAAAGTAGCAGGTACTCGTGAAGGGGTAACAGCGTTACAGATGGACATCAAAATCGAAGGGATTACCCCAGAAATTATGCGTATTGCCCTGAACCAAGCGAAAGGGGCGAGAATGCACATTCTTGGTGTAATGGAACAAGCTATTCCTGCACCACGTTCAGATATTTCTGACTTTGCACCACGCATTCACACAATGAAGATCGATCCGAAGAAAATCAAAGATGTGATCGGTAAAGGTGGTGCAACGATTCGTGCATTAACCGAAGAAACTGGCACTTCTATTGATATTGATGATGACGGTACAGTGAAAATTGCTGCAACGGATAATAATGCAGCGAAACGTGTAATGGAACGTATCGAAGAGATCGTAGCAGAAGTCGAAGTGAATGCGGTATACAAAGGTAAAGTGACTCGTGTGGTTGATTTCGGAGCTTTTGTCTCTATTCTTGGTGGCAAAGAGGGATTAGTCCACATTTCACAAATTACCGATGCCCGTGTTGAACGTGTCGCAGACTACCTGGAAGTAGGACAAGAAGTACAAGTGAAAGTGGTTGAGATCGATCGTCAGGGTCGCATTCGCTTAACAATGAAAGACATTGCTTCTGCTCCAGTGGAAGAGCAAGAACAAGAACTTGCTGAGTAATTAAAAATTGTAGGGTGGGTCTCTTGACCCACCATTATAATTTTATGTTGGTGGGTTAAAGCCCACCCTAAACCTAAGGTTTTACAATGTTACAACGCATTAAGCTGTTGAATTTCCGCATTATTCTACTTAATCTATTTATGCTTTTCTTTCTGACAAGCTGTGTAAACCGCGTGTCAGAAATTATCTCGCCAACCAAATTAGCTATTGCGGAACTCAATCCGCAGTTGCGTTTTGAACAAGAGGTAATGGTGGTTAGGCTAACTCAGGTGTTAGATGAAGCGGTACTCAGCCAAGCAGAGCGTGCGGAGTTACATTTTGAGCGTGGCGTCATTTATGATAGTTTAGGGCTTTGGTCATTAGCTCGTAATGATTTTGCCTTAGCGGTAGAGCTTGCCCCCAAAATGGCTGCAGCCTACAACTACTTAGGTTTATATCTTTTACTTGAAGATGATTACGATAGCTCAATAGATGCTTTCAATGCTGTCTTAGAGCTTGATCCGAATTATGACTATACTCGTTTAAATCGAGGATTAGCATTCTATTATAGTGGCCGCTATAACGAAGCAGAGCGGGATTTATTAGCGTTTTATGAAGCTGATAAAACCGATCCTTACCGAGTGTTATGGTTATATTTCAATGAATTAGAGTTCTTACCAAGTGAAGCAAAAACTAAGCTAGTTGAGCGCTCAAAAGGGCTAGCTGACTCTTTCTGGGGAACAAGTATTGTTGCCTATTTTTTAGGGGATTATACTCTTGAGCAACTACGGTTAAAAATGAATGCTCAAGCTGAGCCAAACACGGCACAATATGCAGAAATTTTAACCGAAACCTATTTTTATCTTGCAAAACAAACACTCAAAATCAATCAAGTGGATGAGGCAACCAGCCTTTTCCGTCTGACTATTGCAAACCAAGTGTATAACTTCGTTGAGTATCGTTTTGCCTTGTTTGAGCTAGCTCGTTTACGTGCAGCAAAAACAAATCCCGTTATTGTTGGGAAATATTAGGACGATACAAGCGGTCAGTTCCGAGCAAAATTTTGCGAAATCTAACCGCTTGCCTGTGTGACGAGTTATACAAAGCATTGATTTGCTTTCTATTTATTTTTCTTACCTATCAGTACTCAACAATAGAATTTTTATTTTTTATTGACTTTGATGAAACCAATTTTGCTTATTCCACGCCCGCTTGCGGGGGAATAAATAGGGACCATCAAAGAAAATAGATCTACGATGCATTTGTGCATTATTTTTTGGAATTTTATGACAACTAACACTTTAACTTTCGCCGATTTAGGCTTACCACAATCTATCCTTGATGCCGTCAATGAAATGGGTTTTGTAACCCCATCGCCAATTCAGCAAGAATGTATCCCACACTTACTTGCAGGGCGTGATGTATTGGGAATGGCACAAACGGGAAGTGGTAAAACAGCGGCTTTCTCTTTACCTGTTTTGGCTCAAATCGACCCAAATCAACGCCACCCGCAAATGTTGGTGATGGCACCAACCCGTGAACTGGCGATTCAGGTGGCAGACGCTTGCGAACAATTCACTAAAAATATGAAAGGCATCCGTACTGTAACTATTTACGGCGGTCAGCGTTACGATATTCAAATTCGAGCATTAAAAAACGGAGCTCAAGTGGTTGTGGGTACACCAGGACGTATTCTTGACCATATCCGTCGTGGTACTTTGGATTTATCTGAACTCAAAACTATCGTGCTAGATGAAGCGGACGAAATGTTACGTATGGGCTTTATCGAAGACGTGGAAACGGTCATGGCGGAACTGCCTGAGAACCACCAAACGGCGTTATTCTCTGCCACAATGCCAGAGCCAATTCGTCGCATCACCAAACGTTTCATGAAAGATCCACAAGAAGTTAAAATTCAAGCAACCCAACGTTCAGCACCAGACATTACGCAAAGCTACTGGATGGTGAATGGCTTCCGCAAAAACGATGCATTATTGCGTTTCTTGGAAGTGGAAGAATTTGATGCCGCGATTATTTTCACCCGTACTAAAACGGGTACCACTGATGTGGCGGAGCTTTGTGAACGTAATGGTTATCGTGCTGCAGCGTTAAACGGTGACATGACCCAACAAGCTCGTGAACAGGCGTTAGATAAACTGCGTTCAGGGCGTTTAGATATTATTGTGGCGACAGACGTCGCAGCTCGAGGGATCGATATCGATCGAATCAGCCTTGTGGTGAACTTTGATATTCCGCTTGATGCTGAGTCTTATGTTCATCGTATCGGTCGTACTGGTCGTGCAGGGCGTTCAGGTCGTGCATTATTATTTGTCGAGCCACGTGAGCGTCGTTTATTGAAAAATATCGAACACCTCATCAAAAAACCAATTGATCAAGTGCCAGTACCAAACCACGAAATTTTAATGGCAAAACGCCGTGAAAAATTCAAAGCAAAAATCTCTCTACAACTTGAGCATCATGATTTAGAGTTATATCGTGAGTTGTTGGAAGATCTCTTCACAGCAGACCAAGATCACGAAGAGTTAGCTGCGGCAATGATGATGTTATTGCAAGAAAAGCAAAAACTCATTTTGCCACCCGATCCTGAAATTCGTTCAGTTCGTGGTGAGCGTGGCAAAGGCCGTGAAAACCCACGTTCAGCCGAGCGTCGTGGCGGACGTGATAATAATGGCGTGGCGATGGATCTTTACCGTATCGAACTCGGTCGTGAAGACGGCGTAGAAGTCCGACATATCGTTGGTGCAATTGCCAACGAAGGTGATATTAGTAGCCGCTACATCGGACATATTAAACTGCACGATACTTATTCAACTATTGAATTACCACAAGGTATGCCGAAGCATTTAGTGCAACACTTTGCTCAAAAAGCCCGAGTGTTAAGCAAACCGATGCAGATGTCGTTATTAGGTCCTGCTGACAGTGCGACTAACAGCAATCCATATGAAAGCAAAGGTGCGCGTGGCCGTGGTGATCGTAATGACCGCCGTAGCGGACGTGATCGCGATGAGCGTAGTTTCAAAGACCGCAAAGGTGGCTTCAAAGAAAAACGCTTTAACGAACGAGGTCGCAGATAAAATTCTGCCCCCGCTTGCGGGGGAAGTACCCGAGCTTGCGAGGGGGTAGGGGGCAAGCGGTCACATTTTAGTAAAATTTTGCAAATCCCCCCTCCCTAACCCTCCCCCGCAAGCGGAGGAGGGAATTTTCATTAAATTCTACGAATTTTGTAAAATGTTCATCCAATCCACTCAAACCCATTGCGATTTATCCCTTTCTGATCAAGATTTCCACTTTATGCAGCACGCTTTACACCTTGCGAATAATGCCGAAGCTGAAGGCGAAATTCCTGTGGGGGCGGTGTTAGTTTCGGCAAGCGGTGAGATTTTAGGCGAAGGCTGGAACCGTTCGATTGTGCTGTCTGACCCAACGGCACATGCTGAAATTCAGGCGATCCGAATGGCAGGGCAGAAAGTGGAAAATTACCGCCTGCTTGATACCACTTTGTACGTTACCCTTGAGCCTTGCACAATGTGTGCGGGGGCGATTTTACATAGCCGAATCGGGCGGTTAGTTTTTGGGGCGAGTGATTATAAAACGGGGGCAATTGGCTCACGTTTTCACTTTTTTGAAGATTTTAAAATGAACCATACCCTACAAATTCGTGGTGGCGTGATGGCAGTAGAATGTAGCCAAAAAATCAGCCGATTTTTCCAACAACGTCGAGCAGAACAGAAACGGCTAAAAGCCCTACAAGCGGTTACTTCCGACTAATTTTTTGCAAAAAAATCCCCGAATAGTGAACTAGTCGGGGATATGAGTTCAATTAGAAATCCATTAACTCTTTTTCTTTATCAGCCAAAATTTCATCCACTTTCTTAATGTAAGTGTCGGTGATTTTTTGGATATCTTCTTGTGCTTTGCGTTCTTCGTTTTCGCTGATCGCTTTCTCTTTTTCTAATGCTTTGATTTTATCATTCGCATCACGACGCACGTTACGAATTGCCACTTTGCCTTGTTCGCCTTCACTTTTTACGATTTTGATTAAATCGCGGCGGCGTTCTTCTGTAAGTGGTGGAAGTGGTACACGAATTGTTGTACCCGCAGAAGACGGATTTAAACCTAAATCTGAGGTTAAAATCGCTTTTTCAACAGCACTGATTAAAGAACGGTCGAAAACAGTGACGGCTAAAGTGCGGGCATCTTCTGCAACCACGTTAGCTAATTGACGAAGAGGAGTAGCAGAACCGTAGTAATCTACTTGAATACCGTCTAATAAACTTGGTTGAGCACGACCAGTACGGATTTTTGAAATGTGACCTTTTAACGCTTCAAGGCTTTTTTCCATACGATCTTGCGTATCTTTTTTAATTTCGTTGATCATTGTTTGTTCCTTTGATTAAACACAAAAACGCAGAGATTCTACCTAATTTTCAAGGTTTTTCCTAGTGTTAAGTGTGGTCGGGTGTGATAGACTTTGCATAACTACCGTATGACAAGCGGTCGGATTTGATGATTTTTTTGCAAAGGAGCATTCAATGTATCAACAACAAATTTTAGCGGAACTGCAAGAAGCCGCTGAAGTATTAGATAAATTCATTCGTGACGAAAATAACTTGAAATTGATTCAACAAGCAGCCTTGTTAATTTCTGATAGCTTTAAACAGGGCGGTAAAGTGCTTTCTTGTGGTAATGGCGGTTCTCACTGCGATGCCATGCACTTTGCTGAAGAACTCACGGGGCGTTATCGTGAGAATCGCCCAGGCTACCCAGCGATTGCGATTTCTGATGTCAGTCATTTGAGTTGCGTGAGTAACGATTTCGGCTACGAATATGTCTTTTCTCGCTATGTTGAAGCGGTGGGGCAAAAAGGCGATGTATTGTTTGGTTTATCGACTTCGGGTAATTCGAAAAACATCTTAAATGCGATTGAAGCCGCGAAGAAAAAAGGGATGAAAGTAATTGCCATGACAGGTAAAGACGGCGGGCAAATGGCAGGGCTTGCGGATGTCGAAATTCGTGTACCGCATTTCCGCTATGCCGACCGTATTCAAGAAATTCACATCAAAGTGATCCACATTTTGATGATGTTAATTGAATTTGAAATGGCGAAAAGTGCTTAAAAAATAAAGGGGCTATGCCCCTTTTTCGTTTATTGCTATATAAAAAACAACGGCTTGTTGGCTAACAAGCGGGTAGTTCCTTTAAGAATTTTGCCAATCTAAACGTGTGGTTTGCACTCGGGTAATGTACCTTCAATTTCAAACAGCACATCACCTTCTTTGAAAAAGACATAGCCACCGTTTTTCATTTTTGTCCAGCTCTCATTTTTAGTGAGCGGCTGGGTGGTAATGATAGTGACTTTGTCGGTTTCGCAAGTGTAATCACGGAAGTCGATCATTACGTCATCATCACGCAACGCTGTGCCAAATGGGGCTTTGCGACAAACATAATGTAGATTAGTCGAGCAACGGGCAATCATCCAATGTCCGTTCGATAAAATAAAATTGAACACGCCATGCTCCGCAATTTTACTCGTGATTTCAACCACTGCATCAAAAATTTCTTTTTCACTTGGTTTTTGTGGAAAACGTTCCTTGAGTTTGGCGGCAATACAACAGAAGGCAATTTCAGAATCTGTGGTGCCAATTGGTTGGTAATGATTGTTTGGGCAAATGCTAAGATTTTCGACTGTGCCATTGTGGGCAAACACCCAATTCTCCCCCCATATTTCACGAATAAAAGGGTGAGTATTTTCTAAATTGATTTCACCACGAGTCGCTTTTCGAATATGGGCGATAACGTTGTAGGATTTGATACGATATTGGCTAACGAGATCCGCCATAGGTGAAGAAGCACCAGGGCGATTATCGCGGAAAATTCGCACGCCTTTGCCTTCAAAAAAAGCAATGCCGAAACCATCCGTGTGGCAGTCGGTTAATCCTGCACGGCGGCGAAAGCCTTCAAAAGAAAAGGTAATATCGGTTGGCGTGTTGCAATTCATTCCAAGTAATTGGCACATAATTTTTTACTTCTTTTATATGTTTATGAATGTTAAATTCTGCCCCCGCTAAAGCAGGGGCAGAATGAAGGTTTACAAGCGGTCAAATTCTCAAGAAAATTTGCAAAAATAGCAATAGCCTAAATTAGAATTTATTGATCTATTCTGCGTTTTTTTTTGCATAACGAAAGCAAGAACATCGCTCCTGCACAAACAACAACAGACGGACCGGCGGGTGTATCTTTTAGCCCTGAAAAAATTAAGCCGCCAGTAATGGCTAAAACGCTAAACAAAATGGCATAAATAACCATCATTTCTGGGGTGCGGGCGAAACGGCGGGCGGTAGCGGACGGGATAACCAACAGCGATGTAATGATTAACGCTCCAACGAATTTCATACTTAATGCGATAGTTAAGGCAGTAAGTAGCATCAGCAATAACCGCAAACGAGTAATATTTAAACCTTCGATTTGGGCGAGTTCGGGGCTGACGGTAATCGATAGCAATTTTTTCCAGAAAAAGCCTAACACCGTGACGATAAACAGCACACCAGCGGCGATGAAGATCACATCATTAAAATCGATCGCCAGCAGGTCGCCAAATAAATAAGACATTAAATCGACCCGCACATTATCAAGCAGGCTGATGGTAATCACCCCAAGAGACAAGCTGCAATGGGCGATGATGCCGAGAATAGTATCGACAGAATGGTTAGAATGCTGTTCCAGCCAGACCAAACCGAGAGCGAGTAAAATCGTCATTCCGATCACTGCAATATAGGGATCGATTTGCAGAAAAATACCTAACGCTACGCCAAGTAAAGCAGAGTGGGAAAGGGTATCGCCAAAATACGCCATTTTTCGCCACACCACAAAAGCACCGAGCGGGGCGGTCACAAAGGCAAGCAACAAACCTGCAAGCCAAGCGGGAAATAAAATCTCAAACATAAATTCTCTTAATGTTGGCAGTTTCCACGACAGACATCGCCGTGTAAATCGTGATGGTGATTGTGTTTATGCGCGTAAATTGCCACGTTTTTAGCAAATTGATCACCAAAAAAGTGAATAAAACTCGGCTCGCTTGAAATCATTTCTGGCGTACCAGCACAGCAAATATGACGATTAACGCATAACACTTCGTCGGTATTTGCCATCACGATGTTTAAATCGTGCGAAACCATTAAAATCGCACAGTTTAACCACGCTCGAGTTTTATTTAGCAGTTGATAGAGTTCCGTTTGCCCTGTAATATCCACACCTTGCATCGGCTCATCTAACACTAATAGTTGTGGACGATCCAAAATCGCCCGAGCAAGCAGTACACGTTGCAGTTCACCGCCTGATAATTTTTGCATTCGATTTTCGCTCAAATGGTTAATTGAAAACAGCGATAGGGCTTCATCAATCAGGGCATTTGTGCCGTTTGGTTTTAGCGATAAAAACTTGCGAACGGTGATTGGAATAGAGGGATCAAGATGCAATTTTTGTGGCACATAGCCGATTTTTAAGCCTTTTTGATGTGAAACTTGACCGCTTGTGGCCGGCAATAATTTCAGCAACACTTTAAGGAGGGTGGATTTCCCACCACCATTTGGGCCGACAATCGTCGTGATCGAGTTCGGGTAAATTTTTAGGCTAATGTTTTGTAAAATCGGCTGCTGATCAAAAGTCACATTGATATTGTCTAGCTGCACTAATGGTGGTTTGGAACGGTCGATCAAAGGTCGAATTTGGCTAATTTGCATTAAATTTTTATGGGTATGAATTTTCGCTAAAAGTAGCGGATTTTTATCATTTTGACAAGAACGGACGGAATTTTTTGTTCTTCGCTCTGTCAGAAGCAACTCAAATCAAATAATGTTTAGAATGAATAAAGAATTTAGGGTAATACTTTGCAACATGTTGTTTTTGCACGAGATCGTCGACGTAAGAAATATCGCTTAAAAGCGATTGCGTTTTTAGTGGCGATACTTTCCGCATCTATTGGAATTTTTCTCACATTTAACACTTCACAAGAGAACACGTCGATAGCACTCAATGTTTCTGCGACGAGTGGTTTGCAAAAAAAAGACGGGAACTTACCGCTTGTTACCACGGAAAATGTCGATCCCATTTCCACTTTTGCTGCGAACACAGCATTAATGGCTCTGTCATGGCTACCGGAAGATAGCCAAACTCTCACCTATATTCAAATCGAACAAGGTGAGTTAGAAGAACCTGTTTCACAAGGTGTGGTGGATGAAAATGCAACGTCTTATGAAGATGATTTTGTGGCAGAAGATGATATTGATGATGAAACCATTCAAAGACTGCAAGCGGAAGGACTAAAACAAGATGATTTATTATCTCCTGATGCAGAAGAGGCATTGAATAGTTTTTTGGACGTGGCTGATGAGGCAATCAGAATTCAAAATCAGTTTAGCTATACTGTCGCGAAGGGCGATAAGTTACAAGATGTTTTGGAACAATCGGGTTTAAGCCCTGCTACGGCAAAATTTTTAGAGAAAAAATTTCCGCAGTTAGCGAAATTAAGTGCGGGTCAGCAGTTTTACTGGATTCTAGGTAAAGACGGTGAGCTGGAATATATGAACTGGCTCGTCTCTGAAAAAGAAGAAAAAATTTTTGAGCGGAAATCCGAAAATCAATTTTCGGTACAAACCGTTAAAAAACAAGGTGAATGGCGGCAAGATATTGTACGTGGCTCGATCAATGGTGACTTTAAATCAAGTTTAAAAGCTCAAGGGCTTTCATCGCGTCAAATTAATCAGCTGGTTGCCGCTTTACAATGGCAAGTTTCTCTCAATAAATTAAAAAAAGGGGATAAGTTTGTCATTTTAGTGAAACGTGAATATATCAATGGCAAAGTCACCGAATTAGGCAATGTGGAAGCGATTCATTTGATGACAAGCAATAAAAGTTATTATGCGATTCAAGCGGATAATGGCCGTTATTATAGTCGCCATGGTGAGACGCTCGGAAAAGGCTTTGCTCGCTATCCATTGCAATCAAAACCAAGAATTTCATCACCGTTTAACCCAAGACGATTACACCCTGTAACCCGCCGAGTCGCACCGCATAAAGGCGTCGATTTTGGATTACCTATAGGCACCCCAATTATTGCACCTGCCGATGGTGTGGTAGAACACGTGGCCTATCAAGCAAATGGGGCGGGGCGTTATATTAAAATCCGTCATGGGGGGCAATATACAACGGTTTATATGCACTTAAGCCGTCAATTAGTGAGAGTTGGGCAATCTGTTAAAAAAGGCGAACGTATTGCACTTTCAGGCAACACGGGACGTTCGACAGGACCGCATTTACATTATGAGTTTCATATCAATGGGCACCCAGTCAATCCAATGACGGTAAAACTGCCAGGAACAGGATCGGGAATGCCAGACAAAGAGCGTAAGGCATTTTTAGTTAAAGCAAAATCTATCGAGTCAAAACTTAAACTTTAAGGAATATATATGCAAAAAAAATTGGCTACACTTATTTTAGGTACACTTTTTTCCACAAGCTTGATGGCTGAAGTGAATTTACAAAAGCAACTTGAAGCCGTTGGGGCAACAAATGTGATGCTATCCGATTCTGCATTACCGGGTTTTAAAACCGCAGTGTCTGATCAAGGCGTTGTACAAATCAGTCAAGATGGTCGTTTTGTGATTTATGGAAATATTTTTGAGTTAAAAAATGGCAAAGCCATTGATATTACAAATCAAGCGTTGCTTTCTCAACTGGAGAGCCTAAAAGATGAAATGATTGTTTATCCCGCGAAGAATCAAAAACATGTGGTCACGGTATTTATGGATATTACTTGCCATTACTGCCATTTATTACATGGAAAAATGAAAGAATATAACGACTTAGGGATTACTGTTCGCTATTTAGCTTTCCCGCGTGGTGGAATGAATACGCAAACCGCAAAACAGATGGAAGCCATTTGGACAGCGAAAGACAAGGTGTTTGCTTTGGATGAAGCGGAAAAAGGAAACTTACCAAAAGAGCAAAAAACACCCAATATTGTTAAAAAACATTATGAGTTAGGCATCAAATTTGGGGTAAATGGCACACCAAATATTATCACTGAAGAAGGCCAAGTTATTCCAGGCTTTGTAGAGCCAAAAGAATTACTCAGTATGCTTAACCAATAATCTTACAAGCGGTCAGATTCTCGCAAAAATTTGCAAATTTTTCATCGGAACTGACCGCTTGTTGTTTTCGTTACTTTATATCCGATTGATGTTATTTTACTTATAATGCAAAAAATCATTAAACGTCGTCCGTTGCTGACTACGGAGAACCTATCTGAAATTCCCCTTTTAAATCGCCTTTACCAAGCTCGAGGCGTGGTATCTCGCAGAGAATTGGAACTCTCTTTAAAACATCTACATAATCCAAATTTACTCGTAAATATAGAGCAAGCGGTTGAGCTGTTATGGCAAAGTTATCAAACACAAGCACGCATTGTGATTGTTGGGGATTTTGATGCCGATGGTGCAACAAGTACAGCACTAGCCATTTTAGCATTGCGACAATTCGGTTTTCAGTCTGTTGATTATCTCATTCCTGATCGTTTTTCCCAAGGATACGGGCTAAGTGTTGATGTCGCCAAAATGGTGATCGCAAAAGGGGCTGATTTAGTGCTGACGGTCGATAACGGCATTTCATCTTTCGATGGCATTAATTTACTGAAATCTCATCAAATCAAAGTGTTGGTGACGGATCACCATTTACCTTCAGACGAATTACCCGCAGCTGATGCGATGGTCAATCCAAATCTGGCTGCTTGCGATTTTCCTTCGAAGTCATTAGCGGGGGTAGGGGTTATCTTTTATGTTATGGTTGCGTTGCGAGCAAAGTTACGCCAAGAAAATGTATTTGAAGGTAAACCAGAGCCGAATATCACAGAATTACTCGATCTCGTTGCATTAGGTACGGTGGCCGATGTGGTGCCTCTTGATCATAATAATCGTATTTTGATCGCTCAGGGATTACATCGTATTCGTTCAGGCCATTGTCGAGTGGGTATTCAAGCCCTTGCAGAAGTCAGTAAACGTGATCTAGCCAGCTTGCAAGCCAGTGATCTTGGCTTTGCGATTGCCCCACGCTTGAATGCCGCAGGGCGTTTGGAAAATATGTCGCTTGGGGTTGAATTATTGATTAGTGATAATTTATCTGAGGCTCGTCAATTAGCTTTAGAGTTAGATGCACTTAATCAAACCCGTAAAGAGTTTGAGCAAGAAATGAAAAGCGAAGCGTTAGCAATTTGTGCCAAGCTTCCTAATATTGCAGACAGTGATTCTGCTCATGGCATCATATTGTACCAACCAGATTGGCATCAAGGCGTGATTGGTATCTTGGCTTCTCGCATTAAAGATCAATTCCATCGACCTGTAATAGCGTTTGCTCAAGACGATGCTGAAGGAAAATTTTTACGAGGATCAGCACGATCGATTTCAGGCGTTCATATTCGTGATTTATTTGAGCGAATTGACACTTATCATCCTAATCTGTTAGTCAAATTTGGCGGGCATGCAATGGCAGCGGGGTTGACTATTGCGGAAGAAAACTTAGGGTTATTTCAGCAAATATTTAACCAAACTCTTCAAGACTTTGTTGAGCCAGAACAATTAACTGGCGTTATTTATACTGATGGTGAATTAGCTCACAATGAATTAAATTTAGCAACCGCAGAATTAATCAAAAATGCAGGGCCTTGGGGACAACATTTTGCCGAACCTTTATTTGAAGGAGAGTTTCGTATTTTACAACAACGTTTAGTTGGAGAAAGACACCTTAAATTACTTGTCGAAAGCCGTGATGGAATGCTGTTAGATGCGATATGGTTTAATGTTGATTTACGGCAATATCCTGATTTATCAATAAAATCAGCAAGATTAGTGTATAGATTAGAAATAAATGAATTCCGTGGCAATCGAAATATTCAGCTTATGATAGAAAATTTATCAATTTAAATTATGAATAAAAAGCTAGAACAAATATATTTTGTAGTGTACAATTTGAGAGATTTTACGTTATGCCTAATAAAGTAAAACTTTATTTTGAATTTCGGTAAGCTTTTATCCTCATTTTCAAAAGGACGCCTTAAAATGAACAAAACAATTTCTCGCAGTCTACTATTAACAAGTGTTGCTCTTGCTGTAACAGCTTGTGGTAATTTAAGCAAAGTATCTGATGAAGGTACTACTGACAATCCAGTTTTCCCAAAAATTTCTGAATCTAAGTTTAACCACGATGGTTCACAATTTGGTTCTTGGCCAAACTGGGAAAATGTTCGTCAAATTGAACGTGGTATGAACAAAGACGAGCTTTATAACTTAATTGGTCGTCCACACTTTGCGGAAGGTTTATACGGTGTTCGTGAATGGGACTACGCATTCAACTATCGTGAAAACGGTATGCACAAAATCTGTCAATTTAAAATTTTATTTGACAAAAATATGAATGCACAAAGCTTCTACTGGTATCCAAATGGTTGTAACGGTAATTCAGCCTTCAACTTAAGTGGTGATTTCTTGTTTGATTTCGACAAGGACACTTTAACAGCAAAAGGTAAAGAGGTCGTTGATAATGTTGCTGCACAATTAAAATCTTCTGGTGCTCAACAGGTGAAAATTGCTGGTTATACCGACCGTTTAGGTTCAGAACAATATAACTTGAACCTTTCACAACGCCGTGCAAATATGGTTAAAGCACGTTTAGCACAACAAGGCGTAACAGCACAAATGGATGCAGTAGGCTACGGTAAAGCTAACCAAGTGAAAGCTTGTGATGGTGTTCACGGTCAAGAGTTAAGAGACTGCTTACGTCCTAACCGTCGTGTAGAAATCTCTGCAAACGGTGGTGTAATGAAGCAAAATGAAGGTGGCAATGTCGCAGGTCCAAATGGTCCTACACCACTTTATCAAACACCATCATATGACGGTAACAAATAATTTTTAACAGCAAGAACAGAAAGGGTGAGTCAATCGCCCTTTCTTTTTTTCTATTCGGAGAGTTTATGTTTTACCAAGCTATTGCATTTGACCTTGATGGTACTTTATTGACTAGCCAAGCCACAATCTTAGATTCTAGTAAACAAGCAATTAAGCAAGCCCAAGCCTTGGGATTGAAAGTTTTTATTGTGACAGGACGCCATCATACAGCGGTACGTCCTTACTATCACGAACTCGGTTTGGATACACCAGTAGTTTGTTGTAACGGCACCTATCTTTATGATTTTAAACAGGATAAAGTGCTATGGGGTAATCCACTGACCACAGCACAAGCCAATTTTCTGGTGAAGTCAGCTCAAGAACTTGGTATCCACGTTGCAATTTATACACGAGATAGCATGACTTACGAACAACTCAATGCGCATTTCACCAAGTTTCTCAAATGGGTGGATAGCTGCGAAGATAGTGTACGACCAAGTGTCAAGCAGGTGAATTTCCCCGAACTGTTAGATGGTAATACCTTAATTTGGAAAGTGCTCATTAGTGATCCTGATCTGGAAAAAATGCAAAATTTTGTTGAAAAGTTACCGCTTGATCAATTCAGTCCTGAATGGTCTTGGGTCGATCGCGTTGATATTACGGCTCAAGGAAACAGCAAAGGGGAATGTTTAACAGAATTGCTGAAACTTGAAAATATTGATCCCAAAAATGTGATTGCCTTTGGTGATAACTTCAATGATATTAGTATGTTATCTACTGTTGGTATGGGCATTGCGATGGGGGAGTCAGAGCAAGAAGTTCAACAGCATGCTAAAATGACCATCGGCTCAAACAATGAAGATAGCATTGCTCAAACCTTGAACCAGTTATTAGGGATCGTCAAATGATTATCCGCAAATCACAACCAGCTGATTTTCAATACATTTTAGGTATTTACAACCAAGCTATCCCCACTCATCAAGTCACCGCCGATCTGTTTTTGGCGACACAACAAAGCCGTCAAGGTTGGTTTGATTTCCATTTAAATAGCGAAAAATACCCGCTTTGGACGGTGGAGGATGGCACAGGAATTGCAGGATGGTTTAGTTTTTCGCCATTCTATGAGCGACCTGCTTTTGTGCATACTTCTGAAATTAGCATCTATCTCGATGCATCTGCTAAAGGCAAAGGATATGGCTCAAAAATCATTCAATATATGCAAGATGTGATGCTCGATCATGAAATTCATACGCTGATGGCGTATGTGTTTGAGATGAACCAAGTCAGCCAAAGCTTGATGAAAAAGCATCAATTTGAATGTTGGGGGCGTTTCCCAAATATTGCAAATATGGGAAAAGATGAGCAGGGTAAAGATAAATGGCGAACGCTGCTAATGATGTCTTATCAAAAAGGCATTACAAGCGGTGAGATTCACGAATAATTTTGCAAAAATTGCATAAACTGCTTGCATATTTAAGCCGAATTTTGCAATCTAGCAAGCAGATTATTCATAATAAATAGACAGGAGATAAGTGATGGCAAAACCGTTATTTTCAGGCAGTATTGTGGCATTACTCACGCCAATGATTGATGGCGAAATTAGTTTTGAAGACTTAAAAAAGCTCATTGAATTCCACATCAACGCAGGAACACATGCTATCGTTTTAGTCGGAACCACAGGTGAATCAACTACACTCACGATTGACGAGCAAGTCCGTTTAATTAAAAAAGGTGTAGAATATGCCGCAGGTCGTATTCCAATTATTGCAGGCACAGGTTCAAACTCAACGAATGAAGCCATTACCTTAACCAAATTACTTGGTGATAGCGGTGTTGCAGGTTGTTTGACCGTTGTGCCTTATTACAACAAGCCAACACAAGAAGGCATGTATCAGCATTTCAAAACCATCGCAGAAGCTTCTGATCTTCCACAAATTCTCTATAATGTCCCAAGTCGTACAGGGAGTGATTTGAAGCCAGAAACCGTAGCACGTTTAGCAAAAATTCCAAATATCGTTGGAATTAAAGAGGCAACTGGCGATGTCAGCCGTGTGAAACAAATTAAAGAGCTTGCGGGTGAGGATTTTATTTTCTTAAGTGGTGATGATGCGACAGGTCTAGAATCGATGAAACTCGGTGGGCAAGGTGTGATTTCTGTTACCAATAACCTAGCTGCTGCCGATATGGCGAAAATGTGCGAATTAGCCTTGGAAGGTAAATTTGAAGAAGCGGACGAAATCAATGAGCGTTTAATGGGGTTACACCATGATTTATTTATCGAAGGTAATCCAATTCCGGTAAAATGGGCAGCCTATAAAATAGGCTTGATTTCGCAACCAAGTTTACGTTTACCGTTGACACTTTTATCAGAAGAATCGCAGCCAAAAGTGCTTGCGGCATTACAAAAAGCAGGACTAGTTTAGCACTGAAAAAACAAAGCCCCGTTATCTCTAACGGGGCTTTGCAAATGTTGAAGAGAATCTAACCGCTTGCTATTCTCTAATGTGTTGTTGATAGGCTTGCAACGTATTTTGCATCAGCATTGCAACTGTCATCGGTCCAACTCCACCAGGTACAGGAGTAATAAAGCTGGCTTTTTGGCTTGCTATATCAAACTCAACATCGCCTACCAGTTTTCCATCAAGACGATTAATCCCCACATCAATTACAACAGCACCTTCTTTAACCCACTCACCTGATATAAACTGAGGTTTGCCAACAGCGACAACTAAAATATCGGCTTGACGAATATGTGAGGCTAAATCTTTAGTAAAACGATGAGTGACCGTGACGGTACAACCACCGAGTAATAACTCTAATGCCATTGGACGACCAACAATATTTGATGCTCCTACAATGACAGCATGCTTCCCATATAAGTCAATCCCCGTCGTTTCAAGCAATTTCATAACACCGTAAGGCGTGCAAGCTCGCAAAGTGGGAATGCGTTGGCACAGTCTTCCCACATTATAAGGATGGAAGCCATCGACATCTTTGTCTGGCTGAATTGCTTCAATCACTTTTGTCGTATCAATATGAGAAGGCAATGGTAGCTGTACTAAAATACCGTCTACGCTTTCGTCATGATTTAACTCATCAATCAATTTGAGTAACGCTTGTTCGCTAGTTTCTTGTGGTAAATCGAATGATTTTGACTGAATACCAATTTCAGCACAGCTTTTACGTTTACTGTTTACATAAACTTGTGAAGCAGCATCTGAACCTACCAAGATAACAGCTAGTCCTGGGCTTCGTTTCCCTTTTTCCTGATATTGTTTGATTTGCTGAGCGATCTCATCTTTGATTTGGCTTGAAAGGGCAGAACCTGAAATAATTTGGGCAGACATTGCAACTCCTAAGAAACGAAAACGTTTGCTATTTTCTCAAAAAAAGCGTGGTTTGATAAGTAAAATATCGTTTTAATGTTCAAAGAACAGACATTCAAAGCCTTGCTATATAAAAATGATTGACGATGTTTAAAAAGAAATTATAATGCTCCTATCTTTATCGGCGAGTAGCGCAGCTTGGTAGCGCAACTGGTTTGGGACCAGTGGGTCGTAGGTTCAAATCCTATCTCGCCGACCATTTCTTTTCATTTCAACATGATTCCTTACACTGCGCCCTTAGCTCAGCTGGATAGAGCAACGCCCTTCTAAGGCGTGGGTCAAAGGTTCGAATCCTTTAGGGCGTGCCATTAAACAACAGCAGTGACACTTATGAAAAAACACCACATTGAAACACTTATTTCTCGTGAAGATGTTCATCAACGTATTAAAGAATTAGGTAAAGAAATTAATCATTACTATCAGCATAATCACTGTGAGAGCCTCGTTGTTGTTGGGTTATTACGTGGTTCTTTTATGTTTATGGCTGATCTTGTTCGTGAATTACAATTGCCGATTGAGGTGGATTTTCTAACGGCGTCTAGCTATGGTTCAAGCACAGAATCAAGCCGAGATGTGAAGATCTTAAAAGATCTTGATGGGGAAATTCACGGCAAAGATGTATTAATTGTTGAAGATATTATTGATACAGGCTTTACCCTTGATAAAGTTCGTGAAATTTTGAAGTTACGTGATCCTCGTTCTGTGGCGATCTGTACTTTGCTTGATAAACCTTCTCGTCGTGAAGTTGATGTGCCGGTTGAGTGGATTGGTTTTGCCATTCCTGATGAATTTGTCGTAGGGTATGGAATTGATTATGCTCAACATTACCGCAATTTGGACTACATTGCCAAAGTTGTGATTGATGAGTAATTGCAACATTTTTTGAGAATCTGACCGCTTGTAGATTAGTTTTTATTACTAGGCTTAACTCTCTTTATGGGCATTAAAATACCGTTTGAAGAACACGTCAAACGGTATTTTTTATGGCTAAATATTGGGGTATTTAGGAAAGAACTGTTGGTTTGCCTAAAAGGTGAGCATATATGATCACCTTTTAATTAAGTGTGCTGTGATTAGAACTGATAACGCAACCCTAAATTCGCCGTTGTTCCACCAATTTCTTCATTTCTACCAATGTCTTGACTAATGTAAGCGGTCAGATCCAATGGAAGTTTTGCAAATTGGTAGTTTACGCCGGCTTGGAGGTTGAACCAGCTACGGTCAGTTTTGGGTAAAGCTACCTTGAACTGACTGCCATTCAAATGTACGCCAAGCTTCTGTTCTTTGTTTAACCAATCTTTGATCCAACGTGCAGAAATAAATGGTTGGAACCGATCGCCTTGGAAGCGATATTCTGCACCAATCCCTGTTTTGAGTTCGTTGTATTTTTGTTCTGCGAAGGCTAAACGAGTTGGTCCTATATGTTGCTCACCAAAGGCAGCAATTTTATTTTGGCTGTAGGTGATGTCGCTAATTGCAGCGATTACGTTATTGTTGAATCGCCATTCATAACCACCGAATACCGCAGCAGAAATAGTTGCACCATTTGTTTCGGCTTGTTGTGCATGATTAGCTGAACCTAATTTCACTGAACGTTGGGTTTTGTAATTGTTGCTACTGACTTGCACCCCTGTTCCAACCCACCATTTTGTAGCATCATAACGTAAAGTCGTGTTGAATGATTTTGTTTTGCTGTCAGCCGTAACGGTGCCTAGTTTGGCTTGTTGTTTTTGCTGACTCATTGTTGCACTAAGTTGCCATTCTGGAGTGAATTGGGCTTTTAAGCCAACAAAAGTCGCATTGCCATCATTTTGACGTTGATGTTGAGTAAATGCACTCACTGTGCGTTCTTCTTGCCGATGTAAACGGTTGCGGTTACTTTCGTTACGAGCGATATTTAATGCAAGATCATGATTATGCTCCGCCAAGCGGCTTAAAAGTACCATATCTTTTGGTGAGTTTAACGTGGTATAAATGTAATCCGCCATCACTTGGTGGGCGATAGTATTTGGGTGGAAGCTGTCTGCAAACAACATTTGATCTGCATTGGCTGCAGGCGTTGTACACGCTGTCGTTGTTGTCGTCTTACACGCAACACCAACGGTATTATTTAAGCCATAGGCGTCAGGGCGAGAGAGTAAATCCAAGAAAAGTGCATCTATATCTAAACGAACAACGTTGCCCCCCACATTATTGAGTGCCCTTGTGGTGTGGTCATTAAAGAGGGCCGTTGCTTTTGTAGCCTGTTCTGCCGCTTTTTGATATTCACTAATCAACATTTGTGTTGCGGTTTGTTGATCCATTTTAGCGGCAAGTGCTGATCCAAAAGCCCCTTGATATAAACCAGCCATAGTATTTTGGAGTGCCTCAATACGGGCTTGTTCAAACTCAGCAAGACTGTACTGGTTTGAGCTATTGAGCTTTCTTATGTTTTTATTAAACTCATTGAGAAATGCGTTTCCGAGTAGGCGTGCCATAAATTTAGGGACAGATTGTCCTGCCAGTTGTTTTAGTCTTTCTGCTGCAGAGTGACCAAACTTTTGAAATACTTCTGGGGTGTACAAGACATTTGGAACCGTGGGAAAAATTGCGGTATCTACGCCTGCTTGACGGAGCGTTGCCCATTGCATGGCACTGGCTGCTGCCGCTTCGGTTGTACCTGAAAGTACTTCACCAACAGGGTTGCTGCCGCTTAACGCTCGAGTGAGAATTGATGCCATATCATTACCGCCCACCCAAACAATGTGTAAGTCATTTGCATTCACACCTTTCGCGACATAATCTTGAATTTGTTTTTGCACGACGACATTGGGTTGATTGGTAGTGTGGGTACTATTTGTTCCTACGGCAACACCACCGCTATAAGCGTAGTTAGTACCTCCTTGACTTGATGATTGAATTTTACTGCCAAGCATTTGAGCTAACATTTCGTTATAGAGTGGATTTGCCACACCGTTGCGGTAATAGCTCGCTTTGTGTGCCCAATGTTGTTGACCAATATCGCTTAGACTATCGCCAAAGACGACAACATTCTGTGCCATGGTGGCCATACTGAACGTAGAAATAATAAGTACCAGTGTCGTTTTTTTCATTAGGTAGATTCTCCATTTAAAAATCGGAATACAAGCGATCACACCGTGCGTTAGGACTTTTTTGCTCAACCCCTGTCGAATTTTGCAAAAAAACAGTGAGAACTGACCGCTTGTAACTAAATTTTATCATTATAAAACAATTGGTTAGTTAAACTGGTTAGAGCAGTTGAGTAAGTTTGCTTTGTTTCGGTGTAAAAATCAGTGATAATCTCCCAATTCTTTTTTTGAGCCTATAATATGAAAAAACTCACAATTAACGATATTGCCCAGCTTAGTGGGGTAGGGAAGTCAACGGTTTCCCGTGTACTGAATAATGATCCTAACGTGAGTTCAGTAACGCGTGAAAAAGTGGAGAAAATCATTCGAGAGCAAGGCTTTCAGCCATCAAAATCTGCTCGGGCAATGCGTGGAGTGAAAAATCGGGCAGTGGGAATTATCGTCACACGTTTGACTTCCAGTGCGGAAAATCAAGCTTTGTCGGGTATTTTGCCGTTGTTATATGCCGAGCAGTGTGAGCCGATCATTGTAGAAAGTCAGTTTAAACCATCACTGGTGAAAGATCATCTCAAGTTTTTTCAAAAACGGGGAGTGGATGGCGTGATTTTATTTGCATTTTCCGAATTGGACGAAGCAATGCTAAACGGCTGGCAGCAAAAAATGGTGGTAATTGCACGGCGTTATCCGTCCATTTCATCGGTTTGTTACGACGATCATAAAGCGGTGACCATGTTGATGGAACGTTTGTATCAACAAGGGCACCGCCATATTCACTATTTGGGGGTGAAAGATGCCGACCAAACCACAGGTTTTACTCGTCACCAAGCTTACCTCCAGTTCTGCCAACAGTATAATTTACCCATTCGTTCTATTCAGGGCGAACTTGGCTACGATTGGGCGTATCGCAATGTACAAGCGGTCATTTCCGAACCAATTTCTGCAATTGTATGTGCCACCGATACGCAAGCAATTGGCGTGGTCAAATATTTACAAGAGCAACAACGCAGTGATATTCAAGTCTGTGGCGTGGGTAACAATCCGCTGCTGCATTTCCTATTTCCGAATGTGATCAGTGTCGATCTCGGCTTTTCTGCAGTGGGTGATTTTGTTGTGGATCAACTCTTTGTATTGCTAAAAGGTGAGCCGATTCAACATACTGTAGTCGCCTGTCAATTAAGCTAAAATGTGCTGATTTGAGCAAAATTATGAATTATGTTAAGATATTTGCTCAAATTATTTCATTTTAGGAGAAAATCACGTTTTGTTAAAAACTCTTCAAACTCACTCTTCCTTCAATCCTTTCGTTATTTTCAGCACCTTATTGCTAGTTATCTTGTTAATTTGCGCTACGATTTTGATACCAGACAGCACTGAAGCTGTGTTAGATTGGGCGAAGCTCGCTATTTTTGAGCATTTTAGTTGGTTTTATATTCTAGCCTTTTCAGTTTTTCTTTGTTTTTTGATTATTTTGTCCCTAAGCCGCTTTGGTCATATCAAACTCGGCTCAAACGAAGAAACCCCCGAGTTCTCATTTTTATCATGGTTGGCAATGCTTTTCGCTGCAGGAATGGGCGTTGGTTTAATGTTCTTTGGTGTTGCAGAGCCACTGACTCACTATCATTCAGAAATTACTACAGGTATTGCCGAGCAACGTGAACAACAAGCATTGTTACATACGTTATTTCATTGGGGGATTCACGCTTGGGCTGTGTACGGTGTGATTGCTCTTGCATTAGCCTATTTTGGTTTTCGCTATAAATTACCATTGGCTTTGCGTTCGTGTTTTTACCCCCTATTCAAAGAGAGAATTAACGGTAAATTAGGCGATGCGATTGATATTATGGCATTGGTGGCGACGCTCTTTGGGATCATTACAACCCTAGGATTTGGATCAACGCAGCTCAGTGCGGGGCTTGTTCAGCTAGGGTGGTTCTCCGAGAATCGTTTTAGTGTGCAAGTTGGCATTATTGTAGTCGTGATGAGCCTTGCGGTTTTTTCAGCCATCTCAGGTGTTGGCAAAGGCGTGAAACGTTTGAGCGAACTCAATTTAGGACTGGCATTGAGTCTATTACTATTTGTGCTGTTGGCAGGCCCAACGCTATATTTGCTGTCGGCCTTTAGCGATAATTTAGGCACATATTTAACGAATTTACTTGAGCTCAGTTTTAAAACTTATATTTATGAACAAGAACATACTGCTTGGTTTACGGGATGGACAGTACTTTATTGGGCGTGGTGGTGTTCTTGGGCCCCTTTTGTTGGTTTGTTTATTGCCCGTATTTCACGGGGAAGAACTATTCGAGAGTTTATTTTCGGTGTCTTGGCTATTCCAAGCCTATTTTGTATTTTATGGTTTACGGTGTTTGGAAATAGTGCGATTTGGCTAGAGCAGCAAGAGGTGGGCAGTTTATCGCAATTTACGTCATCACCTGAAACGCTACTTTTCCGTTTTCTGGATCTTTTCCCTTTTTCTAGCTTGACGAGTGTAGTCGCTTTAGTGGTTATTTCACTGTTTTTCATTACATCAGCGGATTCGGGCATTTATGTGTTAAACAATATCGCTTCAAGAGATAAAGGCGTTGCTTCTCCTAAGTGGCAAGCGGCTATGTGGGGGGGATTGATGTCGTGCGTAGCCATTGTATTACTGCATATGGGCGGATTAGCCTCCTTACAAACGATGACGTTAATCGCAGCATTACCTTTTGCGCTCTTAATGTTACTGATGTGTGTCAGTTTATGGAAAGGGCTGAGTGCCGATCAGAAATATTTTGCGGCAAAAGTGACGCCAACCAGCATTTTTTGGACAGGCGATTCTTGGAAGGCTCGCTTGGATCAAATGCTAAATCAAACTCAAGAACGAGATGTCATCAAATTTTTAAAACATAAAGCATTACCAGCAATGCGAGAGTTGCGACAAGAGCTAGTCAATATTCATAATTTGAATGTAGACGTGATTGCACATTTGGAGCAAGAGCCTGCGGTCGAAATTCAGATCAAAAAAGAGACAATGCGAGATTTTATTTATGGAATTAAATCCGTTCGCCGAGAAGTGTCCGATCAACTGATTAATGATGAAAATCTGCCCCATATTCAGCACGCCAATACCTATGAACCGATCACCTATTTTTTCGATGGGCGGGCAGGCTACGATGTGCAATATATGACCAAAAATGAACTGATTGCCGATATTTTAAAACAGTATGAACGCTACCTTGGTTTATTGGACGATGTCGGGCAGGAATTGATGTCTCACGAGCAGATTGAATTAGCCGAATAGTAAAATATCGTACGGAACCGACCGCTTGCAAGCGGCCAGTTCCGTCTAATTTTTTGCAAATTTATTTATTCCAAGGCATTTTCGCCAGTAGGCGAGCCATCCCGCAGAACCCTGTGACACCAGCAAAAACTAATCCCGCCCCAACAAAAGCCGATAACACATAAAATCCTGAGTGAACAACGCTGCCTAAAAGTACACCGAGTAAGACTAATGATCCTGCTGCGATCTGTACTTGTCGCATTAAATCAATGGGTTGGGAGCGATCAAGTACGGTTTCTAAACCTGCTTGTTTCCAGCCGTCAATTCCCTTTTCAAGTAAAAAAGCTTCGCAGCCATTCTGTTTTGCCAGTTCAGCTAATTGTGCTTCAGCCTGTTTAGTACGCATACCTGATTTGCAATGGAAAATTAACGTGGTATTGGGTGCAATATTAAGCAACCCAATGGTTTGAATTTTGGATAAAGGAAGCGAAATTGCCCCTTGAATATGTTCACGGCGATGTTCAACATCTTCACGAATGTCAATTAATTGTGCACCTTGAGCACATTTTTCTTGAGTGATTTGAACAGTGATTGTTTGCATTATGGTCTCCTTATTATCGTCATTGAGCTCACAAAATGAGCGGTATTACTCACAAGAGTCTCAAGTATTTTGCAACCATTTGCGGTGAGTAATTTGCGAACAATTGTAATCGAATCTATTTAAATACCAACAAAAAACGCATTATTTTTCAGTTTTGTGATCTATGTCACATTTTTTGTTTTGTTTTTGGGAACGTTCCCATTGATTGATTTTTAGACCGCACTATAATACGCAGCAATTTTATCCAACCGAAAGAGGCTATTTATGGCGAAAAAAATTGATCCAGCCAATGTAAGCAAACTGATTGAATTACTTGGTGGCAAAGAGAATATTGCAACCTTAACGCACTGTATTACCCGTTTGCGTTTTGTGTTGAATGACGAAAGTAAAATTGACGGAAAAGCGATTGAAGAATTGCCAATGGTGAAAGCCAATTTCTCAACGGGTGGTCAGTATCAAGTGGTGATCGGTCAGGAAGTGGGCGATTATTACAAACTGGTGCTTGAGCAAGCAGGGCTTGAAGGTGGTGTGAGTAAAGATCAAGTGAAAGCCGCAGCTCGCCAGAACCAAAAATGGTACGAAGTGGCGATTTCACATATGGCGGATATTTTTATTCCACTGTTGCCTGCGTTGATTTCAGGAGGTTTGATTTTAGGTTTCCGCAACGTCATTGGTGACATCAAAATGTTCGAAGAAGGCACCAAAACGTTGGTTGAAATTAGCAGCTTCTGGGCAAGTATGCATTCGTTCTTATGGTTAATTGGCGAAGCCATTTTCTTCTTCTTACCTGTAGGGATTTGTTGGTCGATTGCACGTAAAATGAATACCTCTCAAATTTTAGGGATTGTACTTGGTGTCACCTTAGTTTCTGCTCAATTAATGAACTCCTATGCACTAGGTTCACAAACGCCAGAAGTGTGGGATTTTGGTTTCTTTTCTATTGAGAAAGTTGGCTACCAAGCTCAAGTGATCCCTGCGATTATGGCTGGTTTAACCCTGTCTTATATCGAGCGTTTCTTAAATAAAATCGTGCCAGATTTCTTAAATTTAATCATTGTGCCAGTCACTTCTATCATCTTAGCGGTGTTCTTAGCTCATGCGATTATCGGTCCGATCGGTCGTGAAATCGGCAACGGCGTCGCATTTGTAGTGAAAGCTGCCATGACGGGCGATTTCGCGCCAATCGGTGCGGCGTTATTCGGTTTCTTATATGCCCCGCTTGTCGTGACAGGTGTACACCAAACGACACTGGCTATTGATTTCCAAATGATCGGCAGTATCGGCGGTACCCCAGTATGGGCATTAATCGCCCTTTCAAACATCGCCCAAGCGTCTGCAGTCGTTGCTATTTTGATTATGACGAAGAAAACCAAAGTGCGTGAAGTGGCAGTGCCTGCGGCATTATCGGCTTACTTAGGCGTGACTGAGCCAGCGATGTATGGGATCAACTTGAAATACCGCTTCCCAATGCTTTGTGCGATGATTGGTTCTGCTTCTGCCGCATTGGTTTGTGGCTTTGCAGGCGTATTAGCAAGCAGCGTGGGGGTAGGTGGTTTACCAGGTATTTTGTCAATCCAACATCAATACTGGGGCGTGTTTGCGATTGCAATGTTAGTCGCAATTGTTGTGCCAATCATCTTAACTATGGTTGTGTATAAACGCAAAATGATGAAAGGCGAGATTGAGTAATTTTTACTCCCTTCCCTGAGTTAGGGAAGGGAATTTTTATTTTAGAGGAAAGTAAAATGAATAATCCAAATTGGTGGAAAAACGGAGTAATTTATCAAATCTACCCAAAATCTTTCCAAGACACCACAGACAGTGGCACGGGTGATATTCAGGGGATTATCAAACGTTTAGACTACTTACAGGAACTTGGAGTGGATGGGCTTTGGATCACACCGATGTACGTTTCGCCACAAATTGATAATGGCTACGACATCGCCAACTATCGCGACATCGATCCAAGCTACGGCACAATGGCAGACTTCGAACAGCTCATCGCCGAAGCCCACAAACGTAATATCAAAATCGTGATGGATATGGTATTCAACCACAGCTCCACTTTCCACCAATGGTTCGTGGAAGGCGAAGATCCAGCCAGCCCGTATCACGACTACTACATTTGGTGTGAAGAGCCAACTAACTGGCAATCAAAATTCGGCGGTTCAGCGTGGAAATGGTCGGACAAAGCAGGTAAATATTACCTGCATTTATTCGCCACTGAACAGGCTGATCTCAATTGGGAAAACCCTAAATTACGGTCAGAGTTATTTGAGATTTGCAAATTTTGGGCAGAGAAAGGGATTGATGGCTTGCGGTTAGACGTGGTGAATTTGATCTCCAAACCTGAAAAATTTGAAGACGATTTTGAAGGCGATGGTCGCCGTTTCTATACGGATGGTCCAAAAATTCACGAGTATTTACAACTTCTCAATCAAAACGCCTTAACCCCATACGGCTTAATGACCGTGGGCGAAATGTCGTCGACCAAGCTCGAACATTGCCAACGCTATGCTAATTTAGACGGCACGGAATTGTCGATGACTTTCAACTTCCACCATTTAAAAGTAGATTATCCAAACGGCGAAAAATGGACACATGCCAAGCCTGATTTTGTTGAGCTAAAATCGATTTTTAACTACTGGCAGCAAGGAATGCACGGCAAAGCGTGGAATGCCTTGTTCTGGTGTAATCACGACCAGCCACGTATTGTTTCTCGCTTTGGCGATGAAGGTGAACTTCGCACTGTTTCCGCCAAAATGTTGGCGATGGTGCTCCACGGAATGCAAGGCACACCATACATTTACCAAGGTGAAGAAATTGGAATGACCAACCCAAATTTCACGTCAATTGAAGAATATCGTGACGTAGAAAGCCTAAATGCTTACCAAATTTTGAGTGACAAGCGGTTAGATCCAGCAAAAATTTTGCAAATCCTTGCCCAAAAATCCCGTGACAACAGCCGTACCCCAATGCAGTGGGATGCCAGTGAAAACGCAGGTTTTAGCCAAGGCAAACCGTGGATTGATGTGGCGAAAAATTACCGTGAAATCAATGCTGAACAAGCGGTTGCTGACAAAAATTCGGTGTTCTACACTTACCAAACGCTGATCAAATTGCGTAAAGAATTAGCGATTTTCACTGACGGCGATTACCACGATCTTGCCCCACAAGCGGCACATTTGTGGGCGTATCAACGCTCAACTGCGGACGAAAAATTGTTAGTGGTAGCGAATTTGAATGGTGAGTCGCAAGCTTTTACCTTGCCAGCAGAATGGCAAAAGGTGAATGAACATCTGTTGCTGAATAACTATGACAGTGTAGAAATGGATGACGAAAAGCTGATGTTGAAACCGTACCAAGCGGTCTATTTGTTCCAATATTTTGCAAAAAATTAAGCGGAACTCACCGCTTGTATGACAAAAAATGCTCCCAATGGGGAGCATTTTTTTTGGATCAATGTGGCTATTGAGTCGCTTGGATTGCAGTAAGTGCAATGGTGTAAACAATATCATCGACTAACGCACCGCGGGAAAGGTCGTTTACTGGCTTACGCATACCTTGTAGCATTGGGCCGATTGAAACGAGATCTGCGGAGCGTTGTACCGCTTTATAAGTAGTGTTACCCGTGTTCAAGTCAGGGAAAATGAAGACGGTTGCCTTACCAGCCACTGGTGAGTTCGGTGCTTTAGAGCGAGCTACGTCTTCCATAATAGCCGCATCGTATTGCAATGGACCATCAATCATCAGATCTGGACGTTTTTCTTTCGCAATGCGAGTAGCTTCCGCTACTTTCTCAACGTCTGCACCAGAGCCAGATGTACCCGTGGAGTAAGAGATCATCGCAACACGTGGGTCGATACCGAACGATTTTGCAGAATCGGCGGATTGAATCGCAATTTCAGCAAGTTGCTCTGCGGTTGGATCGGGGTTTACCGCACAGTCGCCGTACACAAGCACTTGGTCTGGTAATAACATAAAGAAGATAGATGAAACAATTGAGCTACCCGGTGCAGTTTTGATGATCTGCATTGGTGGGCGAATCGTGTTTGCAGTGGTGTGCACTGCACCAGATACCAAGCCATCGACTTCATCCGCTTCTAACATCATTGTGCCAAGCACTACGTTGTCTTCAAGCTGTTCACGAGCAACAACTTCCGTCATTCCTTTGTTTTTACGCAATTCGACTAAGCGCTCAACATATTTTTCACGCACAGTTACAGGATCAATGATCGTAATGCCTTTGCCTAATTGTACGCCTTGTGCTTCTGCGACACGTTGCACTTCATCAGGGTTAGCAAGCAAGATACATTCTGCAATGCCACGTTCTGCACAAAGGGCCGCGGCTTTAACGGTACGTGGCTCATCACCTTCTGGCAACACAATACGTTTTTTCGCCGCACGTGCAAACTCGGTTAATTGATAGCGGAAGGCGGCTGGAGATAAACGTCTTGCACGCACCGCACCTGATGAGAGATTGTCGATAAAGGTACTGTCAATTTGTGACGAGGTGTATTCTTTAATTGCCGCAATACGCTCTTTGTCGTCTACTGGCACTTCAAGGCTGAAGCTCTGTAGGCTGAGTGATGTTTGCCATGTGTTGCCTTCGCTGCGGAAAATCGGTAAACCAGTTTCAAATGCACGTTGGCAAAGTTTAGCGATTTGCGAGTCAATTTTGTAGCCGCCTGTGAGCAATAATGCCCCTAACTCTACGCCATTCATCGCTGCAAGTGCGGCAGCCACTAGCACATCTGGGCGGTCAGCAGAGGTCACTAACAAGCTACCTGCTTTGAAGTGATCGACCATATTCGGTAGGCTTCTTGCACAGAAAGTCACACCACGAATACGGCGGGAGTGAATTTCGCCTTCGTTGATAATCGCTGCTTGTAAATGTTTTGCAAGGTCAATTGCACGGGTTGCGATCAATTCAGCATTCCATGGAATGCACGCCAACAGTTTGATTGGACTTTGGCTGAATAGACGTTCCACCTCGTTGGTGTTGTTTGAACTGTGGTGGAATGAATCGAAGATTTCGGTTAAATCTGGACGAGTGCGGCCACTTTCATCCACAGGTGCATTGAATTTGTTGATGATGACACCAAGCAAGTTCGGGTTATGGCGACCACCAAATTCTGATGCCGCGGCTTCCACACGCTCTTTCAATTCTGCTGGTTTATCAGAACCTGGTGCAGCAACAAGTACGATTTCGGCATCTAAGGTCTGAGCCATATCATAGTTGATACTATTCGCATAAGAGTTTTTACGTGTAGGAATTAAGCCTTCAATGATAACGATTTCACAGTTTTTGGCTAATTGTTGATGACGCTCAACAATTTTCTCAAGCAAGACATCAGATTGGTTTTTGGCAATCAAGGCTTCTGCGGCACTTAACATAAACGGTTCACCCGTTTCAGTTGTTTGTGCTGCTCGAATGATCGATGTCGTGCGGTCTAACGTATCTTCACCGCTGATTGGTTGTGCGATGGGTTTTAAGAAACCAACTTTTGCCCCTTTTTGTTCAAGGGCATGAACTAAACCGAGACTGACACTGGTTAAACCAACGCCAGTTGTGGTTGGGATTAGAATAATCGTTCTTGACATAGTATGTTCCATTAACTGAAAAACCTGCCAAACGGCAGGTTTAGAATTATAACGCTAATTTCGCCGTATCTTGTGCGATCACTAATTCTTCATTAGTTGGGATCACAAACGCACGGTAAGTAGAATCTGCTGCAGTGATCTCGCCGGATTTACCGAAACGAGCGGCTAAGTTTTTCTCGCTATCTACTTTAATACCGAATAATTTCAAGTAGTTTAAAGTTAATTCACGTACTGGTGCAGAGTTCTCACCGATACCGCCAGTGAAAACAAGAGCATCTAAGTCACCAATAACCGCCATATAGGAACCGATGTATTTCGCTAAGCGATAGCAGAACACGTCCATTGCACGTTTAGCTTCTGGCTTGCTGCTATAGTTATCTTCAGAATAACGGCAATCGCTAGTGACTTCGGTTAAACCAAGTAAACCTGATTTTTTCACTAATGTTTCTTCGATCTCTTTCACAGACATCCCTAAGGTATTGTGCATAAAGAAGATAATCGCAGGGTCTAAGTCGCCTGAACGTGTACCCATCACTAAGCCTTCAAGTGGGGTAAAACCCATTGATGTGTCGATACATTCACCATTACGAATGGCTGCTACAGAGGCACCATTACCCAAGTGGCAAGTGATGACATTAACTTTATTGGCTTCAACACCTAATTCTTTAGCCGCTTCACGACTGACATAGTAGTGGCTCGTACCGTGCATACCATAACGACGAATGCCATGATCTTGATAAAGTGAATATGGAAGGGCATATAAATATGCTTTTTCAGGCATGGTTTGGTGGAAGGCGGTATCGAATACCACAACGTTTTTCTCTTTCAATTCTGGGAAGGCTTTGAAGGCTTCTTCAATACCAATTAAGTGTGCTGGGTTGTGGAGTGGAGCAAATGCAGCGGCTTCTTTAATACCGTCGATTACTTCAGGAGTTACGATAGTTGATGAGGTATATTTTTCACCACCGTGAACGATACGGTGACCGATAGCTCCAATGCTGTCTTTTAATTCAGCACTTAAAATATTGCTAACAATATAATTCAATGCTTCACTGTGAGCGGCACCAGCACCTAAGTCTGCAGCACCTTTCTCACCGTTTAATTTCCATTTAATACGAGCATCTTCAAGGTTGAAGTTTTCCGCTAAACCAGATAGTTTTTCATCACCAGATACAGGATCTAAAATTGCAAATTTAAGTGATGAGCTACCACAGTTTAGAATAAGAACTAAATTTTTAGACATAATTGACATACCTAAGTTGAGTTTAACAGACAGGTTCAAATGAACCTAAACCGGCATAGGATACACCTTTTGCCTTTTAAAATAAATTGCAAAGAATATAAAAGGTTGAAATGGGTTAAGAATTGGACAAGGTTTGTTAAATTTGCGAAAAGAAGACGTATTAAGTTATCAAATTTGCTTGGAACAAGCGGATAGATCCAAGCAAAACTTTGTATAACATAATATAAACCGTGACATCGTCTCGTTATTGTCTCGCCAAGCGAGCGTTCTCAGCAATTTGTTCAAAATTGGAACGAAACGGATTGATGTCTAAACCTCCACGGCGGGTATAACGGGCATATACCGTCAATTTTTCGGGAGATGCGAACTGCATGAGATCACAGAAGATCCGCTCAACACATTGTTCGTGAAATTCGTTGTGTTGGCGGAAAGAGACTAAATATCGCAAAAGTTTTTCCTGATCTAACCGCTTGCCGACGTAATGAATTTGTACACTTCCCCAATCGGGCTGTTGAGTAATTAAACAGTTTGATTTGAGTAAGTGGCTAACCAAATATTCTTCAACCACTTCACCGCTGGCACAGTTGGTCAAAATGTTGGGGTTGAAAGCATAATCATGAATTTCAATATCTTGCTGATCAATACAAGTGCCTTTAAAGGTCGCAATAGCGTGTTGATAATAATGATCCAGTGTATTGAGTTGAACGCTAACTTTGCCTTTTGCACATTGCTGTAAGTCGTTTTCAATGGTTTGGCGAACCGTTTCAAGATCGGCAAATTTTGTTTGATTAAAACTATTTAAATACAGTTTAAAACTTTTCGATTCAATCAAATTTTCACTTTGAAAATCTAATTTCACATCAGCTATTGCCACTTGCGGCACACCTTTATCATTCAGCCATGAAATTTCGTAAGCAGTCCATAAATCGACGCCTATGGAGAAAGGTTGATGGTGAGTAATACCTAGCTGATCGCGGTTTAATTGGCGAGGGACGCCTTGTAAGAGTGACGCATCATAATGTTCGGCATACTGAGTTTGTTGTCCGAGTTTTAAGACGTTAAGGCTTTGGTGTTGATAAGTCATGTAGTTTTCCTTTAGGTCAATACAAGCGGTCAGATCCTCGCAATAATTTGCAAATTTAGCCTGATCTTAAGCCGCTTGTGGGGCAGGTATTCTAAATCATTTTGAACAGTCAGAACAATTTTCCTATTTTGGCGATATAATCCCGCAATCGCTTTTATATTTTATAGATTATGCAAAACCAGATTTTTAGTGTTAGTCAGCTGAACTATTCCGTTCGCCACCAATTAGAAGCAGAATTTGGACACATTTGGCTCGTGGGTGAAATTTCTAACTTCAGCCAACCTGTTTCAGGACATTGGTATTTGACCTTAAAAGATGAACATGCCCAAGTGCGTTGTGCAATGTTTCGTATGAAGAACCAGCGAGTCAATTTTCAGCCAAAAAATGGAATGCAAGTACTGGTTCGTGCTGGCGTGAGTTTGTATGAACCACGGGGTGACTATCAAGTCATCATTGAATCTATGCAACCTGCAGGCGATGGTTTATTACAGCAGCAGTTTGAACAGCTCAAAGGCAAACTTGCTGCCGAAGGGCTGTTTGCTCAAGAACACAAAAAGCCATTACCATCCTTTGTCAAACGGATTGGTATCATCACGTCATCAAGTGGTGCAGCATTGCAAGATATGTTACAGATTTTACAGCGGCGTGATCCGAGTTTGCAGATTGTAATTTATCCAACAATGGTGCAAGGTAAAGAAGCGACTCAAGATATTGTCACAATGATTCAGCTTGCCAACCTTCGCAGGGAATGCGATGTGTTGATTGTTGGGCGAGGCGGTGGTTCGCTTGAAGATCTGTGGTGTTTTAATGAAGAATCCGTTGCTCGAGCTATTTATCATTCTCAAATCCCGATTATTAGTGCAGTAGGACATGAAACTGATGTGACAATTGCAGATTTTGTGGCGGATTTACGTGCACCAACACCTTCGGCAGCAGCTGAATTAGTCAGCCGTGATCAACAAGATTTGATGCGTCGCTTGCAACATCAACTGGATAGAGCAAGCCTTGCATTTGATCGCATATGGTCTGAAAAAGTCAATCATTTTAGCCACTTAACCACTCGACTCAATGCACAACATCCTGCTCGCCAGTTACCACAGTTGTCCCAAACATTGAATCAATCACATCAACGATTGCAACGAGCGATAACGAACTTACTTTTTTATCATTCACGTCAGATTCAGCAGCTGTCACAACGGCTTAACACTCAACACCCACAGCGAAATCTTGAGCGACAACGGCAACAGTTATTGGCATTACATAAACGAGCGGCACAACAAATTGAGCAAATTCAACGACGTAAACAGCAACGTTGGCAAGCAGCTGATCAGCGTTTACGGCTAAACCCTTTGCCACATCAGCTTTCCCAACTGCAACAACATTGGCAGCATTTAACTCAACGTGCCAATTATGCCATGGATAAGCAATTGTCTGAACAGCAGCAAATTTTCCAACAGCTTTGTGTGCGGTTAGAGACATTGAGCCCATTAAAAGTACTGTCGAGAGGCTATTCTGTGACAAGCAATGAGACCGGCAATACGGTGGTGAATATTGCACAGGTCAAAGTGGGAGAGCAGATCCGTACTCGCTTGGCAGAAGGTGAAATTGTGAGTGAGGTGTTGGAGATCCACTCACGACAAGCGGTCAGATCCGCCTCATAATTTGCAAAACGTAACACGAAAAAGACCGCTTGTAGGCGGTCTTTGATTTTTTAATCGATGATTTCAATTTCGGTATTGACGTTCAGTCCCCGAACAAGTTGAGAGCCTTTTCTAGCTCGTTCGCCGCGGTAGTTGGCGATGTCTTCAGGTTTCAAGGTAATTTTGCGTCTGCCTGAGGTGAAGACCAACGAACTGGTTGGGCGAATGGTGAGTAGTTTCGCTAACAATTCAGTGCCTGTTTTGGCTGCGGCGGACGAGATGTTGATGATTTTGTTGCCCTTACCTTTGGAGAGTGTTGGTAAGTCACTGACTGGGAACACCAACATTCTACCGACGCTGCTCATTGCCACCAACAAATTTTCTTCGTTTTCGTCCAACAGTTGCGGCGGTAACACTTTGGCATTGTCGGTGAGAGAAATGACTGCTTTGCCCGCTTTGTTGCGAGAGACCAAATCTTCAAATTGGCAAATGAAGCCGTAGCCAGAATCCGATGCCATCAGCACTTTGCGATTTTCTTCCGCCATCAGTACAAATTGCACCGTTGCCCCTTCAGGTAACGCCAGTTTGGTAGTGATTGGTTCGCCTTGGGAACGGGCGTTTGGGAGCGACAGCGGATCAACGGCATAGCAACGCCCTGTGTTGTCGATAAACACCACTGGCTGATTGCTTTTGCCGTGGGCGTGGGCAAGATAACCATCGCCCGCTTTGTAATTTAGTTCTTGCACGTTGATATCGTGCCCTTTGGCACAACGTACCCAGCCTTTTTCTGACAAAATTACCGTAACTGGTTCGGTTGGGGTGAGTTCACTCTCAGCAATCGCTTTTGCTTCGGCACGCTCCACCAATGGTGAGCGGCGTGGGCTGGCAAAGGTTTTTGCGTCTGCCTGAATTTCTTGTTTGATCAGATTATTCAGTTTGCGTTCAGAGCCGAGAATGCCTTGTAAATAGTGCTTCTCATCTTCCAATTTCTGCTGTTCAGCACGCAGTTGATGTTCTTCCAATTTCGCCAAATGACGTAACCGCAAATTCAAAATCGCTTCCGCTTGGATTTCACTTAAGTTGAAACGGCGGATCAACTCCGCTTTTGGATCGTCTTCGTTGCGAATAATCTCAATCACTTCATCAATATTCAAAAAGGCGATGTGCAAGCCGGATAAAATATGCAAGCGGCTGAGAATTTTATCCAAACGGAAATTCAAACGGCGAGTGACGGTGCTGCGGCGAAATTCGAGCCATTCGGTCAGAATGGTTAGCAGGTTTTTCACTGCTGGTTTGCCGTCTAAGCCGATCATATTCATATTGACCCGATAACTTTTTTCCAAATCGCTGGTAGCGAAAAGATGATCCATCAGTTGCTGATTATCGGCACGTTTTTTGGTATCGAGCACAATACGAATTGGGTTTTCGTGATCGGATTCATCACGAATATCGTCCACCATCGGCAATTTTTTATTTCGCATTTGGGTGGCGATTTGTTCGATGATTTTTGATGGTGATGCTTGATGCGGTAGGGCAGTGATGACGATTTTATCGTCTTCTTTATGCCACACCGCCCGCATTTTGATCGAGCCTTTGCCCTGTTCGTAAATTTTGGCGATGTCCGTTTTGGGGGTGATGATCTCCGCTTCTGTTGGATAGTCTGGGCCTTGTACAATTTCAAGTAAATCCGCTAAACAAGCGGTTGGATTCTCTAAAAGTTTTACACTTGCTTCGGCTAACTCATTGATATTATGGGGAGGAATGTCAGTCGCCATTCCCACGGCGATCCCTGTGGTGCCGTTGAGCAAAATATGCGGTAAGCGAGCAGGTAAGTATTTTGGCTCTTCTAAGGAACCGTCAAAATTCGGCTGGAAATCCACCGTGCCTTGCCCGAGTTCGCCCAGCAATAATTCTGCCATTTTTGACAGCTTAGATTCGGTATAACGCATGGCGGCGAAGGATTTCGGATCATCGGGTGCCCCCCAGTTGCCTTGCCCGTCAATCAATGGATAGCGGTAGGAAAACGGCTGTGCCATCAGCACCATCGCTTCGTAGCAGGCACTGTCGCCGTGTGGGTGGAATTTACCCAGCACATCACCGACGGTGCGAGCTGATTTTTTGTATTTGGCGGACGCATTCAGACCGAGTTCTGACATCGCATACACAATGCGGCGTTGTACAGGTTTCAAGCCATCGCCGATAAACGGCAAAGCACGATCCATAATGACATACATTGAATAGTTGAGATAAGCGTCTTCCGTAAAACGCTTGATTGGCATCTGCTCAATGCCTTCGTAGTTCAGTTCGGGGGTTTTGATTGTCATTGGTTTATTATTGAAATATCAATTCTGCCCCCGTAAGAGCGGGGGCAGAATGGTGTAACTGTATTTTTATAGAGTATATTTTCGCTTATTTTCAGAGGTTTGTCTAAACTAAATTTTCCGCACAAAGAGCATTGTGATAAGCGACATTATACATAACGCAATTGCCAGCAACCACGTGCTGTGATAACCAAAATGTCTAGCAACCAAACCTGCGAATGGACCAGCGATCACCCAGCTCGCGGAGCCTGTGTTGGTAAACAAAGTGGTGGCGGTGCCCATTTTGTAAGGCATTAAATCTTGGAAATAGAGCATACCGATTGACGCAAAAATGCCGATAAACAAACCGTTGAATAGTTGAATAGCGATGAGTTGCCATTCCGTTTGGGCGAATGTCAGCCCGATGTAGTAGCAAACGCCAGAGACAATACTAATTAGCATCAAGGTTTTCTTGCTGACAAAACGGGTGCAGTAGCCTGCGATCAGCATGACGGGGATTTCAATCCCTGCGGCAGTACCCATCATAATCCCAGCCAAGCGCTCAGGAAGTGCGAGGTCTTTGCTAATGTAAATCGGCATATTGATAAACATCATCGCATTGCATACGTTGAGCAGCAAGCAGCTAATGCAGAGCAGAATCACGGCGTTGCGGTTGCTGACTATCCCTTCTTCTCGTAATTCAGGATTTGCAAAACGTTGAGCGGAACTGACCGCTTGCGGTAGCATCAAGAGCACGATAATGATGGAGATCGCAAAAATCGTTGCCGAGGCGGCATACATAAACGTAAAGCCAAGTTGATCAGCCAAGAAATAGGCAAGTGGCGGACCGACAATCCACGACAGTGAAAGTTGTGCCCGCAGCACACTGTTAAACATGGTGCTATCTCGTTTTTGGCTCTCGCTATATTCACGCGACAGGGCAAACAACTGCGAACCTGCCGATGAGCCCAAGCCAAAAATCAGTGTGCCTAAAATCAGCAGTAGATAATAATCACGATTGAAAGCGAATAGCAGACAGCCGAGCATCTGCATGACACAGCTGATAGCAATAATCCGTTTGCGGTTTGGGTAGCGATCGGAATAGTGAGCAACAATTTGGCTTATCACCATGGCACCGAGTGAGTTGATCGAATAAAACAGCCCGACCATCAGCGGATCATCGGTGACTTCTTTGTGCAGATAAACGGTCAGCGCGGGAATACGTAACGCACTGGCAAGGCCTGTCATAAAAATGACCATCAAAAACGCTGCCGAAGCCGAAGTGAGCAGTTTGCGGGAAATGTTGGTATCTAGGGGCGTGAGAGGTTGCATAGGATAGTCTTGTGCAATGAAAATGGGTATTATAGCTTAGGGCTGATGCCTTAGGTTAGCAATAATTCAGCACCGTTGGTACGGTTTAAAAATAAAAAGAGCAACGATGTTGCTCAATAATATATTACCTAGGGCATTAGCCCTAGGTGATATGAAACGCTATTTATTTTTTCTTCGCATATTTGAGCGAGTCAATCGCTACAGCGAAGATGATAATGCTACCTTTAATGATGTATTGCCAGTATGGGTTTACGCCGATGTAGGTTAAGCCGTAGTTGATGACGGTGAAGATCAACACCCCAGTTACTACGCCGATAACAGTACCCACACCACCTGCGAAGGAAACGCCGCCTACCACACAAGCCGCAATTGCATCAAGTTCATACATAAAGCCTAAGTTGTTGGTGGCTGAGCCGATACGACCTGCTTCGAGCATACCGCCGAAGCCGTAGAACATCCCTGCAATCATATAGATAATCACTAAGTTGCGAGCGACGTTTACGCCTGAAACACGGGCCGCTTCTGGGTTACCGCCGATAGCAAAGATGTTTTTACCGAAACGGGTTTTGTTCCACATAATCCACACTAAAATCGCAGCAATGGCGGCGTAAATTGTGATGTAAGAGAGATTAAACGAGCCGATGCGGAAGAAACCTTGGGCAAAGGTAGAGAAGCTGTCGTTAAAGCCAGCGATTGGTGATGAACCCACGGCATCATAGTAGAGTGAGTTGATACCATATACGATGATCATCGTCCCCATTGTGGCAATGAATGGTGTTACGTTGAGATAAGCAATGACCAAACCATTGATCAAGCCGATTACTGCACCTACCGCACAAACGACCAAAATCACCACGGGAATTGGAATTTCGCTTAAGTTCGGGAACACTCGGTTCATATTGTCCATGGCTTGTAATAAGGTCGCAGAAATGACTGCTGCAAGACCAACTTGGCGGCCTGCGGATAAGTCCGTACCTTGTGTTACTAGCAAGCCTGCGACACCAAGTGCGATGATCAAGCGGACAGACGATTGCGTTAAAATGTTACTGAAATTGCGTAAACTTAAGAAACTAGGATCTTGGGCGATGATAATCACCAATAGAACCAGTAGCACAAAGTAAATCGCATTTTGTTTGAGAAAATCCAAAGATTTATTTTGTTGAAGTGCAGACATAATTCATTTCCTTCTAAATTTACAAATATTTTGCTGCTAATTGCAAAATCTCTTCTTGAGAAGTGTGGGCGGTTTCGACAATGCCCGCCACTTTACCGTTACTCATCACGAGAATGCGGTCGGTTACCCCGAGTAGCTCTGGCATTTCAGAAGAGATCATAATTATCCCTTTATCTTTTTGTGCCAGTTGCATCATTAGCTGGTAAATCTCATATTTTGCCCCGATGTCGATACCACGAGTTGGTTCATCAAGCATCAAAATATCAGGTTGAGTGAGCAACCAACGTCCGATAACCACTTTTTGTTGGTTACCACCCGATAGGGAACCGATATGGGTGCGGTGCGATGGCGTTTTCACATTCATTGAGTCGATCACCCATTGGGTATCGCTTTTCATTTTTTTATCACTCAATAAACCGAACGAGCTGATATAAGATTTCATATTAGAAATCAACGAGTTAAATTCGATGCTGAGATTAGCATAAATGCCCGTTGAGCGACGTTCTTCGGTCACTAATGCAAAGCCATTGTTGATCGCCTCCAAGGCAGTATGATTATGCATTTCTTTGCCGTTGAGTTTGATCGTGCCGCTTTTGCGTTCCCGCACGCCAAAAATAGTTTCGACAATATCCGTCCGCTTCGCCCCAACCAAACCCGCAATACCGAGAATTTCGCCTTTACGCAATTCAAAGCTAACATCTTGAATAGATGGCTGATTTTGTGCAGTGAGATTTTCCACCTGCAAAATAACTTCTTTCGGGGTATTGGTTTTTGGTGGGAAACGTTGGGTGAGCTCACGCCCAACCATCATTGCCACGATGCTATCCATCGTGGAATCTTTCACCGTAACAGTGTTAATCCATTTACCATCACGCAAAATAGTGATTTCGTCACAAATTTTGAAAATTTCATCCATTTTGTGCGAAATGTAGATAATGCCACAGCCACGATTTTTCAGTTTTTCGATAATTTTGAACAGATGTTCAACTTCTTTTTCCGATAATGACGATGTTGGTTCGTCCATAATCACGATTTTGGCGTTATAGGAGAAGGCTTTGGCGATTTCAATCATCTGCATTTGCGACACGGACAAATTGGCGACTTTTTCTTTCGGATCAATATTGATGTCCAGTTCATCAAAAATCGCTTTAGTGTCGTTGTACATTTTTGTGTGATCGACAAAAAAGCCTTTAAGTGGGTAGCGACCGAGCCATAAATTGTCCATTACGCTGCGTTGGCGAACAAGGTTTAGCTCTTGATGAACCATTGAAATACCGTTTTCGAGAGCTTCTTTGGACGTTTTGAAATTAACGGGTTTATCTAAGAATAGAATGTCGCCTTCGTCCTTGGCGTAAATGCCGAATAGGCATTTCAGTAACGTTGATTTACCTGCACCGTTTTCGCCCATTAAGGCGTGAACAGAGTGTGATTTCACGGTGAGATTTGCATGATCTAATGCTTTAACGCCAGGAAAGGATTTGCTGACATTTTTCATTGTCAGTAGCACTTGGCTAGTCTGTGTGTGTTCTGTCATATCCAACCTCATAAATTGTCGGGGATTAGAATCTCATGCGATGAAAACTCTCCTCTCGCGTTAGCAAACGGAATACCGCCAGAGACGGGGAGAAGCGTTTACAAGCGGTCAGTTACTCCGAGTTTTTTGCAATTCCCCTATCTCCTTGCTTGGCAAGGGGATTTTCCCGCTGAGGCGGGAGCAAAATTGTCTACCCCGATAAAACAAAGGGGAGGCGAGCTCCCCAAAATCATTATTATTTTAAAAACTCAGACAGGTTGTCTTTATCAACACCGACATATGGAATGCGAAGGATTTTATCTTTCAACATCCAGTTAGTGCCTTCAGCAATTGGTTTACCAGCTGCGAGATTGTTAGAAAGTTGAACAATCGCCTTACCTTGTGTTACGCCATCATTTAAAACTGTACCGGCAATTTCTCCTTTTTTGATGAGTTGTAATACTTCTGGTAACGCATCCACCCCAAAGATTGGTAATTTTTTACCGTGTGCTTTGGTTGCTTCTAATGCCCCCATTGCCATACCGTCATTGTTTGCAATAATTACTTCAATGTCTTTTGCTTTGGAGCTAGATAACCATGCATCCGTTTTATCTTTTGCAAGTGCGGCATCCCACATACCAGTGTCTTGGAATAGTTCTTCGGTTTGGATACCCACTTTATTGAGTTGATCAATGACATATTTTGTACGCGCTTCCGCATCTGGGTGACCTGGTTCACCTTTTAATAGTACATACTGGATTTTGCCATCTTTATTTAAATCGGCCATTGGGTTGGCTTTCCAATATTTTGCGACAAGATCACCTTGGATCACGCCAGATTCTTGAGGGTTAGTTCCGACGTAGTAAGCATTTTCATAGCTGTTGATCGCGGCATCACCAGGGTCTTTATTGAAGAAAATAACAGGGATGTTATCTGGTTTTGCTTTACCAATGATGGTTTTTGCTGCGGAAGGGTCAACTAAGTTGATAGCAAGAGATTTTACGCCTTTAGAAATCAATACATCGACTTGGTCATTTTGGATAGATTGAGCGTTTTGAGAATCGTTCATCAATAATTCGATGTTTTTGAATTGAGTCGCTTCTTTCTCAATTTCTTTACGCATGAGTGACATAAAGTTATCATCATATTTATAGATGGTCACACCAACACGATCAGCTGCTTGTGCTGAAGTTGCAATTACACCTAAACCGACAGCTAAAGCAAGTGAACTTAATACTGTTTTTTTCATAATTGACTCCTAATTGGAATTTTAATTTCGATTAAATGTAGTCATCTTCTGATGAGCTGGTGAAATTTTACTCCAATTACGCAAAAAAAAATGTGATCTTATTCACAGAATTGCAAACGATTGCCTAATATAATTTACAAAAATTGAAAATCCTTGATCTGATTGCGTAGCTGAGTTATCCATATTTTTTGATTCTGGGGCAACTTGTTTTGTGCAGATTCAAACCAGTGTTTGAGTTCAGGAAAATGTTCTGGATATCGTTGACACAAGCGTTTTAAACTGACGTAACAGCTTGCAAGTGAGCGTTGTGAATGAGCAAACCCAGCCAGATTACGGCGATCTTGGTCATCGAGTGCTATTGTAGCAAGCGGTGAGATCGTAATGATTTTTTGCAAATCAGCATAAACTTCCGTAAAAAAAGGCTGTAAAGGTAAATCTCGCTCAAATTGTAATTTGGCTTGTTGTACAAATTGTTTGCCTACTTCCGTTAGTGGATAGAGCATCATCGCACTGCGTAAGCCACTGCTGGCTTCAGCAGCCGGGGTGATCTGTACCAACTCAAAACCGCACTCCGTCCAAAACGATAATAATGCCTTATTCAGCCCAAAACTGACGGAAACAAATTCAACAAACGGATCCATTTGCAAAATGATTTGTGAAACTAACCGCTTGCCATAGCCTTGCCGTTGATATTCAGGCTGCACCGCAATGCGAGAAATCCGCATGGAACGTAGCCGACAAGCATCGGGCAAATTGCCTTGAAAACAGAGATATTGAGCGACTAAATTGCCTTGTGGGCGCCGTTCGCCCCGCCAAATCGCGTGGGTGAGTGTCTCATCTAACCCCCCTTCTTTCATTGCCCAACAGCCTGCGATAAGTTGTTGATCTTCAACCAGTTCATATAACTGTTGATCTTTAGCATCAAATAATCGGCGAAGATCCGTTGGGGTGGTTTTGTAGTGGGCTTGAGCGAGTAAATGGTAAAAATCGATCTTGGAAATCCCTTTTAATTCTCTTTTTTCAACAGGAGGGATTTCGTCATCTAAAAGCAACAATTGTGAGATAAATTGTTCGAGCGGATCATCTTCCTGCCAACGCAACGGCTGGGTAAGTTGCCATTGTCGGTTAGGACGTTGTAATGTGGGAAGAAATTTCAACGAAAAGCCTCGCCCTGTACCTTCGTAATTTTGGGTAGTTGTGGTTAAAACGACTTTCGCAAAATAGTCACAAAAAGTATGTAACATCGGCAATGGTAGGCTAGCGGCTTCGTCAATAAACAGCCATTGCTGAGGTGAAATTTTTTTTAAATCAATTAGTTGAATAAGTTTATCGGGGGCGAAAAAGGGAATGGCTGCCGATTCAATCCCTTTCCAAAAATTGGGTAATGCCGAATGGCTGCGGGCGGTAATCAACACTTGATGGGTCTTTGCAAGTTGCTCAGCAAGTTTGCCTGAAATAGTCGATTTTCCTCGCCCACGAGGTGCAGTAATTAAATGAATATCCGCCCGATCAAGCGGTAAGTTTTGCAGAATAATTTGCTGCTCGGCAGTCAAATCAAACGCTTTTTGAGTGGCGTTGTCACGTTTTTTGAGCAAGGCAGGCAATTCATTGACAATATCAAATCCAAATTTTGCCACTAATTGTTTGAAATAAGCATAAAAATTCGGGGCAGCAGTAGCTTGTTGATTATTCCAGCGTAGCGAATCGACATCCACTTGCAGTGTTAATTCGTGCCATTTGGGGCAGAGTAGAAAAAGCGTGCCGTTGTCTTGAATAGTGCCCGCCACAATCGCCAATGCCTCTAAATTCAAACAAACCCCATTCTCCGCCCGCATATCGTAAATTGCATAGGGAAACTCCTGACCGAGCAGGGTTTTTGCATTGGAGAAGGGGATAGGAAAAAGGGAAGAAGGAAGATAAATCTGTCCTGAATGTACAGAATGTTGATTGCTTTCAGTCGTGCTCCTCTCTTTTTCAAAGTGAGGAGCCAGTTCGTTACTAATGACAACTAATCGCCGCATTATTCTGCCAATTTCTCGCTAATATACGGATCTTCAAACCCAAGGGAGTGCATAATTTCAGTTTCGAGGTTTTCCATTTCTTCGGCTTCTTCATCAGTTAAATGATCGTAGCCGAGTAAATGCAGCGTACCGTGAATGGCAAGATGAGCCCAATGAGCCTCCAGCGGTTTTCGCTGTTCTTCTGCTTCTTTTTCAACTACTTGGCGACAAATCACTAAATCGCCCAACAACGGCATCTCAATACCTTCAGGCATTTCAAACGGGAACGACAGGACGTTAGTTGGCTTGTCTTTACCACGATAAGTCAAATTCAGCTCGTGGCTTTCGGCTTCATCGACAATACGAACAGTGATTTCCGTTTCGGGATAGTTTGCCATTTTGGCTTCTAAGGTCAAGGCTTGGTTGATCCAAGTGTGAAATTGTTGCTCGCTCGGCAAGCCGTTTTGGTTTTCACTGGCGAGTTGGAGATCGATATAGAGATTTTGCATAATGTGGTTTCAAGAAAAAAATAATGGCTATTCTAGCGGAGTTTTATGAGAAAATCATGTTGTGAATTGGCGTGAAATATGCCGAAAAAGAGCATAAGGTGCGTGCTGTCGGGCGATTGTCGCCTTACTGTCGTGGCGAATAAAAGTGATCTGAATAAAATGAACGGCACACAAACAATGATTAAGGAGAATGTGATGATTATTCAAAAATTACGTTTACAACGCGGTTGGTCACAAGAACAACTGGCGGAAATCAGTGGACTGAGTGTCAGAACAATTCAGCGACTTGAAAAAGGGCAAAGCGGTAGCTTAGAAAGTTTAAAAGCATTGGCGGCTGTTTTTGAAGTCGATTTTCACCAACTACAAGGAGAACAAACCATGACAGAGCAACATATCGAAACAGGAACAGTGATTCAAAAACAAGAAAATGAGGCATTAAGTTATGCCCAAAAATTACGGCATTTCTATTTAAAAACCATTGTTTTTACCTTCATTTTGATGATACTTGCGGTGATTAATTACTTCACTTCAGATTATTGGTGGGTGCTGTGGGTGTGGTTAGGATTTGCGGTCCATTTAGCCATTTCAGGGTTTAAGCTGTTTGTGAAAGAAAACCTATTTTCAGGCAAATGGGAACAGAAAGTCGTTGAAAAACGCTTAGGTCGAAAACTATAACAAAATCGGGGCTTTTGCCCCGATTGTCATTGATTATTGCCATTTTTCCGCAGCGATTTGATCGCTTTCACGTCCTTCAATCCAGCGTTCGCCTTGGTCGGTGGTTTCTCGTTTCCAAAAGGGTGCTTTGGTTTTCAGATAATCCATCATAAATTCGTTGGCGGCGTAGGCATCAACTCGGTGAGCAGAGCTCACTCCAACTAACACGATTTCATCGCCTGTGTATAGTTGTCCGATACGGTGAATAATCGCGACTCGTTGTAAATCCCAACGGCTACGGGCTTCTGCCACAATTTCACCGAGTGCTTTTTCAGTCATTGCAGGGTAGTGTTCAAGATAGAGCCCCGATACGTTATCGCCCAAATTCATTTCCCGAACTTTGCCAACAAACAGGGTTGTTGCCCCTACGCTGTGCTGTTCGCTTAACCAACGATAAATCGCATTTTGGTCGAAATTTTCCGTTTGCACTTGAATTAACGTTTCCATTAGCCCCCCGTGACTGGTGGGAAAAAGGCGATTTCGTCCCCGTCTTTGATTTCAGCAGAAAGAGGAGAAATAGTTTGGTTGATTGCGACCAACAATTTTCCCGCTTGTAATGCCAACTCCCACTTACCGCCTTGTGCAGCAAGATGTTGGCGTAATGTCTCAGCAGTGGCGAAGGCAGCGTCCAGTTCTAATTGATCAACGCCCACTAATTCACGAGTTTGGGCGAAAAAAAGGATTTTTAGCATACTCTTTTATCCAAAAAGCACGACAAGCGGTCAGTTTTGCAGAATTTTTTGCAAATTGCTTGCCGTAAATGAAAATTGCGTTGATTTTAACATAAAATCGGTAGAATATTTCTTTTAGTCTTTAAAGGAGATCGAATAATGAAACAAACTTCTATTGTGATGCTTTCCTTGCTCACTATGTTGGCAAATCCGAGTTTAGCGGAAGATTCCTTCAATACTTTTCCTTATAAAAGTAAAACCGCAGCGTTGTTAGCCAAACGTTCAGATGATTTTATTGGTCTAATGGCATACGATCAGAATTATTTGATATATAGCCTCTCAAATGAAAATTTTCAATTTGACAAGCAAAAAATGCAGCCAGATGAAATCAAATTTCAATTAAGCCTTGCATTGCCGATTTGGCGGGGAATTGTTGGTGAAAATTCAGTGTTAGCGGGAACATATAGTCAGCGATCTTGGTTTCAAATCCGTAATACGCAACAATCGTCGCCATTTCGTGAAAGCAACTATGAGCCACAACTCTTTCTAGCATGGCAAACACAATATGCTTTACCTTTTGGTTGGCAGTTAAATGATATTGAAACAGGGTTTAATCACCAGTCTAATGGGAAAAATGCAGAAGATATGCAATCTCGCAGTTGGAATCGCCTTTATACTCGAGCCTCCGCTAGTAAAGGCAATTGGATCGTCGAACTCAAGCCTTGGTGGAGAGTGCCTGAAAAAGCAAGAAGCGATGATAATCCAGACATCACCAAATATCGTAGCTATTTTGATTTGACCGTTGGTTATCGTTACCAAGAACACCAATTCAAGCTGAAAGGGCATTATCATCCACGTCACCACAAAGGCGGGGTTGAGGCGACTTATAGCTACCCACTTACCAAATACATTCGTTTTTATACGCAATATTATGGCGGTTATGGCGAATCGTTAATTGATTACAATAAAAATATCCAACGTATTGGTGTGGGGATTTCGCTGAATAATGTGTTCTAAATGAGTGGGTAGATTTGCAAAAGATCAGCCAGAACTACCCGCTTGTGTTAGCGATCCGCCACGAAATCGCCCGACTTCCCGCCACTTTTGGCGAGTAGGCGAACCTGTTCAATGACCATATCTTTTTGTACCGCTTTGCACATATCGTAAATGGTCAACGCCGCCACGCTGGCGGCAGTTAGGGCTTCCATTTCTACGCCGGTTTTGCCAGTGAGTTTGCACAGAGATTCGATCCGCACTTGGTTCGTTTCGGGCAAGGCTTCCAATTGGACTTCGACTTTCGAGAGTAACAATGGGTGGCAGAGCGGGATCAATTCCCAGGTCCGTTTTGCTGCTTGAATGCCTGCAATGCGGGCAGTGGCGAACACGTCGCCCTTGTGGTGATTGCCTGAAATAATCATTTGTAAGGTTTCAGGTTTCATCGTGATAAAGGCTTCCGCTCGTGCTTCCCGCACGCTATCTTGTTTCATTGAAACATCGACCATATTTGCTTCGCCGTTTTGGTTTATGTGGGTGAAATTTGTCATGGTTGTCTATTTTGGGGTTAAGGTAAGATCGAGTACTTTTGAGTGATGACGTTTCTTTGCTTGTGTAATACAAGCGGTCAGTTCCGCATCATTTTTTGCGAATTATCCACCAATACTGGCTAAATTGTTCCGCACACCGCTATCGCCAATATGTAGATAGTGGTGTTCCCGTTTGCCTTGTAGGGCGGCTTTTAGGCGAGTTTCGAGTTGCAATTGTTGTTCGTCTGATTGCAATAAATCCCGAATATTCACCCCTTCTTCACCGAATAGGCAGAGATGCAATTTGCCAAGGGCGGAAACACGCAGGCGGTTGCAGCTGGCACAGAAATTCTTTTCATAAGGCATAATCAACCCGATTTCCCCTTGATAATCGGGGTGAGTAAGCACTTTGGCTGGGCCGTCCGTCAATCCTTTCGGCTTGAGTTGCCAGCCTTCACGGGTAAGCCGTTCTAAAATAGTTTGCCCTGACAGGTGTTGCTGTTGGAAGAAACTGTCCATTTCGCCTGTTTCCATCAGCTCAATAAACCGCATCTGGATCGGACGATCTTTAATCCAACGCAGGAAATCGTCCAAACCTTTGGCGGTGTATTGCTTCATCAATACCGCATTCACTTTCACTTTGTTGTAACCGATTTCAAAGGCTTTGTCGATGCCATTTAAAATGGTTTGCAGCTTGTTTTCGCCCGTAATTAAATGGAATTGACGAGGATCAAGGCTATCTACGCTAACATTCAAGTTCGTAATGCCCGCTTGCTGCCACAACGCTACGTCACGTTCCATACGATAGCCGTTGGTAGTCAGTGCCACTTGGCGAATGCCTGCGGTTTGTGAAATGGTATGAGCGATGTCGAGAAAGTCTTTACGCAAGGTTGGCTCACCGCCCGTAATTCGCACTTTTTCTGTGCCGAGATCAGCAAAGGTTCGCACAAGGCGTTGAATTTCATCCACATTCAGAAACGTCTGTTTATGTTTGGGCGGATGATAGCCGTCGGGCAAGCAGTAGTTGCAACGGAAATTGCACACATCGGTAATCGATAGCCGCAAATAGACATATTGTCTCGCAAAGCGGTCGATTAACCCAGAAACTTCAGGCTCGCCGACATTTTTGATCGGGATAGATTGCATTTGACACCTTTCTAAATACGAGTGGAAGGGTAATTTCTCACCCATCCATTGAATCAACACTGATTACTGGCTTGCTACCATATCAAAGACTTAGGTGCACAAGCTCGGAGTCGTCTGTTCGTTAAATTTTTGATATTGTAGAGATTATGATGAATTTACGCAAGGAAACTGTTATGGGTTTGATACTCAAATGAAAAAGGGTAGAATGTCACCAAAATGATTATTTATATTTTGGATTGGAGTCAAAATGAAAAATAGATGGCTTTTTATTGCTGCGTTGAGCGGATTTTTTTGGGTGGCGTTTGGGGCAATGACCTCTCATGCGTTGGAGCATCATTTGAGCGATCAAGGATTGATTTGGATTGAAAAAGGAATGAGATATCAAATGTTTCATACCCTTGCCTTATTGGGATTAGGCCTATTCCAAATTGCAAATAATTTACAGAATCCACCCGCTTGCCGAGAGAAAGCCTTTAACATTATTGGTGGTAGCTGGGCGTTAGGCATTTTACTATTTAGCGGCAGTTTATATGCGTTAGCACTTGATGTCGGTCGTGTCTTTGTGTGGACAACACCAATTGGTGGAATTTTATTCTTAGTTGGCTGGGCTGCTTTGCTGTTCATTAGCGTTATGCAACGGAAAAATAATGAATAAACTCGCATTATATTGCCGTGTCGGGTTTGAGAAAGAAGTGGCGGGCGAAATCAGTGACAAGGCGGCTGAGCTTGGTGTGTTTGGCTTCGCTAATCTCAAAGAAAACAGTGGTTTTGTGATTTTTGAATGTTACCAAATCGGCGAGGCAGATCGTCTGGCTAGAGCGCTGGATTTACGTTCACTGATTTTTGTGCGACAAATGATTGTGGTAGGTAATTTGTTACAGGATTTGCCCGAAAATGATCGCATTTCGCCAATTTTGGCGGAATATCAACCGCTTGCACCGAAAAATAGTAGCGAAATTGTGGTCGAAACGCCAGACACCAATGAAGCTAAAGAGCTGCTGACTTTTTGTCGTAAATTCACTGTGCCACTGCGAGCAGCGCTGAGAAAACAGGGCTGGCTCGGGGCGAAACCATCAGCAAAAAATAGTATTACCTTGCATATTTTGTTTATCGGCTCGGGCAAATGCTATGCTGGCTATGCCTATAATTTCAACCGTTCACCCCATTTTATGGGTATTCCTCGCTTAAAATTCCCTGCTGATGCTCCAAGCCGTTCAACCTTGAAACTGGAAGAAGCGATTTTGGCATTTGTTCCTGCGGCAGACGAGAAAAAGCGGCTGAATGAAAATATGATCGGAGTCGATCTGGGGGCTTGTCCAGGTGGTTGGACTTACCAACTGGTTAAACGTGGATTGTTCGTGTATGCGGTCGATCACGGCAAAATGGCAGCGAGTTTGCATGATACGGGGCGGATTGAACACTGTGCGGAAGACGGCTTTAAATTCCAGCCGCCCAAACGTAAGCAGATTGACTGGCTGGTATGCGATATGGTGGAACAACCGATGCGAATTGCTAAGCTCATCGCCAAATGGTTGGTTAATGGCTGGTGCCGGGAAACGATTTTCAACCTAAAATTGCCGATGAAAAAGCGTTATCAGGAAGTTAAGCTCTGTTTGGCATTTTTGCAAGACGAATTGACCAAACAAGGTTTGTGGTTCACTATTCAAGCCAAACATCTCTACCACGATCGCGAAGAAATCACCGTACATATTGCTGTATTGGGTAAAAAGTCGTAGAAAAGACACCGTAACAAGCGGTCAGATTGACCAGAAATTTTGCAAATGGGACATGAATCAGATCATCATGTCCCATTTTTTATTCCCCCGCAAAGCGAATGCCTTGCTGCTTACGGGCTTGTTCAGTGAGTTGACAGACGGTTTCGCTGATGTCTAACATTTTTTCCACAAAAACGAAATCTTGCTTGTCGATAATCTCGGTAAAACATTGAAATTCGTAGAACATTCGGTGCTGTTTTTCAAATTCGAAGGATTGGCGTTGTCCGTTGTTGGCAATCAGCTCAAACGTATTCATTACACTAGCGGGCATTGGCACGGTAATGCAGCCTTTGGTGCCTTGAATAGAAAGCATGACGGGAGCGGAGCAGTCCTTAGCGGCGATGCACACGGCTTGGAATGTGGGGTAATTCAGCAGCAAAATGCCGCTTGTGTCAATGTTTCGCTCAATGTTTGCCGCATATACACAGCCCATTGGCTTGCCAAATAAGCCCACTGCAAAGTGTAAGTTATATACGTTCAAATCCATCAAGGCTCCGCCAGATTTCTGTGGGTCAAAGGCAGGCAGAATTTCGCCTGCTTTAAAACGGTCGTAGCGAGAAGAATATTGGCTATAATTTAAACTGACAATTTTAATTTCACCCAGCTCTGCCAGTTTCTGCTTGAGTTGCTGATAGGCGGGCAAATAATGCAGTGTCACTGCTTCGATCAATATCTTCTTTTTCGCATTTGCTAGGCTGCGAAGTTGTTGAAATTCGGCGTAGTTAGAGGTGATTGGTTTTTCCAAAATCACGTGTTTATCAGCGGCTAACGCCTGTTGAGCAAAAGAAAAATGCAAGTTGTTGGGAAGAGCAATATACACCGTATCAATATCCGATTCCAACATCGCGTCATAAGTGGAAAACGTCTCGTGGATGTGATGGGTTTTTGCCAGTTGTTCAACTTGTTCTAGGTTACGCCCAAAAATCGCCAATTTTTCGACCTTTAATGTGGAACGAATTTGCATCAAGTCTTGCACAATCATCCCTGTGCCAACAATACCAAGTTTCATTTTTTACCTCACTGTGAGAGAAATGCTTCATTATACGCACAAACCAGCGATTTGGGCGAGCATCGTACGGTTTTTCGCTATTCAAATTTGCAAAACTTCGCTAGAATCTGACCGCTTGTAACAGATGAAAATCACATAAAAAGGATACAATATGACATTAAAAATTGGAATCGTTGGGGCTGGCGGGCGAATGGGGCGTCAGTTGATCCAAGCGGTGCAAAATGCACAAGGCGTAAAATTAGGGGCAGCTTTTGAACGCCAAGGCTCTTCATTGGTCGGTGCCGATGCAGGCGAAGTGGCTGGTATCGGTTCAATTGGTGTGAAGATCGCCGACGATCTTCGCTCACAAGCAGAAAACTTTGATTTATTAATTGACTTCACCCGCCCAGAGGGTACCTTGGCACACCTTGAGTTTTGTGTTGCAAACGGCAAAAAAATGGTGATCGGCACAACAGGTTTCGATGATGCGGGCAAAGCGGCAATCAAAACGGCAGCGGAAAAAATCGGGATTGTGTTTGCGTCCAACTATAGCGTGGGGGTGAATTTAGTGTTTAAATTGCTCGAAAAAGCCGCCAAAGTGATGGGGGATTATTGCGATATTGAAGTGATCGAAGCTCACCACCGCCATAAAGTCGATGCCCCGTCTGGCACGGCATTATCAATGGGCGAACATATTGCTAAAACCCTAGGGCGAGATCTCAAAACCCACGGTGTATTCGCTCGTGAAGGCATTACTGGCGAACGCAAACGCGATGAAATTGGCTTCGCTACCATTCGTGCTGGTGATGTGGTGGGCGAGCACAGTGTGTGGTTTGCAGATGAAGGCGAGCGGGTTGAAATCGCCCATAAAGCCTCTAGCCGAATGACTTTCGCCAAGGGTGCGGTGCGTGCAGCCAAATGGCTTGAAAACAAGCAAAATGGCTTGTTTGATATGACCGATGTATTGGATTTGAATAATCTCTAATTTTTTACATCACTACAATGATAATAAGAAGGTAAAAATGAAACACAACAATATTGAGACTACATTAGTTCAGCTAGGTAATCGTACCGATGAACGCACTGGAGCAGTGGCGACGCCGATTTTTCTTTCCACGGCTTACGGACACACAGGCATTGGCGAGAGTACAGGGTTTGATTACACTCGCACCAAAAATCCAACCCGTGCGGTGTTAGAACAGGGGGTTGCTGATTTGGAAGGTGGCGATGCGGGTTTTGCGATGGCATCTGGTATGGCGGCAATTCAACTGATTATGTCACTGTTCACTGCACCAGATGAGTGGATTATCTCTAGCGATGTGTATGGTGGAACCTACCGCTTGCTTGATTTCAGCTATAAAAATAACAACACGGTTAAACCAGTGTATGTGAACACGGCGGATTTAGCTGCTGTGGAGGCGGCGATTACCCCGAACACCAAAGCTATTTTTGTTGAAACGCCGTCTAATCCATTGATGGAAGAGTGCGATGTGGGAGCGATTGCTAAAATTGCTAAAAAGCACAATTTAATGTTGATTGTGGATAATACCTTCTTAACACCTGTGCTATTCCGACCGCTTGAATTCGGTGCGGATATTGTGATCCACAGTGCGACCAAATATCTCGCAGGGCATAATGATGTATTGGCGGGCGTGATTGTGGCAAAAGGACGAGAACTTTGCGACCGCTTGTTCTACTTACAAAACGGAGCGGGTGCGGTGCTATCGCCATTTGATTCTTATTTGATTATTCGTGGTTTGAAAACCTTGGCATTACGGGTGGAACGCCATCAATCAAACGCAACCGAATTAGCCCAATTCCTTGCCGAACAACCGCAAGTACAAGACGTGCTTTATTCGGGAAAAGGTGGAATGTTATCGTTCCGCTTGAAAGACGAAGATTGGGTAAACACCTTCCTGAAAAATATCAAATTGATTACCTTTGCAGAAAGTCTAGGCGGCACGGAAAGTTTCATCACTTACCCTGCAACCCAAACTCATATGGATATTCCTGAAGCTGAACGCATCGCCCGTGGTGTGTGCAACAAATTGCTGCGTTTCTCCGTGGGCTTGGAGCACGTGGAAGACATCAAAGCCGATTTATTGCAGGCGTTTGCGAAGTTAGGTTAGGGTTACAAGCGGTTAGATCAGCAAAAAGTTTTACCAATAAGGACAGCTCAAAATGTTAGATTTCACACCATTAAATAACGCAATTTTTCGGTTAGATGAAGGTCTTAGCCGCTATTATCAAGATATTAACGACCTGCAAATCCGTGATGGATTGATTCAACGTTTTGAATTTACCTATGAAATTAGCCATAAAATGCTGAAACGTTATTTGGAACAGATTTCGCCTAATCCCGAAGAGTTTGATGCAATGCATTTTCAGGATTTGATTCGTAGTGCAAATGAGCGGGGACTGTTGCTTGGAAACTGGTCTGATTGGAAACAGTATCGTGATATGCGGGCGAGAACTAGCCATACTTATGACGAAGAAATTGCGATTTCGGTTGTTCAAGGCATTCCGAAGTTTCTTTCAGAAGTGCAGTTTTTACAGCAACAACTGCAACAAAGGAATGCTTAATGCAAATTAGCGATCAAGAGCGGGAAATTGTACTTGGCATTTTGCAACGCTATGTGCCAACCCATACCGTTTGGGCATTTGGCTCTAGGGTGAAGGGAACAGCAAAACCTTATTCTGACTTGGATTTGGCTATCATTGGAGAGCAACCTTTGTCACTCACTACACACGCTGATTTAGTGGAGGCATTTTCTCAGTCTGATTTGGTTTGGAAAGTGGATCTTGTTGATTGGGCGACGACGAGTGAAACATTTCGGCAAATTATTAGTGAAAAGTATGAGATAGTTCAAACTGGAACGATATAACCAAAGGTTATAATTCATCTGAAATTTATCTTGTCAAACGGCAGTGGGCGTTTTATTCTCATTGTCGTTTTTTATTTTTGTTTTATAGGTAGAGATTATGGTGATTTTAAATTTAACCGTATTTACTGCATTGTTAGTATTACTGTATTTCTTGTTTAGCCGTTCACAAAAACTCGGGCGTACAGTATTTATTGGCTTATTGTTAGGGCTTGCAAGCGGTGCGTTTTTACAGTTTTTTTACGAAAAATCAGTGATCGATGCGACGCTTGATTGGGTGAACTTGGTTGGAAATGGCTATGTACGTTTATTACATATGATTGTCATGCCATTAGTGTTTATCTCAATTTTATCGGCGATAACTCGTATTAACCAAGCGAGTAGCCTAGGCAAAATCAGCTTTAGTGTGCTGTCAGTATTATTGATTACTACTGCAATCGCTGCGGCAATCGGCATTGCGATGGTCTATCTGTTTGATCTTTCTGCCGAAGGATTAGTTGCTGGTGAGCGTGAATTAGCCGCTCAAGCAAAAGTCGATGGACGAGCAGAGCAGGTGAATGCTTTATCATTGCCTGCGATGTTATTATCCTTTATTCCAAAAAACCCCTTTGCCGAATTAACTGGGGCGAACCCAACATCCATTATCAGCGTGGTGATTTTCTCTGCCTTATTGGGCGTGGCAGCGTTGAGCCTTGGCAAAGAAGATAAAGCACTTGGTGAGCGTATTGCTCAAGGCGTGGAAACCTTAAATAAATTAGTGATGCGTTTGGTACGTTTTGTGATTCGTCTTACTCCCTACGGCGTGTTTGCGTTGATGATTAAAATGGCAGCGACATCAAAATGGGCGGACATTGTCAATCTCGGCAGCTTTATTGTGGCGTCTTATTTAGCGATTTTGTTGATGTTTATCGTGCACGGTATTTTGCTATTTTTCTTCAAAATCAACCCGCTTGCGTATTACAAAAAAGTGCTACCAACGTTGAGCTTTGCGTTTACGTCTCGCTCAAGTGCCGCAACGTTACCGCTAAACATTGAAACCCAAACCAACAAATTGGGCAATAACAGCGTAATTGCCAACTTCTCTGCAACCTTTGGGGCAACGATTGGACAAAACGGCTGTGCAGGCATTTATCCTGCAATGTTAGCAGTGATGGTTGCACCAACGGTGGGTATTGATCCGTTCAGTTTACAATATATTTTCACGTTGATTTTAGTGGTTGCCATTTCATCTTTCGGCATTGCAGGCGTAGGTGGCGGAGCAACATTTGCTGCGATTGTGGTGCTTTCTAGCCTAAATTTACCGCTTGCTTTGGTTGGTTTACTGATTTCTATTGAGCCATTAATTGATATGGGACGCACCGCCTTAAATGTAAACGGTGCAATGGTGGCGGGGACGATTAGTAATAAGGTGCTGAAGGTAAAAGAAGAATAATTTGCAAAATATTTAATGAATTTGCTTTTCTAAAATAAAGCCAGTTCGATCAATGTGTTATCTTGTCACTACTTCGGGCTGTTCCGAAAAAATTGGGGTTGTTCCGAAATTTTGAGCTAACTTTTCAAATGTTTAAGCAGTTATTATGTCACGGAGGGCGAGATTTTTTCTCGTCCATCTTTTATTATTCGACACTCTCTTCTAGTGGGGAAATAATCGGAGCGAGACGGATATAGACTTTTGTCATTTTTTCGCTTGTGTGACCGAGATGTTCTCTGGCTGCGTCTATGCCCTGCTTCATCGCTTTATCTGTACCTGATTTAGCCCGTAAATCGCGGAACTGGAACTCGGCGATCTCTCTAGCAAAATCGGGGTGGTTTTTGATGACCTTTGCCCGAATAGTAGCAAAAGTATTGCTGACATAGCTTGGTGTAAAGCGTGTACCGAGCCGTGTGTAAAAAAGATATTCTTTGCCACTTTCAAACCGTCGTTCGATGATCTCTTTTAGTTTTCCTTTCAACCCAATGCGTAGCTTCGCTTGAGTCTTCTCTTGCTGAATGTGTAGGTAACCGTTGATGATGTGGCTACGGCGGATATTGACCACATCAATCGGGCGTTGTCCGATGAGATAGGCAATATCCATTAAATCCCGAAAGGCTTGGTTGCAATGCTGATAGACTAAGCGAAAAATGTGATCTTCTACATAGATTTCACGCTGTTTTTTGGGGTAACGAGCCACGCCTTCGCTCGGGCAAGCCTTTTCGGTATAGCCCCATTCTCTTGCCTTTTGCCAAATATGATGAAAGAGCATATATTCGTTGTTGGCAGCCGCAGGCGTAGCTTTCCGCCAGTCGAGATAAGTCCGAATATGTTGTGCCTTGATTTGATCAAGTGGAGCAGATTTGAAAAACATCTGCAATGTCTTCAAACAGGTACGATTTACCTTTTGGGTGCTTATCTTTTTAAGAGGAATAACTTCATCTTTGTAACGGTTAGCAACTTGGGTAAAGGTGATGATGCTGCCGATTGGCTCACGGTCTAAATTTAGCTGGATCGCTTTTAAACAGGCAAGGTTGAAATTGGTACCGAGCGATTTTTCGGTTTTGCCACCCAAGCGGTAGAAATAGCGTTTAATCGGCTTGCCCGAACGTTTATCAATGCGAACATAGAGATTATCAGGCAAATTGATGTTTTGTGCTTTACGTTTTCTGCCCATTGATAACCTCCTTAGTGTTTGCGGCGTGAGGGCGGTGGCGGTGGGTTAGGCTGCCAGTTTGGATCAGAGGGGTGGGCGGAAACATCGTCCTTACCGTCTCGGCGGAAGCCGAAAACGTGTTTGTAGATGACAACGGGACAACCCTTGCCATTAATGGTAAATGGTACAATTTTTTGCTTTTCCAGCCACTTTAATTGCTCTGCTGGGCGTTCGTAGCCGGTGTAAATCGCTAATTCGTCTGGTGTGAGAAATTCCATTTGTTCCTCTCAATCAATTACAGCCTACCAAGTATAAAATCCTATCAGCTCTCTTATCTTGCTTTCTCAGTCAAAAAAGAGCTTTTTTCTTCGGACATTTCATTCCATTTGAATTGAGTGCCTGCTGGTATGGTGTTTAAATCAAGTTTTGGTTTTGTTTGCATTTTTATTTCCTTATCCGACCGCCTGCGGTAACGTAACAAGCGGTCGGTTCTTGTTGATTTTTTACCAATTAGATCTCAATCGTGCCGATATTGACCTTGATGTCTGTCTCTGTCAGTGCCGCTTCCAGCTTTTCGGCAAACTCGGTAGCGATCGCTTCATCGATCTGTTCAGCTTGGACGAGACGAGCAACCAGCAAGGGTTCGCCGCTGCCAGTCAGCACTTGCACACGCAGGGTAAATGAACGAACATCTAAGCCGTTATATGGGTTGCAGGTAAACACGAGATGGGTTGGCAGTTGCAGGGCAGACTTGGCTTCCACTGCTTCCATTGCCGATTTCTTGGCGGCAAATTCGCCGACTTCGTGTTCTTCATTGCGAGCAAAATCAATCGTCATTTTGCGAACAGCTTGAACGGCATTCTTAACGCTGATTTGATCGTCGTGGTGATAAACTGTGAGGAAGTCACCCCAGTCTTCCAAGAAGTCGGAAAAGTCCCGTTGTGAGCGTTTTGCACCGTTTAGTTGGCGGAGAGCTTTGTAAGCGGCGGTTTCCTTCATCTTGAGTTCGGCACGGTGTTTTGCGTGACCCGCTTTATCACGGTTGCCCATATCAAACACAATTTCCGCACTCATTGTCTCTTGGTCGATAAAACATTGAGCTTTTTCTTGGGAGTTGACGGTAGCATATTCCACAAGACTGCCGAAGCGTTGAGTGGAAAATACCGCTCGGAATTGGTTGCGGTGGGCTTGGAATGCTTCCAAAGACTGCACCTGTACACCACTAGGCAGCACAATGTTGGCAAATTCGGTTTCCACTTCTTTAGTGGCCGCGACTGTGAGGGCTGAAATTTGTTGGATAGTTGATTGATCCATTTTAGGTCTCCATAAGTTGTGGGTTGATAAAATTAGTTCACCTTAAACGTTGCTTTTTGTTCAAAAGCGGGGTCTTCAGAATTTGCAAACATTGGCATCTGGTCTTTGTCAGGTGCCACACTCAACACCCCGCCTTTGTGAACATACATTGGCGTTGCGGTGGTATCTTCTTCTGAAGATTTACCGCGTTTGGTTGGCTTGACATAACTCAGTTTGTGTTGGATTTGGACCTGCGGGTTATCGCTATCCATTTTCTTTAGCGTAAACTCAAGTTTCACGGTGCCTTGCTTGTCGTGATTAAGCACGCCAAGTGCGACATCAGAAAGTGCTGTTGCGAGTTTAGTTTCAAAAATCCCAGCATCTAATTCGCCAAGGAAATCGTGTACATTAGTTTTAGCCATTTTTGTTTCTCCTATATTGGATTAAAAGGTATGTTTAGTTAGTTTTCACAAACTAAAGCGGTTTGTAATAATTCGCCTGTCGGTTTAAGCACTAGCTGCCCATGTTGGCACTCAAGTTGCACAGTGAGCTGCTTTCCGTCGTAGTCATCGGATAAATCGATACCCGCAGCATTCAGTGCTAAAGAAAAACCGACAATGAAGACGATTGCCCAGAGTAGATTGATGAGTTTGTTCATTTGAATACTCCCAGTTGACCATTCATAACAGCACTTGAACGTAGCTAAGTCCTGTTATGAATGGTTGCTGTGTTTTGATGATGCTTATTCTACTTAAAGTAGAAATAAATGCAATAAAAAATAGTGATAAAATTACTGGTTTTTATACTTTAAGTTGCATTTTGTTGATTTTTAAGAGGAAATAATTTTAGAAAAAGTGATTATTTGGTTGCTTTTTGAACAAAAAAAAGAGGAGTGGGGCAGAATTGCAAAAAATTGGCGGGAAGTGACCGCTTGTTGGGTGGATTTAGAGTAGTAAGAGGTAGACTTTAGGTAAAGAAAAACCGCCATGGTGGGCGGTTTAAATGGTATTTTTTATTTGAGGACAGTAAATCATTACTTCACTGCCTTTGGTTTTTTTATTTGCGGAATAGTTGAGTGTATAGTCGGCTTGACGATAATCTTGATAAATCTCTTTAATAGCAGGATGATTATCATAAGAGACAATCCAAGGTGTTTTCACGTTAGCCAGAGTTTGACAAATTGCTTTATGGTCATCGTGTTTATAAAAGTTACGATATAATCCTTGCCCTTTTACATAATAAGGGGGATCAAGATAAATCAGAGAGTTTCTAGGAATAAGACTATCTATGTTGGACAGTAGTTCTAATGCATCTTGATTATAAATATGGATATGTTCAGAGTATTGACCAATTCTCTCAATACGCTTCATAAGTTCAGCCTTATTAAAGCGGCAGTCTAGTTTGTAATTACCTGTTTGGTTAAGCCCCCCCATTACACCTGCTTTTAAAATACCGGAACGATTAGTACGGTTTAAAAAGAATGTGGCGAAGCCATGTTCGAGAGTTGATAAATCTGTTCTATTTATATTCTGTTTTTGTTTATGCCATTCTTCAATAGTTACTGGCGTTTCCTCAATGAGCTTGATAAATTCATTATTAAATTTAGTGACAGATAACCAAAAGTTGTAAACGGCTAAATCTAGGTCATTGATATGGATATCCGCGACATTATTGTTAAATAGTAAATCTAAAGCAATCCCTGCTCCTCCGGCGAATGGCTCTACATAATGACCATACAAATTATTTTGCTCGATAATTTGTTTCACTGCGGGGGCAAATTTTGCTTTCCCTCCTGGGTAGCGTAAAGGAGTGTAATGCATTTAAATAATCCTTGTAATTATTTATAATAAGGATAATTATAATGTGTTATTTTCCATTTGGCCAGCAATATTTTCCCAAATGGCAATAATAAATGGTTTAAGATTATTATGTGCTGCACTAATTTGTTCTGAAGTAATATTATGAGCGTAATTATGAAGAACGCCATTTAATAAATTTAATGTGCCAGTGCCATCTTTTTTAGGTTGGCATTCATTTGTTAATGTAGAGAGTTCCTTATTTTCTAAGAAGTTATATCTTTCTAATGATTGTGCTATGCCTAGGATTTTTGTTCTCAAATTAACGCCTTCAGTCACGTTTTCTGTTTTTCCGCCATCATGAAATATAATAGAGCGTTGCTTATTCTTTATTAGGAAATAATCACAACTTTGTTCAACTAATGCTCTTAGCAATGCCGCTACGGCATAAGGACTCTCTGCCACATTTAATTTTGTTTTTAATTCTAAATAGATATCTTGAATTTTGCTTACAGGAATAGATAGCTCATAGTCAATAAGCTTTCCAACTTTTGAGCGAGAAGATACTCTTTGGGCTTTTGGTGCTACAGGCTTGGGACTTAGCGGCACAACAGGAGTAGATGGCATACCTGGCATTAGGCTTGTTGTGGTTAGTTGGCGAGATGATGGAATTTTGCCTAATTTTTTAAGATGTTGAATGTAGTTTAGTCGGTCTACTTTATTGGATCGAGAACCTATATTATGTTCCGGTTTATCAAAATCACTAAAATATTGTTTTAATATCTCTATAAACTCAGATGTCTGAATATTAATTTGAATATTTCTTTCTTTAACACCTGTTAATATTCCAAATGCATCGCGAACTTCTGGGCTGCTAAGCATACGAGTAATAGTGGTGATCACTTTTTTAGACTGATCTGGATGGATAAGTGAATTGGTCAAGGAAAATTCAAGAATAGTTAATGCAGCAGCATTTTCTGGTTTGCCATCTATGGATTGCTCAAAACGGGTTTGCTGTTCTGTACTCCAAGATTTACGAGATATTTTTGAACTTTTAGAATGTAATGTCGCTAACCATATAGTAGCTTCTTCTCTTGAATTAAACTGATAAACAGTGATAGCCTTAATCTGTTGGTCTATCTTTTGTTTTAATTTTTGAAAAAATGCTTGGTGTTTTTTAGGTGCTAATTCAGGTTTAAGGAGTAGTTTTAATGCACAAACACGTCGATTCCCTTCCAACACAATTTTCTTGCCATTTTCTTCAGTAATTCCAACCAAATCTAATGGGTTTGTTAGCCCTTTTTCTGCAATATCTTTTGCTAACTCTTTGATATTTTCATTTTCTATCAAATATTCAATGATTTTTTCTTGTGCTTCAATAGGAATATGTCTTGGGTTTTTTGGATCTAAAATTAAGTTTTTAATAGATGTTGTTTTTAGCATACATTCTCCTTGAGATAAATTTATTAAAGATCTTCCACGCTAATTACTACCAAATAAAATTCCAGCTCTGGTTTTGTTACAAATAACTCCGATGCTCAACTGCTACGCCAATGATTCGTACCTCTTGGGTTTTGCTGTTGATAATTCTGCTTTTCCATTCTGGGTTTAGTGGGATAAGTTCAAAGTGCTGATTTCCTGATTCAGAAATCTCATTGAGCTCTTTATATTTTTTGAGTGTTGCTTCACCAGAACCATTCACCGCCACAACATAGCAGCCTGGGTATGGGCTTAAGCCTGTATCAACAAGCACAAGATCCCCTTCTAAAAATTTGGGTTCCATAGAATCACCCTTGATCTCTAGATAAAAACCATCACCCTTTGTCTCTATCTCTGAATCGATCTCTTTATAACCATCGACATCTTTATAGTCACAGGCTTCAGTGAAAGAACCTGCCTGTACTGCGCTGACAAGCGGGTATTTATTCGCCTTAGTCACATTTACTGGCACGACATTGCTTTTTTCACCGAACTGCAGCCACATTGGCGTCACTTTCAGGAACTCGGCGATCAAATTTAACCTTTTTTCTCTTGGTTTAGCTGAACCCATAACGTAGCGACGTGCCATTTCATATGTGATTCCTACTGCATTACTCAATTCTTGAATTGACACATTTTCCTTATTCATCGCTTCTTTTAATCGCATTGCTAATGTGCTTTCTGTACTGCTCATTTCTCACCTCATCAAGAATGGTTTCTACCTAAGGTAGATTTTAGAAATAAAAAAAGGTTGATTCAATTCTATTTTAAGTATTAAAATGCAACTTAAAGTAGATTTAAGTCAATTTAAGAAGGTAAATTGTGCAAGCAATAGAAAAAGCATTTCAGTTAGTTGGCGGTCAGTCTGTACTTGCAAAACATTTTGGGATCCGCCCTTGGGCAGTATCCAAGTGGAGAAAGTCGGGAGTCCCCGCTGAACGCTGTCCAGAGATTGAAAAATTAACCAATGGTCAAGTGACCTGCGAAGAGCTACGCCCCGATGTGAATTGGGCGGTATTGCGTAATTCAGGCAAATAAAAAACCACCGCTGGAACGGTGGTTTTGAATTGAGAAAATATATGCATAAATCAGATAAATTATTGCCGATGAGTAAACAAAATGCAAGTGAAAATTTGCTGACGATGAGCAGTCGGGAGATTGCGAAGCTATGTGGAAAAGAGCATCGCCATGTTTTGCGTGATATTGAAAATCTTAACCAAACCTATGAAGAAATGGGCTTGCCCAAAATTGGGCAGGGATATTACACCCACCCAAACACAGGCAATCAGCAGCACCGTGAATTTTTACTCAGCCGCGAGCAGTGTGTCGATTTAATCACGGGCTACCGCACTGATGTTCGCATTCGTATCAATCGCCGTTGGCAAGAGTTAGAGAGCCAACAAGCGGTCAGATTACCACAAAATTTTGCAGAAGCCTTGCGTGATCTTGCTGATACCGTTGAACAGAACCAGGTTTTACAGCTCGAAAACAACCAAAAAACTGAACATATCCATTCCCTTGAAAACTATTTCCAAGCAGGGCTAACGCCACCGCAATTCGTTAAAGGCTTGAATGGAGTAAATTGCCAAAAAATCAATGATTTCTTACGCAGTAAAGGTTGGCTATATAAAGACAATTCTCGCTGTTGGCGAGTATTCGGTCACGTTCGGAATAAGTATTTGACGGAGCAGAGTAAGCGGATAGAGATTGATCCTATTGAGCGTGTCGAGATGAATACCTATAAGCCCGTGTTATTGGAAAAAGGGGCAGTGAAGATTTTTGAGTTTTATATGAAAGGCGAGTTGCCAATGCGTGCCGATTGGGATGGCAAATTTTATCACAGCAAGGTGGCGGTATGAGATATTCAATTCACATCAATCAAGTTCGTTGTGTTGAGTGGGGCATTAAACCTTCTCTTGGCGGTATTGTGGATTTAATCAATCAAGCATCATCGTGGGCGGAAGCCTCGGTAGTCAATGGTTTTACTTATTATTGGATTGAGCCTAGTAAGGTGGCGGAAGAGCTAATTGCGGAAGATTGGAAGCGTGATACAGCACGTCGCCATATGAACACACTCAAAGATAAAGATATTATCGATTTAGTGATTATGGACGGCAAATATTATGTGCGTTTGACAGAAAAAGGGGCAACGTGGAATCAAGTTACCCCAATTCGTCAGGCGGAAAAAAATTCGTCAGGCGAAAATAATTCCGTAGAACCACGGAAAAAAATTCGTGAAGACGCGAAAAAAAATTCGCCAGATAAATATATACAAGATCAATATAACCAAGATCAAAATAACCCCCCTAGCCCCCCAACGGGGGAACCTGCCCCTGCTGAAGTAGTGTTGAATTATTTGAATGTGGCACTGGCTAACTTGGCGGAACAGCTTGGCGAGCGTAAGCCTGTGGGTTACTCACTCAAACCTTGGGCGAAGAACATCACCGCTCGAATTGCTGAAAGTTCGGTAGCGGACTGTCTGCAAGTGGTGGATTACCTTGTCGCCAAGTGGGGACGAGACGAGAAAATGTGTGAATACCTTGCACCAAAAACAATTTTCCGCCAATCAAATTTTGCGGATTATTTTCCTAAATCGACCGCTTGGGCGAGCAATGGCAAACCGATTTGCGTGAATGGCAAATGGGTTAAACCAAGCGAAGTAGCAAAACGCCTGATTACGCCAACGGTGGAAGAAGCCAAGGATTTATTTCAAAAAGTGTTATCTAGCGGTGGTTTTGGTAATCCGTTCAAACACCTTGATTTCAGCCAAAAACGCAATGTGGTGCTGTACCACGCTGTGATCAACACCAAAAACAAGCGACCGCTCGAACGTGAAATGTTGTCGGTGCTTGCCAAAGAAATCGGTAATGCTGTTGAAAATGCTGATCGCCTTAATCCGCCAATGTTTAACTCGGGAGCAGAGAAATGAGTTTTGATAAAGATACTTACCCAACACCATTTTCAGTATTTAACCCTATCAATGCAGAATTTGGCATTACGATTGACGGTGCAGCATTACCACATAATGCAAAGTGTGAGCGGTATGTTACGCCTGAAATGGATTTTTTAACTTACCCTTTGGAACACGAACGGATTTTTATCAACCCACCCTTTAGTGATCCATTTAGTTTTATTAAGCGAGCGGTGGAATTATTTGAAAATCATAATTGCTTGGTCGTGATGTTATTACCCGTTGATATTAGTACGGCGTGGTTTTCACTTGTAACACAAAAAGCAACCGAGATCCGCTTTATTGTTGGAGGTCGGATTAAGTTTCTTAATCCTGAAACAAATAAATGGACTGATGTATGCCGAGGCAACCATTTAGCGATATTTAACCCGAAACATCGCCATATGACACAGGTAATGAGACATATTCATATTGATAGTTTAGGGAAATTAGAATGGCGGAAAAGCAAATGAAATGCCCGAAATGTGGTGCCCCAGTGGAAGATTGGACGGATGTAGATGAATGGGGTTGGTTTGCCGATGCACCGTTTCGTTGCTGTGGGCATTTAATTGAGCCGTTGCCCTATCCGCAGGCAAGCCCTGATTGTGCGTTAAATCGCACGAAATCCTGTGGGTACTTTGGTTGGGAAGTGTGGGATGAATGAAACGTTATTACTCACGCCCTACTTTCAGACGGAAGTCGGTATTGTGTTTTACCGCATTCCGCCCAACGTTGCCCCATCGGCATTTGGTGAACGCACACTGTTACAACCCGCCCCAACGGCGTTGCAGACGGAAAAATCAGGGAAAATTGCAAAATGTTCAGCGGAAGTGACCGCTTGTAATGCGGTGGCGGAGCTGGCGAAATCCAGCAGGGTAAGGCAAGCCGTTAATCATCGTACTAAACCTTATGGGGATTTGCCTTATACCGCTTATGTGAAGCAGATTCAAACGTGCCAGTGTCGTGACGGCAAATACTGCCACCCCGAAAAAGTGTTGGCGGAAACACAAAACGGCTTAGTTCAGCTTTGTTGGCATCACGACAGAGAGCGAATGGAAGGAAACATCAAAACGGAACAATTAGAGCAGTTGGCGGAGCAAAATTGGCAAGCCTTTATCGCAGAAACGATTCGCCGCCAGTTACGCAAAAGTAAAACTGCCCCGATTGAATTTGCCGATGTGGTGTTGTGGGCGTGTTTAAATGGGCTGATGAATGAGCTGAATAGCGAAGAAGTCCGCCAATTTCTCGGTTATGAAAAGCAGATAGATTTAACCAAAGAGAGCAGTATCGGTTTTGAAAATCCTGACTCGTTAGCGACGTTGCATAAAGTTTCTGCGGCATTAAAGCTGAAAGTGGATCCTGAACCGCCAGCCAGTTTTATGGCTCGCCCAAAGCTCAAGCGGTTTGAAAATCGCAAATGGTTGCAGTTTGTGAAATCACAGCCTTGTGTTTGCTGTGGGGCAAGAGCCGACGACCCACACCATATTATCGGGAATGGCGGGGGCAAAATGGGTGGAAAAGAACACGATTTATTCACGATTCCGCTATGTCGTATTCACCACGATGAATTACATCGCAATGTTGGCAGATTTGAACAGCAGTATGGCTCACAGTTAGCGTTACTGTATAAATTTTTAGATAGAGCGATTGGTTTGGGGGCGTTGGTTATTGATGATTAAACTCGAATTACCCTATCCGCCAACGGTAAATCATTACTGGAAACATACTCGTGGCGGTATTCATTATGTCACCGCACAGGGCAAAGCCTACCAACAAGCGGTCAGTTTGGCGGTAAAAATCGCAAAAGTACCGCCATTTAAAAGCAAGGTTATGCTAAGGGTGGATATTTATCCACCTGATAACCGCAAACGGGATATTGATAACATCTTCAAAGCATTGCTAGACGGTTTAACCAAGTCGGGCATTATTGCTGATGATAGTTTGATTTATAAGTTAGTAGCGGAAAAGCACGAAGCCATCAAGGGCGGTAAAGTGATTATAGAAATGGAGGAGTATAAAAATGCAGTATGAAGTTCAGTTAAATGCCAGTATCGATGATGTGCTGAATGTTTGGGTTCGCCGTTGGGCCTCACATCGTGGTTGTAAAGGTTACCCTTCGCTACAATCATTTATGCGAGAGTCCGCCAAGCCAATTATTCGCTATACGATCAGCGAATTAGACGAACGGACTTATGTGCGAATTGATGAAGCAGTGAATGTGTTACACGACCGCAATCTTGAAGTTTATCAGGTGTTAATGGCGGTATTTTTGCAACGGCAAGATCGTCAGTCAATTTGCAATGCGATGATGATATCGAAAACCACCTTTCACGAAAGACTAAATGCCGCCAAAAGTTTTATGGAAGGGGCTGTGTTCGGGAGTGGGATTGTGAGGGTAAAATTGTAATATATTTTTTAGTAGCTATTGAATTGACATATTCATAAGTATAGAATTTACATAAAAATATGTAGCCTATGATAAGAACTTATCACTAGGCTATTTGTCTATGAGAAAGGAGAGTCGGTATAGTGCAACAACAGAATAATAAAGTCACTTGGGCACAGACTGTGCGTGATGTATTAAATACAGCAATGAATAGAGGACAGCTCCCCTTATTATTCATTCTATTAGGTTGTTTGCTCGTACTATATCGTCTGCCAGAAGAAAAGTTATCGCTTTTGGTATTTAAAATTGTTCAAGGATTAAAGGATGGCTCTTTAGTAGGCTATACTTTATTCGTTTTAATATTGATTGTATGGTATTGGGATGCTCGAAAAATCCGTAGAAAGTATGCGGAATTATCTACTCAATATCAGAAATTACAGCAAAAAACATACCAAAAACAGGTAAAATCTAAAAAATAGGAGAGCTAAAATGATTACAGCAATGACATGGTTATTCTATATAACCTTAACACTTGCCATCGGTCATTTCGTGTATGAGTCAATTATTGCACCAAATTTACGAGTCGGCATTCGCAATGAGTTATTTGAAATTAAAGATGAACTTGATTCGATTTGTCTTGATGAGCTTAGTGAGAATGATAAAGCTATTTATTATATGTTACATTCTAGCCTAACAGGGCTAATGCTACGCTTACCTAAATTAAATCTTTCATTGATGAAAGAAGCACAACGCGAATTTGAAACTGATGCTAAATTTCGAGAAAGAGTATTGAAGAAAAGACAGCTTATTGAAGCATCTCATAATGCAGTATTGAAAGAATTATATTGCCGTAGCAATAAGGCATTTTCTGATGCCTTTATTATCAATACTGGTGCTTGGTGTATGTTACTGGTTCCTTTGTTATTTGTTGTGAAAGCAATGAAGCAAACCCAAAAAATTGTTTCTGGCATTGTTACTTTAAGCACAAAACAAATGCAGAAGTTGATACCAGAAACAGAAGATGAATTATCATATACCTAATTAAATTCCCCAAATCCCCTTGACACCCCAAGGGGATTTTTTTATTATCCATTGCATAGGTGCTTAAACCTTAAATAAGCCATTTGATATATCATTTTTTGAGTGCTATATGTGAATGGTCCCCACAATGGCTGTGAGTGGTCTAAAAATATCAGCCAAGGTCTCAAAAGCCTTTAATCTAAACTAGGATATTCACCCCGAAAGTGTGATTTTTTTATATCCAAAATTTATCAATGGTCGAGAGTGCGACTAATACAACACCTGAAAAGGAAATAAGTCCGCCAGAGTTTAGACTGGTTTTGAGCTCTCGACCACCCGATTTATCGGGGTTTTCTCTCAAAAGGAAATCTAAACTATGTCTCAATCAACTCAATTCTCAGCCTTCAATTTTGAAAATGCCGCAATCCGTACTTTAATAATCAATGATGAACCTTGGTTTTTATCTGTAGATATTTGCTCAGCTTTAAATATCTCAAATTCTCGTGATGCCATTAGTAAATTAGATGAAGATGAGTATCAAATTTTGAATTTAAAAGATACTGTCGGTTTAACCGACGGTATCGGAAATCAAGTGCAATCTGTTGGAATTGTCAACGAAAGCGGAATGTACACTTTAATTTTACGCTGTCGTGATGCGGTGAAAAAAGGTTCAGTTCCGCACCGTTTCAGAAAATGGGTAACATCAGAAGTGCTACCGCAAATCCGCAAAACAGGGCAGTATTCGCAAAATTCACAGCCAAACTTAGTGCTTGATATTCATTTGCCAAGAATAAAAGAGATGGATACCAACTTTTCCCAGCTGCTTTACTATGCTAAAGAAGCCCGAAATGTAATGTGGGAAACAGATAGAATGGTTACTCAATTATACGAAATGTTAGGCATTCAGCTTGTTGGGCACACATCGCTTACAACCAAAATTAAGCTGCTCAAAGAAATGGATTTTGCCGTTGAAAATTCGGAAGAAGTGATGAGAAAACACAGACACTCATTCCGCCAATACTAATTTGTAAAAAATTCACTAAAACCGACCGCTTGTACTGGTTACAAGCGGCTTTTGGCGGTGTAATTGCTTAAAAAGTGATTGACAGTACGGACTAAAACAGGTACATTTCAGCTATGCTTGCGACTCGTATAAGCGAGCAAAAGCGAATGAATTTTCACAGCCCTGATCGGAAACGGTCGGGGCTTTTTTATTAGCTAAAATCAAGGAGTTTTTATGTCAGATGCAGTTGATGGTGCAAGTTTCGTATGTGATTCCAAGGCGGAAAGTCTGTCAGATTGTGTTAGAGTTGACTCTAATTCAGAAACAAAATCAAGTATGGACAGCAGATACGAAAAGGAAACCGATATTGGTGGGCGTGATGATAGCCAACCGAGTTCATCATATATTGACAATCCAAAAGGACACAGTACCCATAGTAATCAGGAAACAGTGCGCACATCTATAACTACTAATATCGGTGGTGTTCAGATTCTTGCTGGGGCTAACACAAATCCAGAGCATTCTGATAACCGAATGGAACTTGAAGATTTAGTTCCTAAAGATCATCCCACAGCTATTCATGCTGCTGCAAGTATAATTGCGCTGTCAAGAGGAGACAGTGCTAGATTGCGTGGAGGACGACGTCGTAAAAAAGATCCTATTTGGAGAGAAACAGAGGCTCAAGCTAAAAATGGAGACTGGGAAGGAGTTCTTAATCGCACTCATCAATGTTTATTGAACCCTATGATTGGCTATTCTCAGTTAAATATGGAATCTGTTTCTGTTGAGTCTTATTTACTTACTCAAGCAAATGCAAAAGAAAAAAGCCACCTACTGGAACATTATGAAGCTGTAAACAATGTTTTATCAGCTTATAAGGATTTATATGAAAAGAAAATTGATGCGAAGTTAGCAAAAGATTTTCAGCAACTTTCTCGGAATTTTACATATTTACCATCTCGTATAAATATGGCTCAAGTCCGCTATGATAAATTTATGCATGGTAAGAAATTTATGATTTCAAAAAGTGATCAAAAATTACTTGATGATCTAGTTGCTTTAAATAATTCAGCACAAGTAAAAGAAAATGCGAAATCTTTATATAAGGTTGCTAAAGTTTTCGGGTGGGGAAGTAGTGTTGTAACCGCTTATGAATTAGCGACCCTTTTCAATAAGTCTCAGGAAACAGGCGATTGGCGTGAATTTGGGGCAAAAATCAGTCAGCTCGGTTCTAATATGTTAATTGGGCTTATTGTGGGGTTTGGTATTACTGCGAGTTCTCTCCCTGTAGCTATCATCATTGCAGGATTAGGTGTACTTGCATCTAATGCTTTAGATGATAGTTTTTGGCTGAAAATGCAAAATCATACTCAAGGCTATCTTGCAAAATAGTGTTTTACTAAGACAACTAGCGTAATAATTGGGGAAAAAATAGCTCCTATAATTCGGTAGGGCTCACTTTGAATAAGGTGGGCTCTAAACCAATCGTTGGGGAGCTTCTTTAAATTATGCAATATCCAATAGTATCCAAAAGGAGCCGTTGGAAGGCTGTACCAAAATAATTTATATATATCAACATTATTGATTGAAAAACGTTGAAGAATAAATTTCTCTACAAGCAAACTAATGATGAGTATTGCTAAATAAGCAAAGAAAATAATCCAATACTGTTTTTCAGTAATATGGAAAATATCTAGCAGTTTAATCCACCATTGGGGACGTTTCTTATAGAATGGCGTTGTCATTTTCTTATTTCCTTTATTAAGGCAATTTACAAATTCTAGTCAAAATCTGACCGCTTGCATAGTTTTGCAGGCGGTTTTTTTATGCCTCTTAATCGGGGTGGGGTATGAATAATACAATGAAAGACGTAATTAAGGATATTCCGATCGAATCACAACTTTATGCTTGGCTAACTTCCTTTTTTGGAGCTTGGACAATCAGTGAGTGGGCAATTTTGATCGGTGTAGTCGTGACGGTTTGCGGCTATGTACGGGAATCTCGGTATAAAAAGCGAATGCTAGAACTGGAAGAAATTCGTGTCGGTGTTCGGGATAAAAATGGGGAGTTGATCAATGAAAAAACGGGTTAAATCCACCGGGGTTGTTGTTTGCTCTGTAACCGCCGTTATCGCTGTAATGCAGCAGCATTTCAGCAGTGAGTTTCGCACCAGTGAAGCAGCGTTAGAAATTATCGGTGATGCGGAAGGTTGTCGGCGTGATCCGTATGTTTGCCCTGCCGATGTACTGACTGTTGGTATTGGCTCGACGGAAGCCGGTGGCGAGCCGATTGATCCAAAGAAACGCTATTCGGATTTGGAAATTGCAGAGCGGTGGAAGAACGATATTAAGATTGCCGAACAGTGCGTGAATCGGTATGCGAATGGTCATTGGATTCCGCAAGGTGTTTTTGATGCAGCAGTTTCACTGACTTTTAATGTTGGGTGTGGGAAAACTCGTGATTCAACAATGTTTCGTAAAATCCGCAGTGGTGATTATGTCGGGGCGTGCAATGAATTACCGAAATGGGTTCGAGCGGGCAACAAAGTGCTAAAAGGTTTGGTAATCAGACGAGAGAAAGAGCGGGCGTTATGTTTGGCGGATTTAACAGGATAATCTATGGCGGACTTGCCGCAGTGATTTTGGGCTTGGGTGTATGGTCTGGGTATCAATATCAGAAGATTGGTAGGCTGACAGCCGAGAACCAAACGCAAGCCCAAACTATTTTGCGGTTAGAAGCTTCGCAGCAACATTTGGAGCAGGCACTTCTACACGAGCAACAAGCGGTCAGATCCCGAGAAAAATTTGCAAATCAGTTACGAAAACAAGTGGAGAGTAAGCGTGAGAAAGTCAAAGTTATTTTCAAAGACAGTCCGTGTGCTAACACTGCTTTGCCTGACGGTGTTATTGAGCAGCTGCACTAGCCGTACTCACACACAATATTTATTCCCACCGCAAGCGTACACCATCCCTTGCGAGCGGTCTTCCTTTAGCGGCACAACCTACGGTGATGCCATTGAGCACTTGATCAAAGTGACTAGCGAACGAGACTTGTGTGCGAGTCAAGTTGATGGCATCAGGGAATGGATGGCACAGGTCAAAGGCGGGTTTAAATAGCGTGGCGGAGTAGCCGCTATCACGGGAGCATTAAGCTCCCCTTTTTCTTTTGGCGGTTATCTGCAACCGTGCGTCAAAATGCAGATGACATTGTGTAGTCAAACAATGATGATTTCTGTTTGGGGCTTAATACGACGTTGCCCGATTTTCGTATGATGATAAATAAATTAAGCAGAATGACAATGTGAAATTTATTTACCTGTTGGCGGCAGGGACTTCCGCCATTTCAATAGAGTTTATCTTTATGTTTAGTGTTGAGTATAAAGGTAAGCTTATATAACAAGGACAACCAATGATTATCAAACAATCTACTAAATACTATCAGAGTTTTAGCCATGCTACTAACGCTGTGATTGCTTACCCTGCGAGCGAAGCCTTTAAGCAAGCGTTGTTTTACGCCCATAAAGGATTGACCGAAGCCGATCGGGATAAGCCGTTTGACAGTGTGTTCTACACACCTGAAAGCTATGTCGATGAACTGGGCGAAACCTTACTTTGCCCTGAACAGATTGCCACTACTGTTCGTACCGATGTTATTGGTGTGTCTGTGGCGGTGCTGGTAACGGACGATGAGCTAACCTTTGGTGGCGTACATTATCAGTTTATTTACGGCGATGATCGCATTGAGCTGCTCACGGAGAGCGGCGTGTCGGTGGGTGGTTATGGTCGCTCGCATACCTAAAGCCTGCCGTAAGCAAGGCTGTCCGCACTCGACTACTGACCGTTCGGGCTATTGTGAGCAGCATCGCGGTTGTGGTTGGCAGCGGCATCAACGCGGTAAAACGGCGACGCAGCGTGGCTATGGCGCGGAATGGCGCAAGCTGCGGGCAATGGTGCTGGAACGTGATCGCTATCTATGCCGAGCGTGCTTAGCACAAGGTTTTTATGTGACGGCGACAACGGTCGATCACATCGTAGCAAAAGCGCATGGCGGCACGGATTCGCTTTCAAATTTGCAGAGTTTGTGTGATAACTGCCATAAAGCTAAAACGGCGCGCGAGCGGTTGAAGTGAGTTGCAAGCGGTCAGATCCTACTGATTTTTTGCAAATGGGGAGGGGGTGGAGAAATCTCTACCACCTTTCGCCCCGAAAACCGCCCCTGGAACTCAATTTTTACAACCGCGAAATTAAAATTTTAGGGTAAATGCCAAATGACAGGAAAAGCCACTACGCCAGGGCGAGGTAGAAAACCCACCCCGACGAAAGTGAAAGAACGTCGAGGCAACCCTGGTAAACGCAAGCTGAATGAAAGTGAACCTCAATTCAGCGAATTTAACGAAAACAGCCCACCACCGCCCCAACTCAACGAAGATGGTCAGCGAATGTGGGCATTTTTATTGAAAGAATTACTTCCGCAAGGCGTACTTTTTCAAACGGATCTTGAAACCGTTGCTAACTACTGCCTTGCTTACCAAAACCGCAACATCGCCTGTAAAGATATTGATAAATATGGCACTTTTGTTGAGAACAGCAATGGCGGATTATCAAAAAATCCTGCATTTACTGTTTTCAATGAAGCCGTTCGCCAGATGTCCACCTTTGGATCGCTACTTGGCTTAGACCCAAGCAGTCGCCAACGGCTTATCGGTAAAGCAGACGAAGCACACAACAACCCATTTGCAGAGCTATTACAATGATGACCAACGTAGAAAAAGCCAACAAATATGCCCAAGATGTGGTATCTGGCAAAATTGCTGCTTGCCGTTACATCAAAAAAGCCTGCCAGCGCCATTTAGACGACTTGGAAAAACAGCAAGATCTCGCATTTCCTTACTATTTCGACAATGAAAAAGCGGAAAAAGCCTGTAAGTTTATCCAATGCTTGCCACATACCAAAGGTGACTGGGCACTACGAAGACAAAGTATTACACTTGAAACGTGGCAATTATTCATTATTTCAAATGCCTTTGGTTGGTTGCGAAAATCCAACAACTTACGCAAATATCGCCAAGTTTATACGGAAATTCCACGCAAAAACGGAAAATCAGCGATTTCCGCAGGTGTGGGGCTATATATGTTTTGTATGGATAACGAATTTGGTGCAGAAATTTATTCAGGTGCAACCACCGAAAAGCAAGCCTGGGAAGTATTTCGTCCTGCGAGACTAATGTGTAAAAAGACAGACTTGCTTTGTAGAACCTTTGGCATTGAAGTCAATGCATCGAACCTAAATCGCCCTGCCGATGGCTCACGTTTTGAACCTTTAATCGGCACCCCAGGCGATGGGCAATCCCCAAGCTGTGCGATAGTCGATGAATATCACGAACACAAAGATGACGAGCTTTACACCACCATGCTCACAGGTATGGGGGCAAGAAAACAACCCTTAATGTGGATCATCACCACAGCAGGTTACAACATTGAAGGGCCTTGCTATGACAAACGTCGAGAAGTGATTGATATGCTCAATGGTACAACCCCGAATGATGAATTGTTTGGAATGATTTACACCATTGACGAAGATGACGACTGGACTGATCCTGCAATCTTACGCAAAGCCAACCCCAATTTTGATATTTCCGTTTACGGTGATTACCTTGAAAGCCAACAAAAACAGGCAATCAACAACCCACGTTTTACCAACAAATTCAAAACCAAGCACTTAAATGTTTGGGTATCGGCAAAAGAGAGTTTCTTCAATATGGTAAGTTGGGAAAATTGTCGTGATGACAGCCTAACCCTTGATGATTTTGCTGGCGAAGATGTGGTACTCGGCTTAGATATGGCTCGCAAGCTCGATATGAACAGCCTAGTACCTGTATTTACCCGAATGATAGACGGCAAACGCCACTATTACTGTATCTCCCCAAAATTCTTCGTGCCAGAAGATACTATTTTTAGTACCGATACCGCACTCAAACGTGTTGTCGATAAATATCAAAAATGGGTAGTAAGCGGACATCTTACGGCAACAGACGGAGCAGAAGTCGATTACCGAGAGATCTTGGAAACGATCAAAGACACCAACAAAGAACATAAAGTTGTGAGTTGCCCGATTGACCCACACGGTGCAATTGCTATCAGCCACGACTTAGCGGACGAAGGCTTAAATCCGATAACCATTACCCAAAACTACACCAACCTATCCGACCCGATGAAAGAACTGGAAGCCGCTATTGAAGCGGGCAGATTTCATCACGATGGCAACCCGATTATGACTTGGTGTATTGGTAATGTGGTCGGCAAATATGCCGCAGGAAACGACGATATTGTCCGCCCCGTCAAAGAAATCCCTGAAAATAAAATTGACGGAGCAGTTGGCTTAATGATGGCAATCGGACGGCTTATGCTCAATGATGATGACGGCTATATGCCTGATGAAATTCTCACATTGTAATTGCAAAAAATTTCCTACATTTGACCGCTTGTAACGGAAACCCTATGAAAAACTTTCTCACTGATCTTATCGGTATTGCTGGCACAGCAATGCTTTGCTATGGCGTTTACCTACAGTTTGGCTTACCGATTGCCTTAATGGTTGGCGGTGGTCTGCTATTACTTTACGCCTTATTTTCCGCACGGAGTAAACGATGATTTTCGACCAACTTTTCGAGCCACGCTCGCTAGAAAATCCGCAAGTGCCACTTTCGGCAGAAAATGCCGTTGATGAACTCTTTGGCGGTGGTATCGGGCGAACGGTTAGCCCTGATCTTGCGATGAAATCGGCAGCGGTTTACGCCTGTGTGAATGTCTTGGCAAGCTCACTGGCTCAACTACCGCTACACGTTTTACGCAAAGATAAAGATAAAATAGAAAGTGCAAGAGATCACCCACTATTTTACTTATTGCACGATAGTCCGAATTTTTGGCAAACGTCCTATAAAATGCGGGAATACAACCAAAGTGCCGTATTGCTCTATGGCAATGCCTACTTACATATCGAACGCAATAAAAAAGGCGAAGTCACTAGCCTAGAAACCCGTGAGCCTTGGCTCGTGCAACTGCTCAAAAATGGTCATCGCTATGTTTATGGTTACTATAATGAAGACGAAACGCTTGCCATCAACCCCGATGAGATGATCCACATTAAAGCCTTAGGTACATCACTCAAACAGGGTAAATCAGTGATTCAACAACACGCTGAAACCATTGGTTTAGGGCTAGATGCACGAGATTTCGCCAAAGGCTTTTTCAATGGCAATGCTCGACCGTCTGGCATTGTCACAATGAAACAGCAAGTCAATGCCAATGCGTGGGATAACTTCAAAAAAATGTGGGAAAAGGCACAGTTAGAGCTACGCAAAAAAGAGAACAAAACCATTCTTTTACCTGCGGACTTAGATTATAAGGCTCTAACAATCTCTCCAGTCGATACCGAGTTACTTTCAATGATGAAACTCAACCGCTCGGAAATTGCAGGGATTTTCAATGTACCAGCACATATGATCAACGACTTAGAAAAAGCCACCTTTTCTAACATTTCCGAGCAAACTATCCAATTTATCCGCTACAGCCTAATGCCTTGGATTGTGAATTGGGAGCAAGAAATCAACCGTAAAGTCTTTACTGAAGCGGAAAGAAAAGCTGGCTATTTCGTCAAATTCAACCTATCGGGCATTATGCGTGGTACACCAACGGAACGTGCTGCCTTTTACCATAACGCCATCACTGACGGCTGGATGAGCCGTAACGAAGCCCGAATGTTTGAAGATATGAACCCCGTCGAAGGTTTAGATGAATTCCTTGTTAGTGTCAATGCCGCACAACAAATCAAAGATAACAACCAACAGGAGCAACCGAATGAGTGATATTGAAAAACGATCTTATCTCGGCGAAGTCCGAGCAGAAAAACGAGAAGATGAACCCACCCATATTATCGGTTATGGCTCGGTATTTAACAGCAAATCGGAAGTCATGTGGGGCTTTCGTGAAATTATTATGCCAGGGGCATTTGATGATTGCCTAAATGATGATGTGCGTGGCTTATTTAACCACGATCCAAATTTCATTTTAGGCAGAAGCACCGCTGGTACACTAAGCCTATCCGTTGATGAAACAGGCTTAAAATACGACATCATTGCCCCAGATACCCCAACTATTCGGGATTTAGTGATTGCTCCCTTGCAACGTGGCGACATTACTCAATCATCATTTGCGTTCCGCATTGCTCGAAATGGCGATGATTGGTATGAAAATGATGATGGCGTGATCATTCGTGAAATCCATAAAATTTCCCGACTGTATGATGTTAGCCCCGTTACTTACCCCGCTTACCAAGAAGCGAGCAGTACTGTTCGCTCTTTGGAAGCGTGGAAAGAAGCACGCAACTCTGGTGCAATCAAAAATGCCATCAACCAACGTGCCGCACGGGAGCGGTTTTTACAGCTGATTTCAGCTTAATCTTCGCCTCTTACACGCGGTCAGATTTTGCCAATTTTTTGCAAGTCTGACCGTTTTTTTATTCCCCCTCTTCATCACAAAAGGAAACCACTATGAGTTTAAAAGAACTTCAACAAAAACGTACCGCCCTTGCAGGTAATATGCGTAATCTTCACGAAACCATCGGCGAAAACGAATGGACGGTAGATCAACGTACCACTTGGGAAAATATGAAAAAGGAACTCGATAATCTCGACACCCAAATTCAGCGTGAAGAAGATTTACGAGCCTTAGACAAAACCTTTGTCGAAGAAACCCCTCCACCACAAGATGAACAACGTCAGGCACAAGCAGAACAAGGCAATGTCTTTGATGAGTTCCTACGTCGTGGTATGGCGGATATGTCGCCTGAACAGCGTAAGATCTTGGCGGAAATGCGTGCCCAATCTGTTGGTACAAATGAACAAGGGGGCTACACCGTCCCCAAAGAGTTCCAAGCACGCATCGTTGAGCAGATGAAAGCCTACGGCGGTATTGCTTCGGTCAGTAAAATTCTCACCACCTCAGATGGTCGTAATATCGAATGGATCACAGCTGACAGCACCGCTGAAATCGGTGAATTGATTGGTGAAAACCAAGCAGCAACCGAAATGGATACCAGTTTTGGTGTGGCAAGCTTAGGTGTGAAAAAGCTCACCTCTAAAATTATTCGTGTTTCAAACGAATTGTTGCAAGACAGTGCGATTGATATTGAAGGCTACCTTGCTCAACGCATTGCCGAACGTATCGGTCGTGCAGAAGCGAAATTCTTAATTCAAGGTACAGGTGTAGGTTCACCAGCTCAACCAAAAGGCTTAGAAGTGAGCGTAACAGGCACAACCACCGCCGCTACCGCAGGCAAAGTGGACTGGAAAGACATCAACGCTTTAATTCACTCTATTGACCCTGCCTATCGTGGTGCGGGTAACACTCGTTTAGCCTTTAACGATAACACCTTCCGCCTTTTACAAGAAATGGAAGATGCACAAAAACGCCCAATTTGGTTACCTGATATTCGTGGTGTTGCCCCTGCGACCATTTTAGGCCACCAATATGTGATCGACCAAGGTATCAAAGATATTGGTACAGGTAACAAATTCATCTACTTAGGCGATTTCAATCGTTTCATCGTTCGCCGAGTATCTTATATGACCTTAAAACGTCTTGTAGAACGCTATGCGGAATTTGATCAGGTTGGTTTCCTTGCCTTCCACCGTTTCGACTGTGTGTTGGAAGATACATCGGCAATCAAAGCCTTAGTGGGTAAATAGTTTTAGGTGGGGTAATCCCACCTTATTTGTGAGGTGCTATGAAAATTACCCTTGATGAAGTCAAACAACAGTGCAGAATTGAACACGATTTGGAAGATGATTTGCTGACAACCTATCTAAATTCAGCAAAAGCCACCATCGCTAATCTAACGAATCGCACCTTGTTCGACAAACTACCATCACAACCGCCGACTGATGCCTTAGAGATCAATGATGATCTTAAATTAGCCATTTTAATGCTAACCGCTCACTACTACGAAAATAGAAGCGGTTGGAATGAAGCGAATAATTCACCGAATTTTGCTATTCCACCTACCGTAGAAGCCATTGCTCAACGGTATCGGTTTATCACATTGTAACCATTTCTCCCTTTATCAAGGGGGGATTAAGGGGGATTTTTGAATATCGGCAGACTTCGCCACCGCATCAGGTTGCAGAAACAACGCAACCGCCCAAGCGATTATGGTGCCACTATTGCCGAATGGCTAGATGTGCATCACGTTTGGGCGGAAGTAAAACCGCTCTCAGGCAGAGAGTATTTTGCAGAAGCGCAAATTCAGTCGGAAGTAACCACGCAAATTTGGCTACGCTATTTGCCTAATGTTGATAGCACAATGCGAGTGGTCTTTAACGAACAAATTTACGAAATTGTCAGCGTGATCAACTACAAATCTCTGAACAAAGCCCTGCTATTGCAGTGTAAGGAAGTGGCAGATGACCGTTAGCGTGAAAGTGAATGGCTTGAAAGAACTGGGCAAAAACTTGCAGGCGTTGGATAAAACAGTGCGCAACAAAATTTCCGCCAAAGCAATGCGCGCAGGCGGACGCATTGTGCGCGACACCGCCCGTGCCAAAGCACCCGTGCTGCAAGAAAACGTACCGCACCGCCGCAAAGGTACACTCAAAAAATCCATTGTTGAGCGCACCAAAGTCGGCAAAAACGGCAAAACCACCACCTTAATTTCCGTGAGAGCCTTGAGCTCCAAACGCATCGCGGCGTTTAAAACCAAAAAAGGAAAGAGCGGGGCGTACAACCCCCACGATCCGTATTACTGGCGATTTGTGGAATTTGGCACCAGCAAAATGCCCGCGAAACCCTTTCTCAGACCCGCTTTTGAGCAGAGCAAAGGGCAAGCCGCCAAGGCCATTATTTCCACCTTGCGCCGCGAAATTATGGAGAACAGTTAATGATCCAACAAACACTCTATCAAGCCCTGTCGCCGTTGGTGGCAGGGCATTGTTTTTATGAAGTGATTCCCGAAGATCACCGCGAATTTCCCGTGATTGTCTATCAGTTTCCTAACATCTCGCCTAATTCCGCACTGGAAGACGGCGATTTAGACGATTTCACGGTGCAAATTGATGTTTACAGCCGAAATCCTGACGATATTTTCCGCCTGCGCAAACCGATTCAACAAGCGGTCACTTCCGCCTTCAATTTTGCAGAACGACAGTCAGATTTCAGCGACTACGAAGCCGATAGCAAGCTACATCGGCGTATGTTTTCTTATCAAATAGCTTATGAGGACAACTAATTATGGCAAAAACCACCCCATTTAAAGGCACAAAATTCCGCATCGGCACGGGCCGTGAAGCGCAAAAAGCGATTACCGCGATCACCCTTGCCACTAACGAAATCACCGTCGCCAGTTCGGGCTACCAAAAAGGCGATGCGATTGAAATCACGGGCGCAGGTGCGCTGGACGGCGTTTATCCTGTGCTTTCGGTGACGGGCGATAAAGTGAAATTCTGCGACGAAGTGAACTGGACGGGCAAAGATTTGCCGACCAACTATTCACAAGTCAAAGCTGCGCGCGTGCAGTGGTCAGGGCAATTCTGTGCGATCAAAAACATCGAAAAATCGGACGACACCTTGAGCCAAGAAGATGTGACCACCGTCTGCTCCGAAGGCACAGAAACTGAACCAGGCGAAATCGAATTCGGCTCACTCAAACTCAGCTTCTTCTATGCGCCAAGTACCGAAATGCAAAAACGCCTGCGCAAGCTGTTCTACGACAAAGAAACCTTCGCCTACAAACTCGAACTGCCAAACGACAGCGGCACGACCTACGGCCGCGGCTTCATCGAATCGGGCAACGGTTTCAGCGGCGAAGTCAAAGGCAAATTCGACGGCTCGGTATCAATCAAGCCAGCAGGGCGCGATTATTTGCTGCCTGCGTAAAATCCTGATGGTACGCGCTTTTGGCGCGTGCCATTTTTTGCAAAATTTTGAGCGGATCTGACCGCTTGTAACCAATCGCACGAACGAATTTCAACCAAGGAACCCCAATGAACCTACGCGATCAACTTCTCTCCAACAAACCCAAAACCCAACCTGTCGACATCAACGGCACAACCTACTATCTGCGCGATGCCACCGTCGGCGATATGAACCATCTCATTTTTGAGCAACGTCAATGGCTAATCAAACAAGCCGAAATTGAAGGTGTGGAGCTGCCAGACGAACAAGATGAAGGTTTTGATGCCGCACTCGAACAATTCGGCGCAAAATATAGCCTTGCTCGTAGCATTGCTTCGCGCCTGTGCGACGAAAACGGCGACCGCCTGTTCGACCCAAACAACGTGGACGACCTGAACGCCATTGCCGCCCTTGATAGCCAAGTGTTCGTGGCGTTCAGCAACGCGACTACGCCCCCAAAAGCCTTAGCGAGCGAAGAAAGTTCCAGCTAACCCTGTCGCTCGCGCTCGGCAAAACCCTTGCCGAAATCGAACAAATGCCCGAACGCCACTACCAAGAATACGAGCGGTTCTACCAAGAACAACCTTTTGGTCTGTGGCGCGACGACTACCGCACCGCTCAAATCGCCCACATTCTCGCGATGATCAACCGCGACCCGAAAGCCGAACCACCGGCCTTGGCGGACTATATGCCGTTCTTCCGCGACAGCTCGGACGACGACACCGCAGACGACGGCGTGGCGGAGTATTTGGCGAAGCGGTAAATCCAATTCCCTTGAGCAATCAGGGGAATTGTGATCTAGTTCACAGAAAAATGTTGCTGTTGGAGGTAAAATGTAAGCTCTTTAATTTGGTCTGAAGCTATGATGAAAAAGTTATTACTTTCTTTATTGTTGTTGCCCCTTTCTGTTGGTGCGCTTGAAACAGGTCAATCTTGTGCCAAAATTGATGCAGATATTAAACGATTAGCGTGCTACGATTCCATTTTCAGAACTGGGAATAATAGCCAAAATGTGCAAGATTACACTGGTAGCATTAAACCGTTTAAATCACAGTCTAATTTGACGGCTAAATCAAGCCCATTACCGAAATCCAAATCAAGTAAATCGACAAAATCTGTATCGAAACCTAAAAAGAGTAGCTCAAGATCGAGTTACGGCGGTTCTTGCCCTTGTTCAGGTTCTATTGATTGTGTAGGGCCGCGCGGTGGTACTTACTGCTATACATCAGGTGGAAATAAACGGTATAGATAAGACTTTTTAGCAATAATGGAGAGATTAAAAGTGAAAAAATTAGTGCTAGTTGGATTTTTCAGTGCTTTATTAGTTGGTTGTGCTGGGCTTCCAAAAGATGAATTACTAAAACTTAAACCTGAATTAAATCTTTATTCAAGTAAAACGGTTGATAAATACTTTGAATGTATAAAACCAGTGTGGATAAATCATTTGGGATATAGTGAAGAAAAACTACCAAATGGAATAAGGCTGCTTGCAACACCAAACAAAAGCATTATTAGATTCATACTAGATATTACAGAAGAAAATGGCGGGTCGCGGGTTAAATTTTATAATGGGACACGAACAACTTTCGCTCTAGGTGACATATTATTTCCTATTGAGAATTGTACAAAATATTAAAGTGCAAATCCCTTTAGCTCTCTCTAAAGGGATTTTTCTTTGTAATATAGCTATCATACTTGCTTTTTTTATGTGATGTAATATAATCACATAAAAAGAGAAAAACACGATGATTAAGAGTTTTAAGCACAAAGGCTTGCAGCAGTTTTTTGAGCACGGTATTACCAAAGGATTACGAGCCGACCACGTTCGTAAAATTGGCGGTATTTTGGATTTGATCGACCGCTCAAGCCAAGTGTCTGATTTCCAAATGTTATATCAATGCCACAAACTCAAAGGCGACCGAGACGGCATTTGGTCGATGACGGTTTCAGGAAATTGGCGGATCACCTTTGAATTTATCAACGGCGATGCTTATATTCTCAATTATGAAGATTACCATTAGGAGCAAGCAATGAGAAAACCAACTCACCCTGGTATTGTGTTATTTGACGGCTTTATTGAGCCACACAATATTCAAATCAAAGCACTGGCGAATCACCTTGGCTTTTCAAGAGAAACTATTTCCCGCTTAGTCCACGGTAAAGCCCCGATGACGGCTAATATTGCACTGGCGTTGGAAGATGCTGGTATCAGCACCGCTAAATTGTGGCTTGGTTTGCAATCCGCTTATGATGTGTGGGCGCTAAAACAAAACCGAGTCAGCACCATTCAGCCATTTGATTTTGGGAATGCTGTATTTGCTTAGCATTAGCTGAATTCCTGAGGTTTTTCAAGCGGTTTCCCTTGAAATGATGAACGATCGGTATTATTTTATGGGTAAATAGGCAAGAAGGAGAATAGATGATGAAAGATGACTTCAAAGAAATGCCAAAAATGTTTGTTGAAAGTGCGGTGTATGGGCTTTACGGCTGGTTTATCATCGCCGCTATTGCCATTGGTGCTATTTTTCTCGTTGTTTTGTTAGGAAAAGCGATTGAAACAGGCTGGATGATATATCCAATCGGTTTTATGGTTGTTTGGTTTTTTCTAATGTCGCTTGATAATAAACGGCAATTAAGAAATATCGCGCAAGCTAAACAAAAAATGGCAGAAGATGCACGAAAAATGCAGGAAGATCGGGAAAGAACAGAAAAATTCCTAAATCAATTCCGAAAATAATGAATGCTGAACGCATTTAAACGAATATATCGACAAAGCTCGCTAATTAGCGGGCTTTTTTTATGGGAGAAAATCATGTCTTCACTCGGTTCACTCAATATCCAACTTACTCTTGACTCTGTCTATTTTGAAAAAGGCTTGGCGAAATCAGACTATCAGGCTCAGAAATTTGCAAAAAATTTCAAGGTTGATATGGATAAAATGGCAAATTCAGCTAAGCAATTTGCAAATAGAACAACATCTTATCTCAATAATATTGAACAGGCTGCGAAGAATATCAATACGGCGACCAAATGGGAGTTTCGTTTTAGTAATATCGAGCGCTTTAAGTCGCTGGGGTCACAATTTTCGCAATATGCCGATCAATATACTCAACTTGCGAATAAATTGCAGTTAGTTACTAATAGCGAAGCTCAACACGCACGCGCAATGGCGGATGTGTATAACATTGCACTAAAAACGGCACAAAGTAGCCAAGCGACATCATCGGTTTACCAAACCTTTGCCCAAAATGCGAAAAATCTCGGCTTAGCGCAGTCCGATGTGGCGCGTTTAACCGAAACAGTATCAAAAGCCGTGGCGATTTCGGGGGCAAGCTCCGCAACGGCATCAAATGCATTGGTACAGTTTAGCCAGTCGTTGCTTATGGGGAAATTGAAAGCCCAAGAGTTTAATTCGTTGATGACCCAAACACCATCAGTGGTTCAAGCCATTGCAAAAGGTCTAGGGGTAACGACCGCCGAACTCAAAGCAATGGTCGATAAAGGCGAATTGACCGCTGAAAAAATGGTGGAAGGGCTGAAAAAAGCCGAAAGTTCCGTCAATGACCTCTACGGTAAGACTTCATCCACCATTGGTGGAGCAATGCAAAACCTATCGACTGCCGCAGAAAAATGGGTGGGCGAAATTGACAAAACAACAGGAGCATCTGAAAAAGCGGTTAAAGTCTTAGGTTTTACTGCAAAACATTTGGATGAACTTGGTTCTGTACTCGGTATTGCTGCTGGTGGCTGGGCGCTTTACCATGGTAAAAATAAAGTTCAAGATTTCATCAAAAGACAAGCGGCAATCTCGGATGAAAAGAAAGCCATTATTGAAAAGCAGAAAGCCCAACAAGCGGCAATCGCAACGCAATTAGAAGAAAATATTACACTGGCAAAGCAAACATCGGCAAAGTTAGCCAATACCCTTGAAACTTACAACCAAAACAAAGCCACTTTGGAAAGTATTGCTCTCCAACAGCAGAAGATCACAAAAGATCGTGAACAAATCGCCGTTGAAGTGCAAGGTGCGGCGACGCGCGCTGAACGGATTGCGTTATCTAATCAGCTCAAAGCATTAGATGCGCAAGAAATCCAGCTAACACAGCAAAAAATCAATGCGGAAAAGCAGTTGGTGGCAACCAAGCAAGCCTTAAAAGTTGCTTATGCAGAAAATGCGTTTGCGCAAAGTCGGGCGATTGCCGGCACTGCTGCCGCAGCAACCACGACTACCGTATTTAGTCGAGTGACGGCAGCTGCAACCAATGAAATTCGCTTGATGACCGCGGCTGCAATGGCAAACCCGATTATGACTTTAGCGTTCGTCGCTGGTTCAGCCGCGGTGGCATTTTGGGGCTTTACGGAATCACAAAAAGCAGCACGCGAAGAAGCCTTGCGTTATGCCGATTCACTTGATCAGGTCAAAGCCAAAATTGAGCAGATGACCAAGGCGCAAGTGGATGCGGAGCTGGTTCGTAATAAGAAATATATTCAGGAAGAAGAAGCTGCGTTAGAGAAGTTGATCCGAAAACAGAGTGAGTTGCAGAAATCGGTTAGAGAAAATGTTATCCGAGAGTATGATGCATTTGCAGGCATGCTGTCTGAAACGGAAAAATCAGCCGAACAGTTAGCCAAAGAGCAAGAAGATCTCATTTTAGTGACGGAGCAAGTCGAAGAAAAGCAACGCAATTTAAACAAAGCCTATGAAAATCAACGCGATATGCAGGCGCATATCCCCATTGCCGAACTCCGCGATCGCTTCGCCGAACTTTTCCCTAATATCGAGCAATCCAAAATCAAAGTCGATGGGCTGAATGTTTCGATTGGTGACTTTACCCTGAAACTACCGTCTGCAACGGCAGAGGCGTTGAAGTTCTCTGGTGCAGTTGGCAGCATTGCCCAATCTGCAATCAACGCTGCACTCGCTGTTCTGCAAATGAACAATGCGATTTCGGGCAACACCAAACTAGATGCACACATTGCAGATAATGAAAAACTAATCGCAGTTTACAAAGCAAGAGCAGCAGGCAACCAAAAGCTAGCTAATCAGTTGCAATCAGAAATCAACGCAACGCAAAAAGCCCAAAATCTGGGTATCGATCTCAATACTGATGCGGGTAAAGCCGAATTTGAGAGATTAAAGAAATCTGAATTCGCTCTACTAGAAGCTCAGGGTAATGCAAAAGGTAGTGGGAAAGGTAAAACGCCAAAAAGCAATGATTTCCAAAAACAATTTGGCGAAATGTCTTATCGCTTATCTGAACTGAAAGCCAATGCCAAAGATATTCAGATGTTCGGTCAGGTGTCACAATATCAAGAAGTTAAAAAACTGACGGAAGATATTACGCTGAATGCAGAGAAGTATAAAAACTTCGGTATTGAAGGCGTAGAACAGCTTAAATCTTTAGCCACACAAATTGATTCGGAAAACCAGAAATTAGAAATTGCAAAATTTGGGTATGACAATACACAAAAAATCAAAGCAATGGAGTTTGAATTAACCTTGTTAGGCAAAACTCGTTCTGAACAAGAATTATTGCAGTATGGTTATCAGTTAGAGCAAGAAGCTGCAAAACTGCGAATTGGTATGACTGAAGAAAATATTGCTAAACTTGATGAAGAAATTGCAAAGTTAAAAGAGCGTTATGCAATTTTACAGCAAGAGCAAGAAAAGAAACGTTCTGATCCTGTAGAAGGTATTAAAGCTGGATGGGCTGACATAGAAGACCGTGTAACTGATGTGGCTGGAAATATGCAGAACATTACTGTGAATGCGTTCAATAGTATGTCTGACGCTCTGACAGATTTTGTTTTAACGGGCAAAGGTAATTTTAGAGATATGGCGACTTCAATCCTAAAAGATATTGCAGCAATGACCGTTAAGATGATGTTGTTTAATGCAATAAAATCAGGAATGAGTGCTTTTGGTGGTTTCTCAAATGGTGGTTTTGTTGGTGGTGATTTCGCCACAGGCGGCTACACTGGCGACGGCGGCAAATATGTGCCTGCGGGCATCGTCCACCGCGGCGAGTACGTTATCACCAAAGAAGCCACGCGCCGCATTGGGTTGGATTATCTCAACTACCTGAACTACGGCAAACGCGGTTTTGCCAGTGGCGGCGGAGTAGCAGTGCCTCGTGTGCCTGTTTCGCCTATGGTTGGCGGTTCGAGTGGAGAAACACATAACAATGTGACCATTTCGGTGCATATCGACAAAGACGGCAACACCAACACCAGCCTTGAACAGCAAGCACAACAAGGCAAGCAGCTTGGCAACCTAATTCAAGCGAAAGTGCTGGAGGTGATCGCCAAAGAACGCCGTAATGGCGGCATATTGGCACACTAAAATGTAACAAAAAACAAAGCCCAGAGTGCTGCAAACGCTCTGGGCTTTTTAGATCGGAGCAACAATGACCTTACAAACACTCCCTTTTTGCCCGCAGCCGAACTACGCCACGGAAAGCGAGCCGCGGCGCAAGGTGAATCAATTTGGTGATGGCTATCAACAGCGGATCGCAGACGGTTTGAATCCGTTGCAACGCAAATTTAGCCTGACCTTTAAATTGAAGCTTGAACAAGCGGTCACTTTAGACCAATTTTTTGCAAATCACGGCGGCGTGAAAGCCTTTCACTTCCGCGACAAAGCCAGCGGCAAGCTGGTAAAAGTGGTTTGCCCGAAGTGGTCGAAAAAAACAGGACGCACGCATATTGAATTCAGTTGTGAATTTGAGGAGGTGATTTAATGCCAACGACAATTTCTGCAAAGTTTCAACTGGAACTTTCCGCGCTGGAGCAAAACGCGCTACTTAGCCTATTTGAGGTGGATTTGCGCAATCTCACGTCTAAATCGGGCGATCGCGGTGAATTGTATCGCTTTTACGCAGGCACGAACGAATTTCAACAGCCGATTGTGTGGCAAGGGAATACTTATCAGCCGTTCGGTGTGAAAGCCGAAGGGTTTGAATTATCGGGGCAGGGCCCAAGCAACCGCCCGACGCTGACGGTAGCAAACCTAAACGGTTTTGTCACAGGATTGGCGCACGAATTTGAGCAATGTTTGGGCGCGATTGTGCGCAGACGGCAGGTTTACGCCAAGTTTCTTGATGCAGTCAATTTCAAAGATGGCAACCGTGAAGCAGATCCACAGCAAGAGCGCGTGAGTTATTACTTAATTGAGCAGTTAAGCCATCTCACTCACGAAGTTGCCACGTTCACCCTAGCGCTGCCGACCGAAACGGACAACGCATTGATTAACAGCCGCACAATGTTAGTGACCTGTGGCTGGGTTTACCGTTCCAGCGAGTGCGGTTACACGGGGCAACCCGTGGCGAACGAGAAAGATCAGCCCACCACCGACCCGAAAAAAGACAAATGCAGCGGCTGTTTGCGCGGTTGCCAGCTTCGCAACAACACTCGTAATTACGGTGGATTTATCGCCGTGAACAAATTGGGCTAAAAAAATGAAAATACCAAACAATCTAAAACAAACAATCCTGTCCTATTGCAAAACCGCAGAGCCGAATGAAGCCTGCGGTTTTGTTGTTTTGGGCTACCAAACGGGTGAGCCGCAGTTTTTGCCGTGTGAGAACGTGGCGCTTGACTCTGAAAACTATTTTGAAATCTTGCCAGAGGATTTTATCCGCGCGGAGCAACAAGGTGAAGTTGTGGCGGTGGTGCATTCGCACCCGAACGGCGAGATGCACTTGTCGATTGCCGACCGCCAAATGCAAGACAACGTTCAACTGGATTTCTGGCTGGTCTGTAACAGCGATTTGCAAAATTTTCCCGTGATCCGACCGCTTGTAGGGCGGGAGTTTGTCCACGGGCAGACAGATTGCTACACCATTTTCCGCGATTTTTACTATTTGGCGGGGGCAGATTTGCCCGATTTTGAACGAACGGACGAATGGTGGGTAAAAGGTGGGGATTTGTACCTGCAAAATATAACACGCCACGGCTTCAAGCGGTTAGATCCTGCCGAAAATTTGCAAATTGGTGATGTGATTTTGATGCAAGTCGGTGCCGATGTGCCGAACCACGCGGGTATTTATCTAGGCAATCAAATGGTGTTGCACCACAGCCCAAAACGGCTTTCAAAACGGGATTTATACGACGGTTACTGGCTAAAACATACACACAGCATTTGGAGATTTGAACAATGGTCACAGTTAGATTTTACGGTGCCCTTAAATCATTTGGCGAAGTCTTTCAGCTTGATGTAAAGGACACCGCCGAAGCGTTGCGTGCGCTCTTTTCGCAGATACCGAAGCTGCGCCAAACGGTACAGCAAGGGTTCTACAAAATTCGCATTGGGCGGCAGTATCTCGACAATCGTTACATCGAGCAGGGGTTGTTTTATCGGCTTAAAGCGGGAATGACGATCCACGTTACGCCTGTGGTCGCAGGGGCAAAGAGAGCGGGCGTATTCAATTTAGTTGTCGGAGCAGTGCTTGTTGCGGCTTCTTGGTATGCGGGCGGTGCGGCTGGTTGGGGATATTTAGGTGCATCAGGCTATGGTATGGCAACGATGGGAACCATGGTTGGGGTATCAATGATGTTGAGTGGCGTATCCCTAATGCTGACTAAAACGCCTTCATTGGATGGAGTCGGTAGTGATGCGGAGAAAAAACAGTCCACAGCTTTTAGCGATATCCAAAATATGGCAGCACAGGGTCAGCCAGTGCCGATTGCAGTAGGGCGAATTCGTTGTGGTTCACGGATTATTTCGCAGGGCGTAGAAACCTACGATGCGGAAAGTGAAAGCGAAAAAGCATTAGAACAAACAGTAGGATTCAGTAAGGGGTAATTATGGGTGGAAGTAGTGGTGGTGGCGGACATACGCCATACGAAGCACCAGATAGTGGGCGCTCAAAACAGCGCGTGCGTATTGTCGAAGTGGTGTCTGAGGGAGAAATTCAGGGGTTAGTTGATGGAGTGAAATCCGTCTATTTGGATAATACCCCGATTCAAAACCAAGATGGCAGCTATAACTTTACCAACATTCACGCCGAGGGGCGAATTGGTACGCAAGATCAAGCCGTGATGAAAGGATTTCAAGCCACTGAAAAAGAAGTGGCGGTCAGCACAGAAATCCGCAAAAAAACACCTCTCACGCGCACGATAACCGATCCTAAAGTCAGTCGTTTGCGTTTGACTTTGGGCGTGTCTTCTCTCTTTCAGCAAGAGGATAACGGGGACACTTATGGTTCTGCGGTTGATTTTAAAATTACCATTGGTGGGAACGTGTATTCGCTTGGCATTCAGGGCAAATACAGCTCACAGTATCTGCGTAACTTGGTGATCGACCATTTGCCACCTGTGCCGTTTACGGTCAAAGTAGAGCGCGTGCAAGAGGATTCCAGAAGCCAACGGTTACAAAACAAAACCCTATGGGCAAGCTACACCGAAATTATCGACACCGAATTTGCCTATCCAAATACCGCATTGGTTGGGATTAAATTCGACTCGGAATATTTTTCCAATATCCCGACCCGCAGTTATGAAATCTACGGCATTAAAATCAAAGTGCCGAGTAACTACGACCCTGAAACGCGTACTTATGGAAAGCTTTGGGACGGTACATTCAAAATTGCTTACAGTGACAATCCCGCGTTGATTTTGATGGATATTGTCACTAACAAACGTTACGGTTTAGGGCAACGCTTGGGCGAGTTTGGGGTGGATAAATGGGCAATTTACCAAGCAGCGCAATATTGTGACCAGATGATCCCCGACGGTTTTGGCGGAATGCGTCCTCGTTTTACTTGTAATGTGTGGATGACGGAGCAGCGCTCTGCCTATGATGTGATCAACGACATCTGTTCCATTTTCCGCGCAATGCCCGTGTGGAACGGGACAGAATTAACTGTCATTATGGACAGACCCAGCGACCCAGTTTGGACTTATACCAATGCAAACGTGATCAACGGCGAATTTTCGCGTCAGTATTCTGCGGTTAAGGCGCGTCATAACGCAATCCAAGTGGAATATCAGGACGCCGCGAACAATTACGAAAAAACGATTGAATACGTTTCAAACGATGACGATATTCGCAAATATGGGCTCAATCTGAAAAAAGTGGTGGCGTTTGGCTGTACCAACCGTGGTCAGGCTTACTGTACGGGTCGCTGGATTTTAGAAACTGAATGCCTTGAAACCGAAACAGTGACCTTTAGTGTGGGGGCGGAAGGCTTAATGCATATCCCAGGGGATATTATTCAAGTTTCCGACAACCACTATGCAGGCACGGAGATTGGCGGGCGGATGGTGGCAGTCAGCGGCCGCAATGTGACCCTTGATCGTGACATCCGTTTGGACGGTAACAGCTACTTCAGCTATATCAATGCCGAAGCGAAGTATAGCCACATCAAAATCAGCAAGGTAAATGGCAAGGTGATCACTCTCGATCGTGAGCCTGTCGGTTTGGCGGAAATGGGGGTGTGGTCGCTTTCTACCCAGAAAATCCGTTCACGCCTCTATCGGGCAATGACCATTACAGAAAATGACAACGGCAGCTACACCATCGTGGCACTGCAACACGAACCGCAGAAAGAAGCGATTGTGGATAACGGCGCGGTATTCGAACCTGTTTCCACCACGGCACATCTTGCCCCCAAAGTGGAGCATTTGGATGTCGATGTGGGCGCAGGTAAAGCACGTATTGGCTGGCAAGCAAGCAGTGGTATTGGCACGCTCACTTATGATGTCCGTGTTCTCAAAAGCGGCAAACTCTACGCTTTCCATAAGGGCTTAGACAATCCCGAATTGACATTGGACGATTTACCGAACGGCTCGTATGAAATCATCATCCAAGCCAAAAACGCCAAGGGTCAGCTAATCAGCGAAAAAAGCAAACCCTTCACCGTTGACCGCCCACCGCTCCCGCAGAACGTGCAAGTCGTTGGCGGCTTGAGTGATATTTCGTTGTCGTGGGGCTATGTTGATGATTTCACCCAAACGGAAATTTGGGCGAGCGAAACGGACGACATCCGCACCGCAAAACGCGTGGCGAAAGTGTTGGCGAGTTTTTACGCTCACACCGTTGGTGCAAATCAAACCCGCTACTACTGGCTACGCCACACACGCGGGCAGAATGTGGGTGATTTTGCCCAGCAGCAAGGTTTGCGCGGTGAAACGGGGACCGACATAGACGAAGAAATGCGCGTGCTCAACGAAAAATTGAGTGAGCCGATCATCAATAAAGTATTTGATGTGGCTGCCCCTGCTCGTCAACTTGAGATGATTAAGGTTGTCCCGAACATTGCCAACAAAACGCAATTCTTGGGTCATACTTTGCTTAAAAACCAAACCGACAATCGTCTATACAAATGGAATGGACGTAGCTACGAATTCAGCACCCCATCCAGCGAAATTGACGGCAAAATCCTACCTGCACAGTTGGCGGATATTCCTACCAGCAAACTGTCGGGACAGATTAGCGATAATCAAATTCGCAATGTCAGTGCGAACAAGCTGGCGGGTGTGGTATCTGTCAATCAGCTTGCACCGATTCCGACCACCAAGCTCACTGGGCATATTGCTGCACATCAATTGGCAGCAAACAGTGTCAGCACAAACGCCATTCAAGCGGGCGCAATCGGTACGCAGCAATTAGCAGCGAATGCGGTTGTCGCGAGTAAAATCGCTGCTAACTCTATCGCTGCGAACCATATTCAAGCCAATACGATTAGCGCGGGTAAGATTGCGGCAAATGCGGTAGAAACTGGGCATATCAAAGCAGGCGCAATCCGCGCCAACCACGTTGCAGCGGGTGAACTCACCGCGGATAAATTGGCAATTGGGCTTGGAGGAAACCTCCTGACTAACCCGATTTTTGCTAATCCAACGAATGGTGTACCGTATGGATGGCACATTTGGGATGAAATTTCGATAGGAAAGCGCGGGGAAAGACGGTGTTTTCAAGATCCTGTTTGGGGATTGGGACGTGATGGCTATTTACCGACTGAAAATGTAATTCGGTATTCGAATGAATATGATGTTGATGGAAAACGCACTCTTCTATTTCAAGGTCTTCCACTTACTGCATCAAAGTGGTACATCGTCTCTGCGTATATGGGAAATCATAGTTCACAAAAGGTTGAAATTTATGTGGACTTTGTTGGAAATGGCCAGGTTGTTGGCACGGTAAGACAGGATTGCAGAGCGAATAAAAGATTTAGAGGCATTCAAGATGCTGATCGGGTTTTTATCAAGTTCCGAATGCCTGCAAATGCCCAATACGCAAAAATCTATTTTATCATGCACAACCGTGTGAGAACAGCTAGCGAGTCTGCCACAATGTTTGTCGCTCGCCCGATGCTCGAAGAATGCACCGAACATACCCGTGAGCCAAGCCCGTGGCAAAATGCAGGCGTGACCGCGATTCACGGTGGCAGTATTGTGACCCAAAGCATTACTGCACAACAGCTTGCTGCAGGTTCGGTGACAACCGAAAAATTGGTGGCGGGAGCCGTGCAAGCGAGCCACATCGCTGCCAACACGATTGGTGCACAGCATATCCAAACGCGTTCTCTGTCAGCGGATAAGCTCAATATTCAGAGTTTGTCGGCAGCAAGTTCGGTTTTGGGACGAGTGAATGCAGGGCATATCACGGGTTCAACCATTGAAGGTAATACCATTCGAGGTGGCACAATTTCGGGAACTACCATTAATGGCGGCTCAATTAACGGGGTGACAGGTACGTTTAATGGCAATATCTATGCTGCAAATTTAATTGATGATACAGCTCAAGCATTTACACTAAGACATAACCAAACCTTAACAATCCCTCCTTTTGGCAAGAAAAGGGTGATTCTTATTCCTGCTTGTTTTTGTACTGTTAGGGCTGGTTATGCGTCTGGTAGTGCAGCGGCTTCAGTATCTGCAACAGCAACCGTAACTATTAGTAGTACCGCGGGAGGAAACGTAAGAGGAAATGGGACTGCAACTGGTAGTGGTAATAGCAACAGTGTTTTTCTATCTGGTTTTTTTGTTGTGAATGCAAATGTTGCAACAAAAATTAGCTACACCTCATCAATTTATGGCAGTGGTTCTGTATCTTGTCCAGACATTCCTATCATTGCTATTTGTTAATTACAGGAGGACTTATGAAAAAAATTTTATTTTCATTCATCTTTATTAGTTTTTTAACTGCGTGTTCAACGCAATTTAAATCGGATTACACTACCAAGCCAACATTTTGTTATCAGCTTGCCCCACAAGAGCAAGCGCCAGGTAAGAATTGTATAGGTTCTGGTGGACATCAGTAACTATCGTCAAGACCGCTCGTAAGAGCGGTTTTCTTTTATCTATCAAACAATAAGGAGCATTTTATGCAATTTAATAAAATTTTAAGCCCTGTTTACTCTGCCGTCACCGCGTTCGCTATGAACCCAGACGGCACTATCTCCGCCACCTACGTTATCGGCACTGGCACGGATAACGACGGGCAAGTCACTGATTTCACCCCGTTGGTGACCGAATACAAATACCTTGACCAAGAGCAATCACAGCAAATCTTTATGGCCCCGATGAAAAAAGAAGATATCGGCAAACCATTTCAAGATTTGATGCTAGGTAAGATTTACAGCTACCTGCGCGAAAATAACTTGGTGCAGGCATAATCGCGATTTGTGTGAGTATTTTTAACTAAGAGCTGATCGTCATCAGCTCTTCTTCCTTTTGTGGGGAAGAAAGGTTGTAAGAGAAATAGGAAAGTAAGGAGAAGTGTATGATCTAGATGAAATATAGCGACAAGGGCGTGCGACCAACACTATCCCTTGTCGGCTCAACGCAATCAGACTGCATTGAACGGCTGCTATACCCCGAATAACGCACAGGGCGGTTGCAGAGTAGCATAAATTTCACTTGTGGGAATAGATCAATGCAACACAAAGAATTTAGATGCCGATGTTGTAACAAATTATTGGCGAAAGGATCAGCAACGCATTTAGAAATCAAATGTGTTCGCTGCAAAATTATCAATCATTTCTAACGTTTGCGAGTGCCAGAACGCCAAGAGCGTCCGAGCGCCTTGGAGTAAAACTATGGCACGCAAACTTTTTAAACAAGCGCCGCTTCCGTTTATTGGGCAGAAGCGGATGTTTCTCACCCATTTCACTCAACTTTTAGCAGAGCATATCGACAATGATGGCGAGGGCTGGACCATTGTCGATGTATTTGGCGGAAGCGGCTTATTATCGCATACCGCCAAGCAGCTAAAGCCGAAAGCGCGAGTGATCTACAATGATTTCGACCGCTACGCCGAACGTCTAGCTCATATTCCAGAGATCAACCTACTACGGCAGCAAATTGCCGCTGTATTGGCGGATTGCCCAAAAGGTAAGCGATTGAATCCAACCCAAAAATCACAGATTATCGACATTATTGAAGCCTTTGACGGCTACAAAGATCCCCATATTCTTTGCTCGTGGTTGCTATTCAGCGGACAACAAATTCGAACCTTTGATGAACTCTACAAAAAGGATTTTTGGCATTGCCTACGCCAAAGTGATTATCCCTTGGCGGACGGCTATTTGGATGGTATTGAAGTGGTTTATCAATCTTTCGATGAATTGATCCCTAAGTTTCAATATCATGAAAATGTACTGTTGGTGCTGGATCCTCCATATCTTTGTACGCACCAAGCAAGCTACAAGCAGGAAGGCTATTTTGACCTAATCAATTTTCTCAAATTGATCGATCTTACCAAACCACCTTATCTCTTTTTCAGTTCAACTAAAAGTGAATTTGTACGGTTTATTGATTACTTAGTCCAAAACCGAAAAGAGAATTGGCAAACCTTCGACGGCTACAAGCGGATCACGCTCAATGCGTCCACCAGCTATACAGGAAAATACGAAGACAATTTGGTGTATAAGTTTGAGTAAAACTGTTCCGAATTAGCTTGAGTTTTAGGGATTTTACAGGCTATAATTTAATCAAACTTTACCCTGTCACGATCCTGATTTCCCTCAAAATCTGTTCCGAAATAAATCATAACTTCTTGATATTTTTAGCCCTAAAACCGCAAAAAAGCCAATTTTTTCGGAACGGATTTATAGCCTCAAGCCTTTTCGTTACTAGATTATTTCTATTTTTGCAAAATTTTCCCCAAAACTGACCGCTTGATCCTTGTATTAGCCGAACGAATGTTCGGCTTTTTTATATTTTTCTGTAATAAAGCCTATTTTTATTATGGCTACTGATCGGATCTGTATCATTCTCGCTTGAACTTCATCTAAAAAATCTATTTAATTCGTCCCCCAAAATTTTGACCTAGAAGGAGTTCGTATGAAACGTATTTTACGCTACGCGACATTGAGCCTTGCTATGTTAAGCATTGTGAGTTGTTCAAGTAGCCCCGGTGATTGTCAGGTAGATGATCAAACTTTATTTCAACAAACACTCAATCCCACCCCGCCGACCATGGAAGAATTAAAAAGAGCAGTATCATTACCTAAGCCGCAAACCTTAGCTCAGTTAGCGGGAAGCCATGACAGTAATAACCAACTACCTCGTCCAACCCCATCCCTCGCCTCTAATTTTATGACTATTATGGGACAAAACGGTACCGTTATTACGGTATGGGCATTAACAAAACGTAACTGGTTATGGGGCTATGCACCAATTAATTCACAACATTTCGGCAATATTCGCAATTGGCGGATAGAGCGTAGTTTCCGTCGTGAACATTTTCGTTTCTTAAATCAGGCTCTCGGTACTTGTATGCAGGCTTATGGCAATGGAATTATTCATGATGGCTGTGATCCTAAGAATTTAGATCAAGACTTTGAATTGATGCCAACTGATAGGGGGGCAGTCTTTATCAAAAGCGTTTCACAACAACGTTGTATTACCTATAACCCGGTCAGTACAACGAACTACTCAACATTATGGCTTTCAGAATGTGATGATAAGCACATTACCCCATTGAAGGATCAAACTTTCTATCTTGCTCCGCCATTATTATCTGCTGAACCCCTTGTTCAATAGGAGAAAATATGCGTCATTTACTCATTATATTATTACTATTTTTTAGCTCATTTTCTTTTGCTACATTAGATCAATACACGGTTGCAACTTGGAATTTGCAGGGATCATCGGCATCAAATGAAAGTAAGTGGAATATCAATGTCAGGCAGCTTATTACAGGCCAACAATCGGCAGGTATTTTAATGGTGCAAGAAGCAGGATCTTTACCGGTAACAGCAAGAAGAACGCAACGAGTGATTCAGCCCGTAGGGGTTGGTATTCCTATTGAAGAGTACTTGTGGAATTTAGGGACTAACCGACGACCTGATTTTGTGTATATTTATTATTCAAGGCTTGATGTAGGAGCAAATCGTGTCAATTTAGCGATTGTCTCTCGAGCAAGAGCCGATGAAGTTTATGTGATTGATTCGGGTGTACCAGTATTACAAGCACGTCCTGCAGTTGGGATTCGTATTGGCAATGATGCATTCTTCAGTGTACATGCATTGTCTTCTGGTGGTACGGATGCCCCAAGATTAGTACAAGGTGTTTTTAACTTTTTTAACGATCGCGAACATCCTGAACGTAGAAATATTAGTTGGATGTTAGTTGGGGATTTTAACCGCTCGCCCGTGAGCTTACAAAATGCGCTCAGAGGTGAGCCAGG